>JAKSLD010000006.1 GCA_024401395.1 Bacteroidales bacterium
AGATGAAAAATGCTCACTACCGTACACCTTATAAATCATGAGGTATATCGTTATTTGCACAAAAAAATGCCTCAATTCCCAAATGTCCCAGAGTCAGTCCTCGTCGCAATCAGCGGTGGCGCCGATAGCGTAGCTCTCCTCCACATGCTCGTGAAGGCAGGCCACTCTTGCACTGCCGTCCACTGTAACTTCCACCTCCGTGGCGCTGAATCTGACCGCGATGAGAATTTTGTCAAAAATCTGTGCTCCCAACTCAACGTCCCTCTTCATATAGAACATTTTAATACCCAACAATACGCCCAGTCTCACAAAATCTCCATCGAAATGGCAGCACGTGAACTGCGCTACAACTTGTTCGAGTCTCTCCTCAATCTATATAAACTCCCCGCCGTCGCAGTCGCTCATCACGCCGATGACGCAGCCGAGACTTTTATGCTCAACGTAGCACGAGGTACTGGCATTCGTGGTCTTGCTGGCATGAAGGAAATCCAAGGCCACATAGTCCGACCTCTCCTCAATTTGTCTCGACTGGAAATAGAAGACTATTGCCACCAGCAAGGTCTCTCTTTCGTAACGGACTCTTCTAATCTGGAGGACGAATATACACGAAACAAAATCCGACATAATATCATCCCTGTATTCAAGGGCATCAACCCGTCTTTCCTCAACTCTATGAATAGCACTATGCGCCACCTCAATAGTGTATATGGCGTATTCCTCCTCGAAATCGAGAATTTCCGCAAGAGGGCAGTCTCCCCTCACGGCAATGAACTTCATATCTCTCTTCAGGAACTCCGTAACCTCAACGACCCTGAAATATATTTGTTCGAAATTCTCAACGAATACGGCTTCTCCGAGGACTCTATCCATAAAATTGCTTCGTCTCTGAACGAAAATAATACTGGCAAAATATGGTACAGTAATAATTATCGTCTGATTTTTGATAGACTGTGCCTGATTTTGGCACACGAAAAACCTACCTTTGCAGATACTATTTTTACGATGAACGAGGGTGATGCCATAGACCAGCCAATACGTCTGTCTATACGTTCCTTCTCTCCGGATAAGAATTTTGCGTTCTCTCGTAATCCTAATATAGTCCACCTCGATGCCGACAAGGTAACCTTCCCTCTTACCCTGCGTACCTGGAGGGAGGGCGACAAATTCCGCCCCCTCGGCATGAAGGGCTGGAAAAAATTGTCTGATTTCTTCGTCGACAGAAAAATGTCTCAGACGGAAAAGGAATCTGCTTGGATTCTCGAATCTCAAGGTCAGATAGTTTGGATCGTCAACCAACGTGTAGACGACCGTTTTAAGTATACTAACGAAACAAAAAGAGTACTAGAAATAACATATACAATATGAATACTTTAGATCGCTTCCTGAAATACGTCTCTATGGATACCCAAAGTGACGAAACAACTGAACTTACCCCTTCTACCCCTGGCCAGATGAAATTGGCTCACGTTCTCGCTGACGAACTCAAGGAGATGGGTATGCAGGAAATATCTATCAGCAACTACGGGTACGTCATGGCTACTCTCCCGGCAACTAACGAGGAACTCGCTAAAACTAAACCGGTAGTGGGCTTCATCGCTCACATGGATACTTCTCCCGATTTCTCTGGCCGTAACGTTAAGCCTCGTATCGTAGAAAAATACAATGGCGGAGACATAATCCTCAATAAGGATCTTAATATTATCCTCAAACCGGAGGAGTCTCCAGAACTTAATAGCTTCATCGGTCAGGATATTATCGTAACTGATGGCACTACCCTCCTCGGAGCGGACGATAAGGCTGGTATCGCCGAAATTATGGGCGCTATGCAGTATCTCATCGACCACCCGGATGTTCAGCACGGCAAAATACGTATCTGCTTTACCCCTGATGAGGAAATAGGTCAGGGCGCAGATAATTTCGATGTCCCTGCTTTCGGCGCCGATTACGCATATACTATGGATGGTGGCGACCTCGGCGAACTGGAATTCGAGACTTTCAACGCAGCAGCAGCTAAAATCATCTTCCACGGCCGTAACGTTCACCCTGGGTCGGCTAAGAGAAAGATGAAAAACTCTATGCGCCTCGCCTCAACATTCATATCTATGATTCCTCGCTATGATACTCCTGAACATACTGAGGGTTATGAGGGCTTCTACCACCTCACGGGATTCAATGGCACAGTGGAGAAAACAACTCTCAGCTATATCATTCGCGATTTCGACCGCCCTCGTTTCGAGAGCCGTAAACGTGAAATCCAGCATTTCGTAGATAAAATCAATTCTGAGTACGGCGAGGGTACTGCCGAAATCGAACTTCACGACCAATATTATAATATGCGCGAAAAGATCGAACCTGTTATGTATATCGTCGAACAGGCTAAAAAGGCTATGGAGAATTGTGGCATTACCCCTAAAATCCAACCTGTTCGCGGCGGTACAGATGGCTCTCGACTCTCTTTTATGGGCCTTCCTACCCCTAATATCTTCGCAGGCGGCATCAATTTCCACGGCAAATTCGAATTTTTGCCTGTCCAGAATATGATGAAGGCTCAGGAGGTAATAGTAGAAATATGTAAAATATGCTAGACATATACAAGGCATCAGCAGGCTCGGGTAAGACTTATACCCTGGCTTTGATATACATAGACCTGATAATCGACGACTTTAGTAAGTATAGCCATATCTTAGCCGTAACTTTTACTAATAAGTCTACCGCCGAAATGAAGAGTAGAATAGTGGAGAATCTCTATTCTATCTCTGAACCTTCACACGAGAAACACAATGAACTGCTGGAGGCTCAGAAAAAATATCGCGCTGAGCACAATAAGCCTTTCGTGAACGATTTCGAGATTATCCGCGCCTGCCGTAATGCTCTTGTATTGCTGTTGAACAACTATAGCCAGTTCAATATTTCTACTATAGATAAATTCGTACAGAGAATTATCCGCTCTTTCGCTTTCGAAAATAAACTGAGCGCCGACTACCGCGTCAACATTGATGCCGACCAGACTCGCGCCGAAATGGTGGATCTGCTTATGGCAAATATGGAAACCGACAAGGATCTGCAGTCTTGGCTCACTCGCCTTATGAACGAGAAAATGGACGATGGTCAGGGTTGGGACATTGAGAGTTTGCTCTCCCCTATCGCAAAATCTCTCCTCCAAGGACACGACCTCCAGCCCGTCGACCGTAAGACTCTCGAGGATTCGCGAAAAGCTAATAGGAAAACTGTGGATAATCTTATAGTCCCTATTGCAGACGGTTTGGAACGCTTCCTCAACGAAATCAACCGCCTCGCTCTCTCGGATTCTTCTTATTTTCATCATGGGACTCAACACTCTGCATACAAACTCTCTGATAAACTTCGTAACTGCAATAGTATCTTGGACCTTCTTAAAGATAGGTCTGAGTATAATATTGTCATCGACCTGATAAAGAAAGCCCCTTACTACGGCAAGGAACAACGTATCTTGAAAGATAAAAAGGCCGACGAAAGTGGTCTGCAGTCTATCTTGGCAAACCTTATATCTGTATGCGAAATCAATAATCGAGCTATCCAGACTATCTGGCTCCTCGATTCTAAGTTCTTCGCCCTGGGTATCATCAATGACTTGAAGCAGAACCTTAGTAATATCGAACACGAACAGCACATGCAGATGATAGGTGGCGCTAATAAATTACTTAAGGACCTCATCGGTAGCGCTCCTATCCCTTTCATCTATGAAAAGGCTGGCAGTAAGTTCGACAACATAATGATCGATGAATTTCAGGATACCTCGAAAATACAATGGGATAACTTCAGACCGCTCATCGAGAATAGCTTGGCAAATGATAGGTCTTGTCTCTTGGTGGGCGACGTCAAGCAGGCGATTTACCGCTGGCGTAATTCTGATTGGAAACTGCTGAGCGAGACGGTATACAATGATAATTCTATAAACGGATATATCTCTGACAATACTCTTGACACCAATTGGCGAAGTTTTCAGAATATTGTCGAATTCAATAACGACTTGTTCCCTGTCCTCGCCCGGAGGTGTGTCTCGTTCATTATGCCGAAACTGGATAACGACCCTGCCTCTAAGAGAACTCTTGACGGCATTGCTGATATTTATGCTAATGGCCAACAGGCTGTCCCTCCTAAAAAAAGGGACAATAGGGGTTATGTCCGCATGAGTATTATGGATGATTCTGATGCCGCCATAGAGTACAAGAAACAGCAGCTGACCGAAACTATTGAGACTCTGGTGTCACAAGGATATAAATATAGCGACATCTGTATCATTATCCGAAATAATTCTGAAGCGACTGAAATAGTCCAACTTCTCAATTCTCACAACATCAACGTATTGTCTAACCAGGCTCTCTATATATGCGAGGCTCCTAGCATCAAGGTGCTCATTTCTATCCTCAAACTTATTGTGGACGACTCTAACGAACCTGCTTTGGCTCATGTCATAGCAGCTATAGATTCTACTCCTATCGAATCTCTCTACGACTCTTGGCGTAATGACCGTAAGGATGAAATCGCCCGACAGGTCAGTCTCTTGAAGGGATTGGGTCTGCTCGACCTCGTCTATAAGGCTATCGATATGCTACCCGAGAAAATGAGAACTCGCGACTATATATTCCTCGAAGCGTTCATCGAAAAGACTCGTAGCTACGCCGACTGCCAGACTGCTTCCTTGAATAGTTTTATTGAATATATAGAGAGTCATAGCCAAAACGGTAATTTCGTCATCCAGGCTCCCGAAGGTCAGAATGCCGTGAACATTACGACTATCCACAAGAGTAAGGGTTTGGAATACCCTATCGTCTTTATCCCTAGCGCCAACTGGTCTATATTCAAAAATAATAGTTCTATATGGTGTGATGTCGAGAACGACCCTTACACTCCTCTGAATATGATCGAGTTACCGTTCTCTAGCCTCAAGGAGACTAATTATTCTGACCAATACTATAACGAGGCAACTCAGGGTATAGTCGATAATATGAACTTGCTATACGTGGCTTTCACCCGCGCTAGAGAGGGCCTTTTCGTATGGTGCAATAACCCCGAGGTCAAAAAGGGCGATAAGGCTCTGAGCTCAATAACTATCTGCGACCTCATCAAGGAATCTTTTGACGTCGAGGTCGCCATAGAACCGTACTCTGGCAAAGAGAACGGCACAGAACAGATTCTGGCGCGTTCTATTATGTTAAGTACGAAGACCTCTACCAAAGAGTGGGTCTTTAATGCTGACGAGGATGAGGAGCCTGTTACATTCTCTGTCAAAGAGTATACCCGAGGTAGTTTATCTTCTCTCCAGGGGAAACCTGATAATAATCTGACTGCCGAGGATAATGAGCAGCTCCCTGCTATATCTTTCGGTGGTGATATTACAGCTCGCATCAACCATACTAGGGATATAGACGATGACCCTGATTCTGAAGAGTCTAAGACGGATATAGGTACAGCTAAGCATAATATCATGCAGTCTGTAATGATTGCCGATGATTTGAATAAATCTATTCGCCGCGCTATCCTCAATGGCGATATCTCCGAAAAGGATGCCAACGACTTGTCTGATTGGTTTAATATCGGCTTGAAAAATGATGTCATAAATTCTTGGTTCGACCCTTCTAATAGGGTAATAACGGAATCTATCATACTCACCCCGGATAATGGTGGCAAGGAGTATAGACCCGACCGCGTCCTAATGACTGGCAGCGGGGAGGTAATGGTTGTCGACTATAAGTTCGCTAACGCTAGCCCTAAGCATCTGAAACAGGTATATAATTATATGAAGCTCATCGAGGTGGCTTTATCTAAACCTGTAAAGGGATACTTGTGGTATGGCTCTAAGTCGGAACCGACACCTGTAATATTCTAACGCGGTTTGTCGACAAATATTACCCGTTTGTCGGTTTTGATTTTTGCTTACACCTATAATACATAGCTTTGTGTTAGATATTAGCACGGCTAACACGAATCAACCATTACTACCAGTATTACTACAAAAGGGCTTATTTGAAAAAATGTTGAAAAGATTCTTATTTGTAATGCTTTGTATGCTATGCATTACAATAAACGCAGTTGCAGAGATTGGCAACGTAAAAGGTCAATTGAAAGATGCTGATAACGGTCAGCCTATCGAGTTCGCCACAGTAGCTATCACAGACGCTAATGGCAAAATGATTACTGGTGGCATCACTGACTTGGATGGTATGTTTAATATCCAAGGTCTTAAGGTCGGTAAGTATACCGTTACTTGCTCTTATATGGGTTATACACCTTTCACTATCAATATTGACATTACCCGCAACGGTCAGACTGCCAATATCGGTACTCGAAACTTACAACCTGAAACAAGCCAGCTCGAAGAGGTACAGGTTACTGGCAAGGCTTCCCAAATGCGCTTCGAACTCGACCGTAAGGTTTTCGATGCTAGCAATAACATCGCTGCCGAGGGTGGTTCTGCTTCTGACCTCTTGGCTACCGTACCTAGCGTTGAGGTAGATAACGATGGCTCTGTTTCTCTCCGCGGTAACTCTTCTGTGACTATTTGGATTAATGGTAAGGCTTCTGGTCTCTCCGCTGAAAACCAGGGTGATATCCTCCAACTCCTTCCTGCAGATAACATCAAGCAAATCGAGGTCATCACTAACCCTTCAGCAAAATATAGCCCAGAGGGTTCTGCCGGTATCATCAATATCGTCCTCAAGGATGAACGCACTAGCGGATACTTTGGCTCTCTCAAAGCTGGCGGAAACACTAATGGCGGATACCATTTCTCTGGTAACCTCAGCGTCAACGTCAGCAAATGGGAATTTGGTCTCGACCTCAGCCGCAGACATCGTCGTATGGTAGGTGGCGGTGAGGCTTATCAGGAGGTATTGTCTCCTAAGGTTTCTTCTTTGCCTAGCCCTCTTAGTATACTTGAAGAGAAGTCTGAATCTGAAAACGGCGGCGGCAACTGGTTCGGTCGATTCAAACTGACTTTCCACCCTACCCCTAAAAATGATATCGGTATCGTCCTCGCTGGTATGAATGGCGATGGCGAAAACGAGGAGGAAATTCACTATACTCAGTACGGCGACGGTCTTGGCGATATTCGCACAGATAAATTGTACTATACTTCTGTTCGTAATACAAATTCCGACTCTGAGAATCAGATGAGAAATATGGAGTTCAACTTCCGCCACACTTTCTCTGATACTCACTTTATCGATTTCTCTGCTTCTAAATTCGGCTGGGAAATGGATAACGATGCCGTTTATAAGCAGAATTTCAACTATGTAAATTCTACTAACTCATCAACTAACCAGGTTGATAACTCTACAGTGGATAACAAGGGTAAGGTTCTCCAGCTCGACTATACCGTGACTATCGCCGATGAACTTAAACTGGAGGCTGGCTATAAGGGGCAGTTCCAGAAAAACAAGTCTACTACTGACCGTACAGAAACTGACGGCTCTAATATGTACCAGGATTTTAAGTATAATCAGGATACTCACGCTGGCTACCTCACTCTCGGTGGTAAAATAGGCGACATGACTCTTCAGGGTGGTCTGCGCGCCGAACAGTGGGAGTTCGAGACTATAGATAAGGTAAAACAACGTGCTAGTGGTTCAGATAATGCCGTAAACAACGAGTCTACAGCTAGCAAGAGTTTCTTCAAATTCTTCCCTTCTCTCTTCGTCTCTTATGCTCTCCCTTCTGGCAATGAGCTTCAGGTGAACTATACTCGCCGTCTACGTCGCCCTTGGGGTGGTCAACTTAACCCTTCGCGACAGATTAGCGATGCTTATAATATCCGCTTCGGTAACCCAGAACTTACTCCAGAGTACACTAACGCTTTCGAACTTAACTATATCAAGATGTGGGAAAGCGGTCAGACTCTCTCTTTCTCGGCTTACTACCGCGCAACTAGCGACGTAATGGACCACATCAGCTTCACTCAGGGTAATATCCGATACAATACTCAGGCTAACGTAAGCGACCGTAAGTCTCTCGGTAGCGAACTCGTTGGCAAGAACCGCATCTCTAATTGGTTGGAGCTTACTACAACTCTCAACCTCTTCTACCAGAAAATCGAAGCTTATAGATATGCTCCTGATAAGGATTGGCTCGCTCTCATGACTGGTAGCACCGAGACTACTAGCGTCGTCGAGGGTGATGAGCAGAATTCTTTCAACTGGAATGTCCGAATGATCGGTAACTTTACCCTCCCTGCTAACATCTCTATGCAGGCTACCGGTATGTACCGAGGCAAGTCTAAGGGCGTTCAGGGCTATGTTAAGCCTATGGGTGGCCTCGATCTCGGCCTCAAAAAATCTTTCTGCAAAGATAAATTGGTACTTAGCGTCAACGGCCGTAACGTTCTCAATACCCGTAAGTTCCGTAACGTATTCGAGAGCGAAACAATGTACCAGGAATCTAAACGATGGAGAAATAAATGCACTTTTGGATGCACACTTACGTGGAAATTTGGTAACTTGAACCTCAATAAGAAGAAAGGCCCTGGTGGACCAGAAGGAGATGAAGACGGCGGCGGTGTTTCTTACAGCGGCGGCGGCGACGAATAAAGAGAAAAAACGTAAATGTTCGAATTACCAAAAGAAGAACGAATTTGTTCAGATAAAACTATCGACTCGCTGTTCTCAGACGGCGATAGTTGCTTCAAATATCCTCTACGTGTGGTCTTCAAGCCACGCGTAGAGGACTCTGTTTCTACTTCTCGCATGCTTATCTCTGTCCCTAAGAAGAGATTTAAGCACGCCGTAGACAGAAATCGTATCAAAAGGCAGGTACGCGAGGCCTTCCGCCTCAATAAATCTATCTTGTCATCTATCGGACAGGGTACTGATATCGCTTTCGTATATGCCTCTTCTAATCACAACCCCCAGGACCGAATAGAGGGTGCCGTGGTTAGCGCTCTGAAAGAGATTGAAAAACGTATTAACACTTCACGCGAATGATTTACAACAAGACTGGTAAATGGGGCCTCAAGCTCCCTGCCGTATCTCTTGGACTATGGCACAACTTTGGTTCTGAAGATTCTTTCGACAACGCTCGCAAGGTCCTCGTCCACGCTTTTAGCAAGGGCATTACTCATTTCGACCTCGCTAATAATTATGGTCCTGTCTATGGTAGCGCGGAGGAGACTCTAGGTAAGGTCCTGAAGGGTGACCTCTACGGACACCGCGACGAACTTGTAATCTCTACTAAGGCTGGTTATGATATGTGGCCCGGCCCTTACGGCGATGGCGGCTCTCGTAAATATCTCATCAGTAGCCTCGACCAAAGCCTTAGGCGTATGGGCATCGACTACGTGGATATATTCTACCACCATCGTCCAGACCCTGAGACTCCTATCGAGGAGAGTATGATGGCTCTCGACCAGATAGTCCGTAGCGGCAAGGCTCTCTATGTGGGTATCTCTAACTACCACCCCGCCGAGGCTTACGAGGCTATGCGCATCCTTAAGGAACTGGGCACGCCTTGCCTCATCCACCAGGCTAAATACAGTATGTTCGAACGCTGGATCGAAACCGAGGGCCTGCTCGATACTCTGCAGGAGTTCGGCGTCGGTCTCATCGCTTTCTCGCCTCTAGCTCAGGGTCTGCTCACCGACCGCTACCTCAATGGTATTCCAGAGGGCTCTCGCGTGACTCATAGTAAGTTCCTTACAGCTGAAAGCGTAGCCGAAACAATTAATACTGTCAAGCAACTGAATAGCTTGGCTTCCGACTTGGGGATGTCTCTTAGCGAAATGGCTTTGAGATGGATTCTCAGGGATAAACGTGTGACTTCCGTTCTCGTTGGCGCATCTTCTTGCGAACAGCTGGATAAGAATATGAAAATAGCCGACGGCAAACAGTTGCCTGCCGACATCCTGACCAAAATCGAGAGTATCTTGGCGGGCAAATAGTGGAGCTCAGTATCATAAATAAAATTATACTGACGCTCTCTTAATGCTCTCTTAACGCTCTCTTAACACTCCCTTAATACAGACACTACCCCTCAGGGGTGTTTCTGCTATAAGTATTTGATATTATTTTTAGATGGAATTATTCGATCAGTTATTTGAACAGGCTACCGGACAAAAGGTCTCTGGCGTTTCTTTGCTGCCTCAGTCTGGGTCTAATAGAAAATACTACCGCATAACCGGCGAAAAGGGTATCTCGCTGATTGGCGTCTATAGCACTAACCGAACAGAGAATAATACTTTTCTCTCGTTTTCTCGTGCTATGCGTAATGCCGACCTCAAGGTACCTCAGATATATGCCGAGGATCTCGATAATAATATCTACCTCCAGGAGGACTTGGGGGATATGTCGCTGTATCAGCATATCCTGAATACTCGCGCTAAGGAGGGTGGCTTCTCTGCCGCACTGGAGGAGTTGTATAAACGTGTCTTGGACGACTTGAAGGTGTTCCAGAAAAAGGCAGCGGAGGTGGTCGACTTCTCTCTCTGCTACCCTAGGTCTGCTTTCGATGAACGGTCTATGAACTGGGACCTCCAGTATTTTAAGTATTACTTCTTGCGTCTGGCTAAGATTCCGTTCAATGAGGAACTGCTAGAGAAGGATTTCGACTCTTTGAAGGATTATCTCCTCCAGCAGCCTTTGGATATTTTCCTCTATCGCGATTTCCAGAGCCGTAACATTATGCTTCGCGGTGATAGCCTGGAGCCTTGGTATATCGACTACCAGGGCGGACGTCGCGGAGCTCGTCACTATGATGTGGCTTCTCTGCTTTTCGATGCTAAAGCCGACATACCTGCTGAGACTCGTACTCGACTGGCTCGTTATTTCTTCGCTGAGGAGGCCGACAAACAGATGCCTGTATTCCATACTTTCGTCCTCATCCGTATCATGCAGGCTATGGGCGCCTACGGGTACCGCGGTTTCTTCGAACGTAAGGAGCATTTCCTCCAGAGTATCCCTTATGCCCTCGGTAATATCAAGTATATCTTGAACAATAACCTCCTCCCTGATATCAATATCCCTCACCTCCTCGGTGTCCTTCAGGCTCTGGAGGCTTCTCACGTAATCCAGGGTATCATTAACCCTGCTAAACCTAAACTCAACGTATTCGTATCTTCTTTCTCTTACAAGAGAGTGATACCTAATACTTATAATGGTGGCGGTCATACCTTCGATTGCCGCGCTCTGCCTAACCCTGGCAGATACGCCGAGTATAAGCAGTCAACAGGTAAGGATGCCGACGTAATAGCTTTCTTCGACAAGTACCAGGATGAAATGCAGAAATTTCTATCTGCAGCTAAAACAATAGTAGGTATGTCTGTCGAGAATTATATGGAACGTGGCTTCGAATCGCTTATGGTATCTTTCGGATGCACTGGCGGTCAACATCGTAGTGTCTATTGCGCCGAGGCTATGGCTAAATGGCTCAAGGAATCCTACGATATCGACGTAACAATTAAACATATTGAACAGGAACTCAAGAAATAACTGATAGTATATTATGCAGGCTATGATATTCGCGGCTGGATTGGGTACCCGATTGCAACCGCTGACAAATGATAAACCGAAAGCGCTGGTTCTCCTAAACGGGAAACCGTTGCTTGAACATGTCCTCAACCATTTCTACGCTGAGGGCGCTCGTCGTATCGTGGTCAATGTCCACCACTTCGCTAATCAGGTCATCGATTATATCAATACTAATAGTAAAACTCTTTGGCCCGAAGCTTCTATCGCCATAAGCGATGAGAGTAGCAAACTCCTCGATACTGGCGGTGGATTGGTCAAGGCTCTCCCTCTGTTCGACCCTAGCGAACCTATCGTAGTGGGTAACGCCGACGTAATTTGCGATGCCCCTCTGGCCGACCTCCTGGATATGCATAAACGAATCCATAACGATGCTACCCTCTTGACTCGCGTCCGTAAAACTAATCGACAACTGCTGTTCGATGATTTGCATTACCTCTGCGGATGGATAAATACTACCGAGGGTAAAATCAAGGGCGATATTAATATGAAGGATATCCCTCAATATAAACAGCAGGCTTTCTGCGGCATCCATATTATAGAGCCGTCTCTCGTAGAGGCTATGTCCGACTTCGGCGAGGTATTCGGTATTATGGATGGCTACCTCAAATTATGCCAGCCTAAGGATATTATGAGTATCGAACTCCGAAAGGAGTACCACTGGTTCGACGTCGGTACCGTGGAAAAATTACAGACCGCAGAGAATTACCTTAAATCATTATGAAATTAAATCAGCTGCTTTTCTGCCTGGGCTCGCTCTTTTTATTGTCGCTCCAGACGGAAGCTCAGAAGGCTACTCATATCATGCCTATGGATATCCCCGTCCGACTCAGTGCTTCTTTCGCTGAGTTGCGCGCCGACCATTTCCATTCTGGCATCGACCTTTCTACATCAGGAACCCTCAACGTCCCTGTAAAATCTACGGCGGATGGCTACGTAAGCCGCATCAAAATGGCAACATACGGCTATGGCTATGCCTTGTACGTGACTCACAACGATGGTACTACTACCGTATATGGACACCTAAACTCTTTCATTCCTCGAATAGATAAGGTCTTATGTGACTATCAATACGAACACAGGTCTTTTAACTGCGATGTTTTCCTGAAAAGTACCGACCTCCCCGTAAAAAAAGGTGAGGTGATAGCTTATAGCGGAAATAGTGGTGGTTCTGGCGGACCGCATCTCCATTACGAGGTGCGCGACACTAAATCTGAACACCCCCTCAATCCTTTGGCATATATCCCTGAAGTCAAGGATAATGTTCCTCCGACTATAATGGGGTTGAAACTCTACTCTGTCGAGAATGAGGGTGATCGCATAGCATATAATAGCATAAAATACTATGGCGCTCCCGTCTCTCAGATTATCCCTGCACCTGCAGGTCGCATCGCATTGGGCATCCATTGCACCGACTATTTCTCTTCTGATGGTCGACCTTGTGGCGTAATAGACATTAAACTTTTCAAGAATAATACTCTCGTGTTCCAAAGTCATATAGATGACTTGGATTTCGACTTGACCCGCCACATTAATGCCCACCTCGATTATAAGGAGTGGATCGGCAATCGTCGCTTCATCCAACGTTCATACCGTCTTCCGGGTAATGAATTGTCTTATTATACTGGTGATGGCATAATAGCCGTCGCTCCTAACGACACTCTCAATATGAGATACGAGGCTACTGATTTCGCTGGTCACGTCTCTAAACTCTCTTTCAAACTGGTTGGCAGAGCAGCCAGCTCTTCTGCCCCTTCTGAACGCAATTGTGAGTGGAATAAGACTTTTGCCGTAGATACCTTGGGTATATCTGTAGTCATTCCTCACGGAGCATTGTATGCTGACGAGCAGATTTCTCTTTCTCATAAAAATAAAATCTGGACTATCGGCAGTAATACTATCCCTCTCCAGAAAGCTGTTTCTATTACTCTCCCTCTCCCAGATAGTATAGAATCTTCTAAGGCTTGTATCTTATACCGCAATTCTAAGGGGAGCTTCATATACGCTGGAGGCAAGGCCGATAATGGAAAAATTACGATGAAGAATAAGGCTCTCGGTGACTACACTATAGGAACCGACAATACTCCCCCTGTCGTAATAACACGCAATTCTCGCACAAACCTGAAACGCTCTAATACTATTATGATTGGAGTCTCTGATGATCTTAGCGGCATATCTCAATGGGATGTATATATCGACGGTGATTGGCATCCTTTCGAATACGACTACAAGCAGAATATGCTCAAGGCTCGGATAGAAAGACTACGTATCAACCCGGGCAATCATAATCTGTTGGCTATCGTAACAGATGCTCAGGGTAACGCAAAACGCTTTGAATGGAGTTTTTCTCTGGTTCAATAGCCAACTAACTGATTTTTAAGCTACATTTGCGATACTTTTAGAACATTTAGTATGAGTTTTATCAAACGCATAGCATTTTTGCTTTTCGCAATAGGAATCCTTTCTTCTTGCCAGGAGAAGAAACCAAAATATATACAAGATTCAGGCTTCGTATTCGGAACAGCATACAACTTCAGATATCAATACGATAAGAGTCTTAATAATGAGATTCGCCAGGTGCTTGATATGTACGACAATTCTTTGTCTACTTTCAATACCAATTCTACCGTTTCTAAAATAAACCGCAACGAGCATCATCAGGTAGATAGCTTCTTTACCACCGTATGGAATAAGGCTATGGAGATGAATGCTCTCTCTGATGGCGTATTTGATGTTACTATTCGCGGACTTAGTTCTCACTGGCGTTTCGCTAAGGGATTTCTTCTCGATACTATATCTACCGAGGTGTACGACTCACTGGTCGCTGGTGCAAAAGATGTACTCCCTCTCATCGGAATGGACAAGATCCGCCTCCAGGGCGATAGCATCGTTAAGGACGACCCTCGCATACAAATTGATATGAATGCCTTGGCTGAGGGCTATGGCATAGATGTTGCCGCTATGACTCTCGAAAAATTCGGAGTTCAGAATTATATGGTTGAAATCGGTGGCGAACTTCACCTTAAGGGTCTCAGCCCTAGTGGCTCAAAATGGCGTATTGGTATCGACAGCCCTTCCGAGGATAACAATATCTTTGAGCGCCAGGCTCAGCATATCATCGAAGTGACCGACTGCGCTATATCTACTTCTGGTTCCTACCGTCAGTTCTATTACACAGCCGACGGCAAACGCATCTCTCATACTATCAACCCTAAGACTGGCTTCCCTATCGAGCACAAGACTCTTAGCGTTACTGTTATCGGACCTAATACAATGACTACTGATGCAATGGCAACAATATTTATGGTCATAGGTCACGAAAAGGCTATCGAAATGGCCAACAGCATAGATGGTATCGAGACTCTTATCATCTATGAAAATGACGACAAAGAGCAGGTGGAGGTTATGACTGATGGCTTCCGCCAGGTCATGGTCCGATAATAATTGTAGAATCGTTTCCCGAAAATGAACAATAAATCCCTAGCTATAGTTTTCTGTTCAGCATTGGCTTTGGCCGCTTGCCAGAAAACTAACAATACTCCTGCAGCGTCTAAACCTCAGGAGATTCTTTCAGTAGATTTTTCTGCTGATTCTGCATATAAGTACACTGCCGATCAGGTGGCATTCGGACCTCGTGTCCCTGGTACTGAGGCTCACGCTAAATGCCTCGACTATATGGTCTCAACTCTCTCTCGATTCGGAGCTGAGGTGGAGATTCAGGAGGGCGAAGGAACTAATTATCTCGGAAAGCCTGAAAAAATAAAAAACGTAATAGGTCACATCCAACCTCAGAAGGCTAATCGTATCATTCTATGCGCTCACTGGGATTGCCGACCATTCGCTGATAATGACCCCGACCCTAAGAAACGTGACACTCCTATCGATGGTGCTAACGATGGCGCTAGCGGAGTAGGCGTTCTCCTCGAGGTCGCTCGCCAACTTCAACTTAAGCAGTCTAAAATCGGTGTCGACATCATTTTCTTCGACGTGGAGGATATGGGTACCCCTAGCCATAAGTCTGGCATCAAGTACCTCCCCGACACTTGGTGCTTGGGATCTCAATTCTGGGGACAGAGCGATATGGGCAGAAAATCTCAAGCCCGATTTGCTATTCTCCTCGATATGGTGGGCGCTCCTAATGCTACATTCCATAAGGAGTCTTTCTCTCAACAGTGGGCTTCTAATATTGTCGATATGATATGGCAACGCGCTCGCAGAATGGGCTTCGGTGCTAACTTCGTGGATGCTAATGGCGGTTATATTACCGACGACCATTATTATATCCATAAACACACTAACATCCCTGCCGTAGATATTATCCATTATGACAACCAGACCGAATCTTCTTTCGGTTCTTATTGGCATACTCACCAAGATACAATGGATAATGTCGACAAGGCTACTCTCAATGCTGTCGGTAGCGTAGTTTTAGGGGTTATCTATAACGAGAAATAATCTTTATGCTCCTCCCTTATCTCAACCAAGGTATCATAGAGTGTGGCGTCGACGAAGCTGGTCGTGGCTGCCTGGCCGGACCGGTCGTTGCTGCGGCTGTCATCCTCCCAGAGGATTTCGTATCGGAATTTATTAACGATAGTAAGCAGCTTACCCCTAAGAAACGCGACGAACTGCGCCCTGTCATCGAAAAATATGCCTTGGCTTGGAATGTCTGTATGATCGACAATAGGGTCATTGATGAAAAGAATATCCTTCAGGCAACATACGACGCTATGCACGGAGCTATCAACGGACTGAATATCCGCCCCGAGCATATAATTGTCGATGGCAACCGCTTCCGTCCTTTCGAGGGCATCGACCATACTACTATCGTTAAGGGTGATGGTAAATATATGAGTATCGCCGCCGCTTCTATCTTGGCTAAAACTCACCGTGACGAGTATATGCTCGAACAGCATAAGATATACCCGGTCTACGCTTGGGATAAAAATAAGGGGTACCCTACTGCGGCGCACTGTAAAGGTCTCGCCGAATATGGTACCTCCCCTTTGCATCGCTTGACATTTCAAAAGGTCAAGCAGTAATATCTTGACGAATTAGCAGCCCCAGGTCTCTGGCGACTTACGCCACTCCTTCAATGTGTCAATGTCTGCTGATGTTACATAACCCGACTCTACAGCAGCCTGAATCATATCGTTGTAGTTGCTCAATGTTGTGAGCTCTACCTTAGCGTCTGCAAAAGCATCAACTGCCTTCTGGAAACCGTATGTGAAGATAGCCAACATACCGACTACCTCCGCGCCTGCATTTCGAAGAGCCTCTACAGCCTTGAGTGAACTGCCGCCAGTAGAGATAAGGTCCTCAATAACTAATACCTTCTGACCTGCCTTCAAATCGCCCTCAATCAAGTTCTCCATGCCATGGTTCTTTGGAGCCGAACGTACATAGATAAATGGCTTGTTGAGAAGATCTGCTACCAACGCACCCTGTGCAATAGCTCCTGTAGCTACACCTGCTACTACATCAAATTCTGCATACTTCTCTTTTGCAATCTTCGCAAAAGACTCCTTGATATAAGTACGAGCTGCAGAATAAGACAACGCCTTGCGGTTGTCGCAATAGATTGGTGACTTCCATCCCGATGCCCAGGTAAATGGATTGGTTGGCTGAAGGCGAATTGCCTTGATGTCGAGCAATTGTTTTGCTACTGTTAGAGATATCTCGTTCATAACATAAATTATTTTGATGCAAAATTAGAAAAGTGGCTCAAAAGTTGAAAATAAATAACGAACTTTGACACTATAAATAATCTTTAACTACAACGTTGATGAAATACTATTCATTTTTCATAGCTGCATTATTGGTAGGTATGTCTTTCTCTTCTTGTGAAGACAAAGATGACGAACTGGTGAACAACAATCCTTCAAGACCGGATGATATCCAGATCCCAGAACTCACGGCTCTGGCAAACGAATTCGTATACTTCATTATGGATAACTATTATCTCTACAATGAAGGTATCTCGGATAGCAAGGGTTATCCTGTTATCGATTTCTACAAGGAGCCTGACACTAAGGAGTATTTTGAGAAACTTCGCAACCCTAAGGATATATTCTCTTTTATCACTGACGACGCAGACGCTTTCCATCAGGAACAGGGGGGTATCTCTACTTCTATGGGCTGGGACTATTCTCTGATGTATGGCGATTCGGAAAAAACAACGGTCGTCGCAGCTATCAATTATGTCTACGAGGGTACTCCTGCTGCTAGAGCTGGCGTCAAAAGAGGTGATTACGTTTTCACAGTCAATGGTACTGTAATGACTCCTCAGAACTATTCTTCTTTATGGGGCAAGGATGGCGAGTATGGTCTTTCTCGCTACGATGCCGACAGAAACGAGACTCCTCTTACTGTTAATTTGAAATCAGAACAGGTCAGCACTTCTCCTGTCGCCGAGGCTAACATATTTCAACTGAATGACGGAACAAAAATCGGATACTTGTTGTACATGGACTACTATGCTGCGTTCAACGACGAGTTGGCTTCCGTATTCTCTCAGTTCAAGGATAATGGGGTATCTAAGCTTATCCTCGACCTGCGCTATAATCCGGGCGGTCAGATGGAAGCGTGCTCTTACCTCGCCTCTCTCATCGCTCCAGAGAATGTGGTTTCGGAAGAAAAGGAGATAGTTCATTATAAATACAACGAAATCCTTACTAAGGAATTTGGTAAGGATGAAACAACATTTACTAAAACTGCTCTTGACAACAACCTCAATCTTAATAGTATCGTAATCATCCAAGGCGGCGATACATATTCTGCTTCGGAGGCTACTATCCTCGGTCTTAAACCTTATATGGATGTCTATACTATTGGCTACACTTCTGGCGGTAAGAATACTGCCATGTACGTGATAACTCCAGATCTTATTGTTCACTCTAAGACAGATGAGCCTTATTTCGACAGCCGTATCAATAATTGGCTCATCGCCCCTCTTGTCGCTCAGTATTATAATAGCGCAGACGAGACTTTCGATACTACTGACGGAGATGGCATGGAACCTGACTTTATGTTCAATGAGTATTCCGAACTTTTCCGCGAACAACTCGGCGAACCTACTGAGTCCCTCACTGCCTTGGCTATCGAGTACATAGCTAACGGCTCTATCGCTAATTCTAAATCTTCTAAGTTGTCTCAGTGGGGTATTTCTATTCCTGCTACGGACTATCGTAAGATTTGCCCTGTTCAGATTCCTTTCAATAATAAGTTCATTTCCAAGTAGCTTAACATGAATGTTATTATCATAGGCGGTGGACCTGCAGGATACACCGCTGCTATATATGCATCTCGCGCAGGACTTAACCCTACACTTGTTGAGGGTCCCCTCCCTGGTGGTCAGCTTACGACTACAACTACCATCGAGAACTACCCTGGCTTCCCTAATGGCATTGATGGGACAGAACTTGTAATGAATATGCGAGAACAGGCTGAACGTCTCGGTACTAATATGGTTGGCGCAATAGTCGAAAAGGTCGAGTTTGCATCTTCACCAAGCAGTTTGCATAAGGTTACTCTTGATGATGGTAATACAATGGAGGCTAAAGCTATCATCATTGCAACTGGAGCAGAGGCTAAATATCTAGGTCTTCCAGCTGAGGACCGTCTGCGAGGTAGCGGTGTTTCTGCTTGCGCCACTTGCGACGGATTTTTCTTCCGTAATAAGGTCGTAGCCGTAGTCGGTGGTGGCGACACAGCAGCCGAAGAGGCTCAGTACCTTGCTTCTCTTGCTCAGAAGGTCTACCTCATCGTGCGTAGAAATGTTCTCCGCGCTTCTAAGGCTATGCAGGACAAACTTTTCGCTAACCCTAAAATCGAAATCTTGTTCGAACATGAGACTCTCGACCTCATCGGTTCTCCTGTCTTGAAACAGGCGTTACTGGTACACCGTCGCGGCAAAGCCGACGAGTCTAAGAAAACTATAGATATTGATGGTTTCTTCCTCGCTATAGGTCACACTCCTAAATCGGATCTCTTCCGTCCTGCGGTAGAGGTAGACCCAGAGGGTTATATAAGGACTTTCGATAACTCTACCCGCACATCTGTTCCTGGCGTATTTGCTTGCGGCGATGTGGCCGACCCTCGCTACCGTCAGTGCATCACTGCTGCAGCTTCTGGCTGTAAAGCCGCAATGGACTGCAAACAGTATTTGGAATAATATCTATACTTGAACCATACACTAAAGCGCGAGCCTTTCTCTGAGCTCGCGCTTTTTCTTTTATATGTACGCTAAAAAAAATTACGATGAACAAGGGACTTCCCCGTATCTAGCCCGAGTCTAGCCCGAATCTACATTTAGTCTACAAAATAAAAAAATTACGATGAACAAGGGTGTTCTCTCTATATAGCAAGGGACTCGCATAGGACTTTTCTATAGGCAGCTATCCCCATCACAATAAAAAAACTGCGAGCAACAATAACGCTCCCTATACTCACAGACTACCCTCCCATAAACTATTAATGTCGCATTTTCTAGTCTTATCTAATCTATTTTTTGTCTCTTACATAAAAAATGTGCAACTTTGCGCTCGTATCCAATAATCATAGCATGATAAACATAGCAATAAATATCGACGCGAACTTCGTCCCTTATGCTCATATCATGCTATACTCATTGGAGGAGAGTAACAAAGGAGAAACTTTCGCTATACATATCATCAACGTTGACCTGAACGATAGCCTCAAAAATGAGTTCACCTCGATGCACCCAAAAATGGCTTTCCACTTCTACAGCGTAGATAACTATTTGGTACAGTCTCTCCCTATGTGGCGACGCGATTACGTCTCTCGCGCTACATATTTGCGCATATTCATGCCAGATTTGCTGCCTTCTTCTGTTGATAAGGTTTTGTTCCTGGATTGCGACACCTTGATATTGGACAGCGTGCGCGAACTGTGGAATACTGATCTCGATGCCGACAATCTCATGATTGCAGCTGTAGAGGAACGCCCTCCTTACGACACCAAGAAACCGGAAATCTTGCACTATAACGCAGACTCTTCGTATTACAATGCCGGAGTGGCTCTCATTAACCTTAAGGCTATGAGAGAGACCGACTTCTCGAAAAAGGCTTCTGCCTTCATAGAGAGTAATCGCGATGTCCTCCAACATCACGATCAGGATATAATGAATGCACTGACTGCAGGACACACAAAATTCATCTCGTGCAGATGGAATTTGCTGGACTTCTTTACTTTCAAGAAGCCTGAGATACAGAGTCGCAGAAAGGACGACCTCCAGTATGCTCTCGAAAATCCTGCTATCGTACATTTTTCAAACAAACGCAAGCCATGGCGTCACAACTGTGGCAACCCGTTTCGCGACCTATACCTTTCTAAGGCCGCACAGTATGGTGTAAGCGTCGGCTCTTCTTGGGAATTGAAAACAAAATACTACTTTCGTAAGGTTTTGTACGCAATTCTTCTCAAGAAATCCAAGTACCTTAAACCTGAAAATGTAACCTACTTGACAAAATAAACATATAATACACGATAATTTCGCGTCTTAATGAATATAGGGTTCGACGCAAAGCGTCTGTACAATAACTTCACCGGCTTGGGAAACCATAGTCGTACTACAATAGATATTCTCACAAACTATTATCCTGAGAATACCTACTATTTGTACACCCCAAAGGTTAAGCAACATAACATGATGCTCTCTTATCTCGATAAGGAGTATTGCCAGACTATGTTCCCTAAAAAGTTCATTAAGGGTAGCATATGGAGAACTTTCGGAATGGCTAGCGACCTGAAGCGTGACAAGATCGACCTCTTCCACGGTCTCAGTAACGAACTCCCAGTCGGCATCCATAAATGCAACATCCCATCTGTAGTTACTATCCACGATGTTGCTTTCAAGTCTTTCCGGGATATGTATCACTGGCAGGATTGCAAGATATATGATATGAAATGGCGCTATGCTATCAAGCACGCCGACCGCATCATTGTTATCAGCGAATTCACCAAGCAGGAGCTTATGAGGTATTACAATATCGATGAAAGTCGTATCGATATCTTATATCAGCCAGTCAACCCTTCTTTCTACGAGGAATCTATCCTCTCTCAAGAGGAAATAAATAAACAGCTGTCCGCATATCCTGAGGATTTCATGCTCTACGTCGGGTCTATCAACTCTCGTAAGAATCTCCTGGGAATCGTAAAGGCTATCGAACTTCTCCCTAAGGACCTTCAGATTCCTGTCATCGCCGTGGGCGACAATAGTTGCTACAAGGCAGATGTTCAGCAGTATATTGCATCTCACCATCTGGAGCACTTGGTTATCTTCCCTGATCACCGTATCGAAGATAACGAACTGCATTTGCTATACCAAAAGGCTCGCGTATTCGTATTCCCTAGTTTCTATGAAGGATTCGGACTCCCTGTAGTTGAGGCGCTTCTCAAAGGTTGCCCAGTAGTGACAAGTAATGTAAGCGGTCTAATCGAAGCTGGCGGCCCATTTTCTCTCCATGCCGACCCTCACAGCGCAGAGGACATTAGCAACAAAATCAAAATGGTCCTCACAGATGACGACCTCCGCAATGAGATGATTTCAGGTGGCAAAGAGTTCGCTATGAATACCTACCACCCAAGCGTACTCGCAGAAAGATTGATGGGCATCTACAACTCCTTGAGATAATACCCCTTCCCCCTAACCTCACTCTTTTCCATAATGTGGTATGTTTATTTCATACCCATATTCATTTATTTTGCTCAAAATAAAGTACCTTTGCAACATATATGGCGCGGATGTCAATGGCATATTTACGTTTGCTCCCATATAAACCTATTATTGCGATATCCTTTACTTAACAATAGCATTTGTCTATGCCGATGAAGACGTCTGTTGCAATCTGCACCTACAACGGAGAAAAATACCTAGAGGGCCAACTACGCTCGATAGTTAGCCAAACCGTAAAAGTTGACGAAATCGTCATTTCCGATGACGGCTCTACAGATAAGACTTTTGACATTATATCAGAAATCAAGGCAGAAAGCGGTGCCATTATAAGATTACTCAAAAATGAAACCGCATTGGGCGTATGCGCAAATTTCGACAAGTGCATAAAAGAGTGCTCGGGCGACATCATTTTTCTTTCCGACCAGGATGATCTATGGTACGAAAACAAGGTCGAAGTTACATTGGAGTGGTTCAAAGCTAATCCTAAAAAGGAGGTCGCTTTCTCTAATGCTATTTTCATTGACGAGAACAACTCAAAATATTCTGACAGGACATTGCTGGAAACAGTCGGCTTCACTCCTAAGGCTATGAAGCACTTCGATATGGGATTCCAAATAGAGGCTTTACTATTGCATAATAGATGCACTGGCGCAGCAATGGCTATTAGACGGTCTTTTGTACCATTCCTCAATATCGACAAAACAGCAACTACAAAAAACGAGCTACCTCTTCACGATTTCACTATCGCACTCTCTGCTGCTAGCAAACAGGTATTGGGTTACATAGATCAGCCTCTTATCAAATATCGAGTTCACGTTTCTCAGCAATGTGGTTTGGGAGAATGGATCAAAAACCCACCAAAGGACGACAATCTTATCGAGCCTCTGATTCCTGTCGACAGATTCGTGAATTATGTCTTACCCCAACGCAGAGAGAGAGCTGTATTCGGAATCCATCGTCTCGAATACATTAAGAGCCCTCGCAAGATTAAGGTCCTTAGCCATATAGTTAAATATTTCAAGATATATGGCTTTATCGCATACCATCCTTTTTTGTACGACTTATTAAAAAATAAGTCCTAAAGTGATTTAATCGTTGTTATAGAAATCAACATGAGATTAGTACCTAAATTTATCAGCCATGCACTCAATAAAATTTATGTCTTGACTACAGTCAAGATATCTGGTTTGTTTGATGCCAAATGGTATACTGAGAAATACCTGAAGGATGAGGATTGGCAAATGACCCCTATAAAGCATTACATGAGAGTCGGGTTCTATAAAGGCTACTCCCCTTCCCCAAAATTTTCTCATTCAAGATATGTTACAGCATACCCTCTCATACAAGCTCAAGGGAAAAACCCTTTGATGCATTATCTATTCGAGGGACGATATCAAGGCTACGTTTGCTACGGCGAAAATTCTATCGGCAAACTCAATGATGCCACAAATCCTATAAGACCTCTTGTTAGCATTATAGTCACAAGCTATAATTATGCCCAATTCATTCCGGAAACTTTAGATTCTTTGCTGGAACAAACATACGACAACTATGAAATAATTGTCGTAGATGATGGTTCTGAAGATAATTCTGTCGAAGTAATCAATGGGTACGTCTCAAAAAGCAATAAAATAAAATTGCTGTTGCATCCTAATGGAGCAAACAAGGGTATTATCGCTTCAATGAAGCTTGCAATAGAGAATGCCAAAGGAGATTATGTCGCTTTTTGCGAGAGTGACGACTATTGGGCACCAAACCACTTGGAGAAGAAGGTCGAAATGATCAATAAATACAAGGACGTTTGTATTGTCTCAAATAATATCCAACTTGTTGGCGACCCAAAATGTATCGAACAAAGAGAGGAATATATATCCGTCGTCAGAAAATTACTCCGCGATGGTGGTAATAAAATAGATTTGCGACATAATCAGGAGGTTAATTTCATACCGACTTTTTCGTCGGTTATGATTAAAAAAGATGTCCTACAGTCCTTGATTTTCGAATCTCCTATCCCTGCTTGGATAGATTTTTGGCTCTATAGACAGATTTTAAAAAACAATCTTCTGTTCTTCGTCGACGAAAAACTCACTTTCTGGAGACAGCACGAATCTTATAATGGCGCCGATTATATAGAGGATAAGTTTCAGGTTAATAATGCTATTTTCTTGCCAGCTAGTGATAAAATCATTGGCATAAAGAATAGTATGCAAAAAGAGGAGGGGCTTGAAAGTGTAAGAAATTCTCCTTTGTTCGATCGCTCATACTATTTGAAGAATGTTCGGGAAACGTATGGGCTGAAGCCTTCTATGCATTATTGTACGATTGGTTGGAGAGAAGGGGATAACCCTTCTGCCAAATTCCATAATAATGCCTACTTGACACAGCATGTCGAGTTGATTCCTGTAAACATGTGCCCTCTAGACCATTATGAATATGGCGGGCGTAAAGAGGGCAGAATAATCCATAGCGTTCGCGAAGTACAGGAACACTGCATTACCCAATCTGATGTCGATAGAATCCAATCAATAAGAAAAGACAAAAAGACAATCTTGCTTTTCAGCCACGATTTATCTATGACTGGCGCACCACGAGCACTCCTTAATCTGGCTGTCAGCCTAAAAAAGCAAGGTGCTCACCCAGTAATTCTGTCTCGCCAGGAGGGAAATCTACTTTCAGAAATTGAATCCGAAGGAATAGATTATAAAATAGCCTACTCCCTAATAACTCGCAAAGCTTCTCCAGCGAATGAAATATCTTTCAATGATTACGCTTCGTGCTTCGATGTGGTTCTATTTAACACTATCGCAACTCTCCCTCTGATAAAGGAAATAAGGTATATCAATTCAAAAAAGGTTTGCTGGGTTCACGAAGGATGGACTTCAGTGGAGAGTTTTACTTTCAACAATAAAACCAAACATTATCTTAGCATCTTTGACGAAATACTGGTCGTAGGCTCTTATGCTGAAAAGATATTGAAAAACAAATACCCAGAACTGACCACTGTTAAACAGTTCTTATATGGATTGAATGAGGAGAGCATAACAAAGGCCCCAAGTAACACATCGTCAAAAATAAAGATGATTATGGCGGCAACAATCGATGCCCGTAAAGGTCATGACAAATTACTCGAAGCATTGAATCTTCTGCCTGCCGACATTCTGTCTCAGATTGATATAACCATAGCTGGAGAGGAATTCGACAAGAATCTGACATCTATGCTAAAAGCGCAGACTAATGTAGATATTCATGTAATTGGTGAGGTTAAGCATGACATTCTAATGGGCATGATAGCTCAATCGGACTTACTATTGTGTACATCTATAGACGACCCTATGCCGATTTCCTGCACAGAAGCAATGATGTTCGGCGTCCCAACTTTGGTTAGTGACAATACCGGTACCGCATCTTTTATAGAGGATGGCGTGAATGGTTTTGTATTCAAAAGTGGCGATATAGAGATGTTGTCGGGAAAATTGTCTTACATAGTAAAGAATGCTAGTTCATTACCTGCCATCGGACAGAATTCAAGAACAGTCTTTACGAATTATTTCGACATCCCTATATTTGATAATAATGTCAAGACAATATTCTTGTCTTAAGGGTTAATCTCATAAAAAAGACTATGTAATTTACATTACATAGTCTTTTGTTCTAATTTGTACGCTGCTTCTACCATCTGGGCAACTCTGCGATCAAAAGCATCTTCGTTAAAAACATCTTCAAATACTTTTCGCCCTCGCTTTCCTACTTCTTTCATCTCTCTTGGATGATCTATAGCATAGCATATAGCATCGGTCAATGAATCAATATCTCCAGCCTTTACAATAAACCCATTCTTCTTGTCGTCAATCAACCCGGCAGTTCCTGTATGGTCACTGACAATTATAGCCTTACCTTTTGACAAGGATTCAGCACAAACTATTGGTAGAGGGTCTTCTAACGATGGGCACAAAACGACATCTGCCTCATCATAAAGTTTTACAAATAAATCGTGCGACAACTCTCCTCTGTATTCTATATTATCGCAACTTCCAGCCCAATCAACTACCTTGTCATACAAATCCATCTCTGACATACTTTTTGGCCCGGCAATAATAATCCTGCTCCTTTGTAAATAATCGGCAGGTAATCTATTCATTGCTTCTAATAATATATGATGTCCCTTTCTTTTGGAAATCTGACCTGGCATAAGGAACCGCACAACGTTATGCTCTTCATCGCTAGTGCTATTCACCTCCGATTCTATATGACCTCCTATATCAGGGATGCCGTATGGGAATAACTGAAACAATACGCTTTTATCGCAGTGTGGCGCAAAAACATCAATTGTAAACTGACTGACAGCATACACTAAAGACATTCTTGATATACTCTCAACTAATCTACTGGTGATAAAGACATTCTTCATCGCAACTGGCCCATCATGAATCCAACATAGACTTGGCTTGTCTATTTTTGGCAGATCAGCAGCCCAGCAAAGTCCTATTATACAGTTAAACACCACAAAATCAAACGCTTCCATGAAGTGCTTTACCCGCAGTCTCTCTTCTTTATAATTTCTCCTATAGGGCGATGGGAATAGTCCGACAACAATATTGTCTATCCCTCTTCTCGTTATCTCTCCTTGCAAGTTGCCTTTCGTCAACGAGACTATAAGCGGAGTCAGGCCTATCTTTTTCATAGATTCGGCCATCCCTAATAGTGCTATTGGGGCTCCCGTATTGGAAAACTCATGACTTATTAGCAAAATAGGTCGCTCTTGTCGCTTTGCCCAGTTCGCCCACTCATCAAGCGCCTGACCGTGAACAATATCTCGATAAAATGATGCTGGTATAGGCGAACAGGCGTGCCTATATCCCCAAAATAGATAATGTTCTAGTGGTGAATACGAAAAATTGTTATGCCAATAGAATTGATCACAGTATGCATCTGTACAGAATGCTTCTGAAGGGTCATACCCAACTTTCCAACCTTTTCGCAAATAATGATAGAGAAGCTCCGACTCACTCATCGACTCTCCTCCTGAAACTTGCACCTTGTAGTATTCCGAATCAAATAATCCACTATCTTCTATCTTCTTACGCCATTTCGACCCCTTTACAAATAAGGTCATGAAATGCATAAAACCAAACCTTATTGGGTTCGTAACCAACAGCTTGAATGATAATGGTCTCATTATTAAGTATTTTGACTTTTATTGTATTAACTATTTCTTAACAAATAGCTATATACATCAACTTACATTCTGCATTTCTGTAAGTTTCTTATAATATCCATCTCGCGCAAGAAGTTCGTCGTGAGTACCTCGCTCAACGATCTCTCCTTCTTTCATCACATATATCTCATCTGCATTCTTAATTGTAGAGAGCCTGTGTGCAATGGCTATAGTCGTACGACTCTTCATCAATCGCTCCAATGCTTCTTGTACCAATCGCTCACTTTCTGTATCAAGCGCACTGGTAGCTTCATCAAGTATCAGAATAGGAGGATTCTTCAAAATAGCTCTTGCTATACTTACTCGCTGACGCTGACCTCCAGACAATCTTCCTCCTCGATCTCCTATATATGTGTCATACCCATGTTCCGACTCCATAATGAAGTCATGAGCATTGGCTATTTTCGCTGCTTCAATAACCTGCTCCATAGTGGCTCCTGGACAACCAAAGGTAATATTGTTGTAGAAGGTATCATTAAATAGTATGGCTTCTTGATTTACATTACCTATCAATTGTCGCAAATCTGTCAGAGTAACATCTTTAATGTTCTTGCCATCTATCAAAATGGCGCCATCACATACTTCATGGAAACGTGGTATCAAATCTACTAATGTACTCTTACCTGACCCTGATTGTCCAACTAAAGCTATGGTCTTACCCTTCGGAATAGTAATATTGATATGCTTAAGCACTTCTCTTCCTGGAGTATACGAGAAAGAGACATCTCTGATTTCCAAATCTGTATTAAAACCGTCAAGAACTTTCGGATTCTCTGGGTTCTTTATCGGATTTTCTGCCTTGAGAATAAAATCAATACGCTCCATCGAGGCCATTCCTAATGGTATATTGTAGAATGCCTTCGACAAATCTTTAAATGGATTAATAATACTATATAGTATTACCATGTAAAAAATAAACATAGAGGCATCAATAGGCGACCTGTCTTGTAGTATCAAGTATCCTCCAAACCATAGTACCAATACTATCATACAGGTTCCCATAAACTCGCTCATAGGGTGAGCTGATGTCTGCCTGATGACCATATTGTTTGTAGCTTGTCTGAACCCTTCATTAGTTTCTGTAAAGCGCTTGAGCATTCTATTCTCTGCCAGGAATGCCTTGATTATTCTTAAACCTCCAAGTGTTTCGTCCAATTGTGCGACAATATCACCCCAGGCACCTTGCACTTCTGTACCACTGCTCTTGAGTTTTCTTGACACACTACCCATTCCCCATCCCGCAATAGGAATAACAATCAGAACGAACAGGGTCAACTGCCAACTAACTCCAAATAGTGTAATAAAACAAACTATAATGGCTATAGGATTGCGTATCAACATATCAAGACTGCTGGTAAGCGAATTTTCTACCGACTGTACGTCTGCACTCATCCTGGCCATAATGTCTCCCTTGCGCTCTTCTGAGAAGAAGCTGAGTGGCAATCTTAATACTTTATTGTAAACCTCAACTCTAATATCTTTGACAATACCTGTTCTCAATGGCACCATAACAGCAGCTGAACCAAAATATCCTGCTGTCTTTAATGCAGTCATGAAAATCAATACTCCGCCCATAATCAACAGCGTAAGGAATTCTCCATACTCTAGGACAACTTGCTGAATATAGTAGTATCCATTATTAATGAGAACATCTTTACTAACATGCCCCCACTCAAAATCCATAAACTCATAGTGCGTCGTGTCTATCTTGAACAATAAGTTCAAAATAGGTATCAATGTGGCGAATGAGAACACATTAAGCCATTGTGACACAAAGTTCAGTATCACTGACCAAACCAAATGCTTTCGGTAAGGCTTTATATAACGAGCTAATAGCGCAAAAAACTGCTTTAACATTTACCTATTCCTAATTTTTAGAAATTATAGATTGCGGCGACTTTCAGCGAAACTGAATTGTACATATCACCAAAGTCTGCCGAAACACTACCCTGGAATGATAGATTGTCTCGGTATGCGTATGTCGTTTTTAATATGACATAATGTTCAACCATACCATCTGGTGAATAGTAATAATCCGGTGTCTTATTCCAACTGAACGAGCCTCCATACGTACCTATCCAACTTCCAAAATTTCGCGAGTATGTATATTTTACTAAATAATTCCACTTGTCTGCAATATTTCCACTCACTCCTACATTCACTGCCCATAGACGCACTAAAGGGAAATTATTGCTGGTTCCTAATCTCGATGCTTTGGCATACATTGTTGCGGTCGCCATAGTATGGAACAGAGCAGAACCCATAGAAAGACCATCCTTGCTCCACCCTTGCCTGTAAAAAGCATTTGTAGCGTAGCATGTCCTACCGCCATACCCATATATGCCTTTATTGTAGTGATGCATGAACAACATGACTAAATCTCCGTATCCTCCCATACCTCTTCCTACATACTCCTCATATTCGTCTACTACCTCTTGCGGAATATACGTTTCCATCCATGATCTCCAATTACTTTCATCCAAATCTCCAGGGAAGATATAATGCGTGTTTCCAAACTTATCTACTACAACAGGGTCTGGCGTAGCTTGCGACCCTTGCCATACTGTACGGACAAACTCTACATTAACATGCGTAGACTTACTATTCTTCATCCTCACATCCACACCAATCGTCATATCCTTGGCTCCGAAGCCTCCCGCTCTGTCAAATACCAGATGCTGCGCTTTACTATCCGCAAATGGTCTTTGATAATAGGCACTGACTCCCACCTTTGGCAGGTCAATATCAATACCTAGATCCCACATACCTTGATGACCGCCTGCTGCATTCGTAACCTCTCCTTTTTGATTTGATTCTGTGAACTTTGAAGAAGAACCAGACATTCCAAACATCGAATTCCAGAAATCTATCGGTGTCTTTTGTCCACCTGGCAGTGTACCTCCCATCATTACAGAATGAACCAAACCTATATATGGCTTCACAAATGGAGTGCCCAAACGTCCATACGCACATTTCTCGTGCAAGAGTATCTTATCTGTATAGGCGTCATTGCCCTCATCATTCATATAACTGAAATACGCTGAACCCCTTACTTGTATCAGATTCCACGTAAATGGCAGAGACCAATACTTGAACAATCCGAATCCTACTCTTGGCAATGGACGGGAATTATTGCTCATCAGATATGAGCCTGTTGACAACTCATTATTACTGAAAACAGGTGTAAAGGCATGCAATCCTACTGTATAGTCAAATATCCAAAGATTACCTGTCAAATATCCTTCATGAACAAAGGTGCGCTCTCCTTCTGTAGACAACTGACCTCCAAGTCCAGCACGCACACTGAATAGCGGAACTACTGTATCTGTATCAAATGAACTATGTAGTCCACACCATTTGAGAACCACATCTTTATCGGTCTGCCACCCAGCAGTAGCCTTAGCATAAACAGACAAGTTTGCTTGGTCATACATATTCTCCAACCCCCATTGATTTGAATACGACCATAATGGTTGTAAAGAATTTGTTCCTACTTGAGTAGTGACTCTAGTAGTAACCTTCAAATCGAATGGACGCTGTGCCAACCCTCGACTTCCAACGAAGCCACAGACTAGCACCAATATCATACCTAGATGTCTATTCATAACAACGCAAAACTACTAATAAATTGCTATATAGACAAAACAATGCTCACCTTACATCATAGCTCTTTTCATTTTACCCCCCTCAATAAACGTGACAATACTCTATTCTTCGACCGCATATCGCATGGTTAGCTTGAAAATAAAAAATTACGATGAACAAGGGACTTCTCCGTATATAGCAAGTATCCAGACAGAGCACAGACAGAGTGAACAAACAAAAAAAAATCGTGCACCATATTGCTATGATGCACGATTGTATGTCTTTCTATTACTAGGATCAGATTACTTACGCAAACCAAGCTTAGCAATATTACACAAATACTTGCAAATCAAAAAAATAATACACATCTTTGCTCAGTATAACAATAAGCAGTAGCTAGCTTATGTCCATTGATTGTTACAACAATTATTTATATACAAAACAGACAGACATCTTCTTTAATATGGGCTAAGCCCGATTGGTAAACGATGTTCCAACATCTACACCTCTCTGTATTTTTTCTGCATTTAGACGACACCACCAAATTGGGTAATTTGTCTAGTTTTCGATGGAGTTCTATCTTGCGTGGATTTCTACAAAGCAAGCTGCTTGAAATTAGGATTCTGTTCTATACGTTATTGGTCTCTTCCCCATGTAGCAAGAAGCGATTAATTGGCATCTTCTCATGACTACAATAAATCAAATTTCAAATCATACTACAATGAAAACAATTTACAAATTGCTTGTCAGAGTAATAATTGCCGTCATGGTTGTACCTTCTATTTTTTCGTGCGACGAATGGGGTGAAATAGAGCTAGACAGATATAAAATAGAAATGAATGCCAATGGTGGCGAAAGCACTATCAAATCCAAAAACTACGATTTCGTGTGGATCGATTGCGTTTACACCAACGATTCAATATACACTTCATCTAAAACCGAACAGGTAGACCCCGATATTAAATTAGTTGATGCAGAGTGGCTAAAAGCTTATATGAAAAAAAGCAACACTAAAGATATATACATCAAAGTCCTACCTAATGAAACCGGCCGTTCAAGAAGAGCCTCACTTTCTGTCACTAATGGAAATAATTTTAGTGATAATGTCCTGATCATTCAAAGCGCCGAATAAAATAAGCAAATAAGCACCCTTCCGTTTGTAGCAAGGGGTGAGACTAAAAAAAATCGTGCACCATATTGCTATGATGCACGATTGTATGTCTTTCTATTACTAGGATCGGATTACTTACGCAAACCAAGCTTAGCAACGATAGCACGGTAACGCTCAATATCACGTGACTTGAGGTAATCGAGCTGACGACGACGCTGACCTACGAGCTTACGGAGTGCGAAAGCTGTTGACTTGTCGTTGTGGTTCGCCTTCAAGTGCTCTGTGAGGTGTTGAATGCGGAATGTGAAAAGTGCTACCTGGCTCTCAGCTGAACCTGTGTCCTGTGCTGTCTTGCCATACTGACCGAAGATCTCTGTCTTCTTCTCTTTTGAAAGATACATTGTTGTATGTTTTATTAAATTAGTTTTTCACCAGCGGTAAAATCAATCGTTCTACTACCAGCTTAAATCGGGCGCAAATTTAGATAATTCTTTCTATATCAGCAACAACTTTTGCAAAGTTTAATACTCGAAAGAGCTGCCACCAAGGAATTCTCTGATAATGGATGTCGGTGGAACAGCATCTGTCTTCAACGTCTTGAAGTACGACAATAGCTTGAGAAGTCTGCGAGCCTCAGCATATTGTGGCGTATTACGGCCAACTTCCAGCAAAATGCTCTCTGCCTGTGGCTTGAGTACCGACAACTCATAGCATAGTGCAGTATTGAACATCACATCTGCATATTCCTGATTTGGATAGATATATTTGTCCTCTCCTCGACGGACACTAGGCCAACGTGCTATTGTATCCTTGGCTGAATAGCCTCTTGTCGCATAGTCTCTTACCATACGGCGGATAAGACGGTTGTCTGTCGTGTGGAGTCTGGTCATATTATCAAGGTTGATTGATGCCAATGGACATATATATATACCAAACTTAGCCGATTGAGGTACCTGATACGTCAACTGTGGTGTCAATGCATGTGTCCCCTCTATTACCAATACGTCTCCCTCCTTCATCTTGAGTCTATTGCCGACAAACGTACGGGAACCTGTCTTGAAATCGAACTTTGGCACCTCTATCTCATCTCCGTTGAGTAGCTGTGACAGTTGCTCATTGAAGAATTTGATATCAATAGCCTCTACTGCCTCAAAATCGTAATCTCCATTCTCGTCTCTTGGAGTATCTTCTCGATTTACGAAATAATCATCAGTAGAAAGATTGACAGGTGTCATACCATTTACCATAAGCTGCAGCGCAAGTCGCTTACTGAACGTAGTCTTTCCACTGGAAGATGGACCTGCAATCATTACGAACTTCACACCTGGACGCTGCTTAATCATGTCCGCAATGGCAGCAATCTTCTTTTCATGAAGCGCCTCTGCAATCTGTAAGACCTTATTTCCCTCTCCTGCCTCTATTCTATCGTTGAGATCTGCCAGATTCTGTACACCTAACGTCTTCAACCAACCATCAAACTCGACAAATACAGAAAACATCTTATCCTGACGGATCGCTTCCGACAACTGCGTCGGATCTGTCTTCTTTGGCAACTGAAGAAGAATACCATTATGATATGGCATTATGTCATATACATCAACAATACCAGTATGTGGAACTAAATCACCGAAAAGCGACACTGTATAGCCGTTCAACGAATGCACTGTAGTGTATATATCACCATGATTCAGCAAGAGTCTCTGCTGTTCGACATCAGACGATATCAATTTACAAGCCTCAACTGTCTCTATCTCTCTACGCACAAATGGGAGTGCGGCCTCAGTCAACTGACGCATCTTAGCCTTGATACGGCTTATCTCCGTGTCCGATATTGCAACTTTGCCATTTTGAACTATCTCACAATACAGGCCATTAGACACAGAATGTCGGATCTCCAGACGGGCTTCAGGAAGTATCTCTTTAACGGCAACATACAGAAGGAATCGTAGAGATCGGGTATAGACTCTCAATCCCTCGGAATGTGTAATATCGAAGAAAGTTATCAACTTCGGCTGATATACTCTGTATGTAAGACCAATTGCCTTATTATTTACTATAGCACCCAATATAGAGTACCTAAGTTTAATACCTACTTTCTTAGCCACATCAGCAAGAGTCATACCTTCTTCTACATCAACTATCTTACCGATGTTTGTAATGTTCAATTGTACCATATATCACTTAGTTAGTATTTTTAATCTTTCATAGAAAGACTAATTCTATTCCTCTTACGATCAATATCAACAACAGTTGCCATAACGTGTTGGTGCAATTTTAATACGCTATTGATATCTTTCACGAATGTGTTGGATATTGCAGAAATATGTACCAAACCGTCTTGGTGTACACCTATATCCACAAATGCACCAAAGGCAGTAATGTTTGTCACGATACCTGGCAAACGCATTCCGATTTGCAAATCATCTATGGTATTGATGCCATCTGCAAACCTAAACTCCTCCAGTTGCTCTCGCGGATCTCGTCCAGGTTTCTCCAACTCCTGCATGATGTCAGTCAACGTAGGCAAACCCACACTTTCTGTCACATATTTGTGAATATTTATAGTCCGCCTCTTGTCCCCGCTATCAATAAGGTCCTTCACTGTACATTTGGCATCCTTAGCCATCTGCTGAACTATAGAATACACCTCTGGGTGCACAGCCGAATTGTCCAACGGATTCTCAGCACCTCGAATTCTGAGAAAACCAGCACACTGCTCATACGCTTTAGCACCAAGTCTTGGAACTTTCTTGAGTTGGGCTCGCGACGTAAAAGCACCATTCTCTGAACGATAGTCGACAATATTCTGTGCCAACTGCGGACCCAATCCAGAGACATACGTAAGCAACTCCTTTGATGCTGTATTTACATCCACACCTACACTATTAACGCACGATACAACGACTTCATCCAAAGCCTCCTTCAATCTAGCCTGATCGACATCGTGCTGATATTGTCCTACGCCAATACTCTTGGGATCAATTTTTACCAATTCTGCCAATGGATCCATAAGACGACGACCTATGGACACGGCGCCACGCACTGTCACATCCTCTTCTGGGAATTCGTCGCGTGCTACCTTAGATGCGGAATAGATGCTAGCGCCATCCTCACTAACTACAAATATTCTCAATTTTCCTGTCGGGTCTACCTTTCTGGCAATCTCCTCTGTCTCTCTTGATGCTGTTCCGTTGCCTATAGCCACTGCCTCTATATTATATTTCTTGATGAGCGTGCGCAATGTAGCCAATGTACCCTCTGGATCTGCCTTTGGAGGATGAGGATATACTACAGTATGGTACAACAGCGAACCATGCTGGTCAAGACAAACCACCTTACAACCTGTACGGAACCCAGGATCAAGAGCCAATACTCGTTGTTGACCAAGAGGAGCCGCCAAAAGGAGTTGTCGCAGATTATCTCGGAACACACGAATAGCTTCCGTGTCAGCATCATATTTTGTCTGAGCACTATACTCCGTCTCTATTGATGGTTCTATGAGACGGTCGTATGCATCATCGACAGCCAGTCTTATCTGCTCTGCCGAAGAACGGCTATTTTGTGTACGGGTATAATTGCGCTCAATTCGAGAGATGGCAGAATCTTTGTCTCGAGGTGCGACCTGTACCTTAATGATACCCTCATTTTCTGCGCGGCGGATAGCCAAGAGCCTGTGAGCAGGCATCCTTGTCATGCTTTCTGCCAAATCAAAATAATCCGAGAATTTTGCGCCATCAGATTCCTTGCCCTTGACAACCTTTGTCTTTAGCTGCGCTGTATTCTTGAATGCCGCACGGACTATATCTCGTGAATTATTATCCTCACTGACCTGCTCAGCTATAATATCCCTGGCACCCTGAAGAGCATCCTCGGGTGTAGGCACATTGTCGTTGACGAACTTACCTGCCTCCGACTCCACATCTCTAAGCTGCCCCAGCATCAATTTCATAGCAAGAGGCTCGAGCCCATTCTCACGTGCCTTTGCAGCACGAGTCTTGCGCTTAGGTTTGTACGGCAGATACAAATCCTCCAACTTGGTCATATCCCAAGTAGAATTAATCTGACGTTCAAGTTCTGTAGTCAACTTTCCCTGTTCGCCTATTGTTTTCAGAATAGTCTGACGACGGGCTTCAACCTCCTGATACTTTGCATAGGATTCCTTTATCTCTCCAATCTTCACCTCATCCAGTCCCCCAGTTCTCTCCTTGCGGTATCGACTGATGAAAGGAACGGTAGCTCCTTCGTCCAAAAGATTTATCGTATTGCGGACACTTTCTGCGCTGACAGACAAATCAGCCGAAATCAGCCTTACATAAGTATCCACATTTGTTTCCTGTGCCATTATTACTCGTTTATATTTACCAATGTCTCGACCTTTTCATCTCAGTTGCTACTCTCGGTCTAGTCTAAGAGAAGTATAAGGTTGCTCGCAATTTTTTTATTAACGAGCTGTTCCAAGGACTGCAAATGATATGGTCTATCTCAGATTATCTACCGACAAATATAAACAAAAAAAGACCGAGACTTTCCATCGCGAATAGAAAATCTCGGTCTTGTCCTGTTATTACAAATACCCCCTGTCAGCTGTACGGGGCGTACTGGTTATTACTTGTCCTTGTGCTTTTCAAGCTGCTTCTTGAGTGCATCACAGCAGAGGTCAACTCCTTCCTCAAAAGTCTTACACTGCTTCTGTGCTACGAGCAACTCGCCGCTAACTGCCAACTTAACTTCTGTTACCTTGTTCTCTGTGTTCTCTGCCTTATCGAGACTAAGAACAACATCAGCAGAAATGATATTACCGCAGAAATGCTCTAGCTTTGTAACCTTGTGCTCAACGAATTCCTTGAGTTGAGCAGAAGCATCGAAATGCAAAGATTGGATGTTAATCTTCATAATCAGTCCTCCTTATTCTTCTGTGCCCACGGATGGGCGGTTTGATAAATGTGACTCAATTGCTTGAAATCACTGTGCGTATAAATCTGTGTTGCTGCCAGACTTGTATGACCAAGGAGCTCTTTTATGGCCATTATATCAGCCCCGTTGTTCAGTAAAGCCGTAGCAAACGAATGTCTTAGTATATGTGGACTCTTACGTGAAACAGTACTAACAAGTTCCAAATTTGAATGAACTATTTTGTAGATGTGCCACGGAGCCATCTTTTCTCCCTTGAGAGTGAGAAACATAGGAGTTGCATTATTATTTACAAGGCTCCCGAATTCCTCTTTTCTTTTGCTAATATAATAAATTAAATCGGATTCCAGCTTATTTGTAAACGGAATTATTCGTTCTTTATTGCGTTTTCCCAGTACGGTAATGTATTGCATTCCGTAATTCACAGCTGATGGCGTGAGATTTATCAGTTCTGACAGACGCATACCTGTCATATACAGTATCTCAAGAATCATGTGATCGCGCACTCCCTCGTAGTCGTCGCTAAATTCCACATCATCCAGCAATTTGTCCATCTCCTGAGTCTGGACGAATATAGGCAGAGTCTTCGGAGTCTTGACATTCTCGACAAGTTCGCACGGATTCTTGCGTATAATCTCATCGTGCATCAGGAACTTATAATAGCTCCTCACGCTAGCTATTTTTCTGTTAACGCTCGTCTCTTTCATTCCACCTGCCAGGAGCGACATAATGAATCTGCGCACAATCCTAGCAGTTGCCTTAGTATTATCCGCCAGATCTGTATGTTTTTCTACATAATCCTCCCACAAGCCAAGATCGTTCCTATACGCCACTACGGTCAATGGCGAACAACGCTTTTCATAAAGCATATATTTAAGGAAATCTTCTCTGTAGTCCATAGGATTCTAACCTGTCGGTGTATAAAGATACGAAAAAAGGAGACGCTATGTTTAGGCGTCTCCTTAAAAATATTGCGACAATTCTGATTTATCTTTGAATAGTCTGCTCGCGGTCAGGACCTACAGAAACGAACTTAACTGGCACACCAAGATACTCCTCGATGAACTTGATATAGTTCTTGTACTCTACTGGGAACTGCGCCTCGCTGGTTACTTTAGTCATATCGACCTTCCAACCTGGGAACTCCTTGTAGATTGGCTCTACACCCTCGTTGATATCAAATGGCATATCCTTTGTCTCAACGCCATTAACTTTATAAGCCACGCAAGCCTTGATTGTTGGGAACTGGTCCATAACATCGCTCTTCATCATGATAAGCTGCGTTACACCATTAATCATCACTGCATACTTGAGAGCTACAAGGTCAATCCAACCGCAACGACGTGGGCGACCAGTTACTGCACCGAACTCGTGACCGAGCTTGCGAAGTTCCTCACCTACCTCATCGAACAACTCTGTAGGGAATGGACCTGAACCTACACGTGTACAATATGCCTTGAAGATACCGAATACCTCGCCAATCTTATTAGGAGCGACGCCAAGACCTGTACAAGCACCTGCACAAATGGTGTTAGATGATGTTACGAATGGATATGAACCAAAGTCAACATCAAGCATCGTACCCTGAGCACCTTCTGCCAATACGCGCTTACCCTCGCTCAAAGTCTTATTTACGAAATGCTCGCTATCTACAAACTTAAACTGCTTAAGTTTCTCAATACCTGCCAACCAGTCTTTTTCGATAGGCTCAAGGTCATATTTGAAGTCATAATGAGAAAGCATCTCCTTGTGACGTGCAATAGCTGCAGCATACTTCTCCTCGAAGTTGTTTTCTATATCACCTACACGGAGACCGTTGCGAGATGTCTTATCTGTATATGTTGGGCCAATACCCTTACCTGTGGTGCCAATCTTACCCTTACCCTTAGCTGCCTCAAGTGCTGCATCGAGAAGTCGGTGTGTAGGAAGAATCAAATGAGCCTTACGAGAAATATACAAGCGCTGTGTCAACTCATGACCGCTCTGCTCGAGCTGCTCTATCTCTGCCTTGAACAAAGCTGGATCAAGAACCACACCATTACCGATTACGTTAATCTTGCCTCCCTGGAATATACCTGATGGCACTGAACGCAAAACGTACTTCTGGTTCTCAAACTCTAATGTGTGTCCTGCATTTGGTCCGCCCTGGAAACGGCTTACTACTGAATAGTTAGGGGTCAATACATCAACGATTTTACCCTTACCTTCATCTCCCCACTGCAATCCTAATAAAACATCTACTTTCATTTATGTGTATGTGTTATATTGATCGTTCTATTTGTATTTACGCACAAAAATGAGGCATACTAGTGTAGCATACCTCTTTTTCATACCGTGCGCTAAGTTAATTATTATTCTCTAAACTACCAACTTTACTTGTCTTGCATTTTTTGCACATGCCGTATATGTACAGAGAATGATGAGCCACAGTAAACTCGGCACGCTCAGCCACGTCTTTTACCGTTGCTTCTATTTCTGTATCGACTTCCGACACTTCACCGCACTCCAGACAAATCAGATGGTCGTGGGGGCGGTTGCCATATACACGTTCAAACTGCGCTATATTTTTCCCGAACTGATGCTTGACAATAAGCTTGGCATCCAGCAATAAGTCCATCGTATTGTAAAGTGTAGCTCTTGAAACACGATAGTTCTTATCCTTCATATACATAAACAATGCCTCAACATCAAAATGTCCGGTACGAGAGTATATCTCTTCTAGTATTGCATATCTCTCTGGTGTCTTTCTATGCTGATGCACCTCAAGATAATCCGTCAATACCTTCTTGACATTCTCTAGTAGTCTTGTTGATACCTGTTTCTTTTCTGCCATTTTCACTACGCTTAAATAGACTGCGTAAAAATAACAACAATTCGCGAAATACGAACAATTTACTCCACTATTTTTACCTCTATGCGTCTATTGAGTGCCCTGCCCTCTTCCGTATTGTTGTCTCCAATAGGTTTTTTGGCACCGTAACCTTGGGCTGTCATTCTCTTCGGATTGATGCCCTTTTCAACCAGGAAGTTCATTGTACTCTTGGCTCTTGCCATAGAAAGTTTGGCATTATACTCTGCCGTGCCTACATTGTCTGTATGACCGCCTATCTCTATATCCACATTAGGATTCTGATTCATCAGCTGAACAAGTTTCATCAGTTCAACAGCCGACTCTTCCTTAAGTTCGGTCGAATTTGTCTCAAAGAATACATTTTTCAATGTAATGACAGCGCCGGACTTTATTGGAACCAGTGGCAAGTCCATAACTACAGATTTACTTTCATTTACAGGCTCATCAATAACTATGGTTTCCGAACGATATAGATAATCATCTCTAGTTACTATCAAGGCGTATTGATGTCCCGAAGGCAAATTCAGCAAAAAAGTTCCATCTGACGGCTTAGACGATGACAATGTAATTTTATTACCCTGGTAATCCAACAACTCCAGCATTGCTTCCAACGGAACATTAGTTTCTTTGTCGTATACCTTTCCTGATACGTAAACAATGGGTTGTGGACGATGTTGCACCGGAATATCAAAGCAATACAACACCTGTTTCAAATTACCTGTCGGCATCTCATCTTTCTTCGCAAAATAACCGAGCGTACCCTCTGCGTTAAGTATCAGTCCATCTTCATCATCTTTCGAGTTGATAGGATAACCCATATTCACAGGCGTCCCCCACTCTGCATTTTCATTTTCTCTTCTTGATACGAAAATATCCATACCACCCAATCCTTCCCATCCGTCTGACGAAAAGTACAATGTCTTATTATCTGCATGTATAAATGGAGATGCTTCGTCTTTTGGTGAATTTACATTCGGGCCCAAGTTCTCTACCTTACCGAACACAGGCATCCCGTCACTTTTGAACGACTCTATCTTCGCTTTCCAAATATCATGACCGCCTTTCCCTCCGCCTCGACCGGATACGAAATAAAGTGTCTGACCGTCAGCTGACAGACATGGCTGACTCTCCCAGGAAGCGGTGTTCACTGGCTCTCCAATATTCCTCGGTGCAGTCCATCCTGTCTTTGTTCTACGCGAAAAATAGATATCACACGAACCTTTCGAATCTTGTCTCCCGCATATTGTCAAAAACATCCACATACCATCTGGAGAGAGTGCTTGCGCTCCTTCGTTAGCTCTATTGGTATTTATGTCTGGCACATCTTGAAGCACTCCCCATTCACCAAAATCGTCTTTCTGCGCCATACAGAAATCTTCCTGGAAATATTGCGGCGTCCTAGGCATATCTGGATATGTCTTGAACATGGACATATCAAAGGGCTTCAAAATAGTCATCACTATCTCTTTCCCGTCTAATGTAAGGCTAGGCCAATAGACATCAAATTCCGAGTCAAGATTCTTACCGACTTTCCTTAGATTGTATGGCACAGGATTGTCATACATATACTTTATGAACTTGGCGTGCTCTATCCATTTGTCTGTATCCTTTCGCATCCTTTTGGGATTAGCAAATCTTTTGTAAAGATCAAAAAACTTGAGCGACTCAATGGCATCTCCCATATTGCACAGGGCTACGCCTGCCGAATAATAGGCCATGGGGTAATACGTAGAGTCAATGGCTATACCTTTTGTCAAAACTCCATACTGTGCTTCATAGTCCTTACGTTCCCTGTATATATCTGCCATAGCATAATAACAATCTGCAAACTTAGGAGCCACCTTCAATGCAGATTGGAAACGTTCGAGCGCAGCCTCATATCTGTTCCAGTTGTAGTGTTCATAACCCTCCTCGAACATCTTGATGGCTTTCTTGTTATCCACATAATATTTCTTCTGCTGCCCGTTTACACCTACAATGCTAACGGTCAACAACAGCACTAATATGAAGGTCAACTTTTTCATATCCTCTTTTGTTCTAGATAGTCTTGTAATATCAATGATGCCGATACCTTATCCACAATACCGTTCTTATTGTCTCTCTTTTTCTTTCCCAACCCGGCATCCAGCATCGACTGGAAAGCTATCTTCGTGGTATACCTCTCGTCAAAATATTCCACCTCGACATCGGGAATTGCCTTTTTCAGACGACCTACGAATGGTCGGATATAACGCATAGAATCACTATCCTCTCCATTTGGCTGTCGAGGGTAGCCTATCACTATCGTCCTTACCTCTTCTTTCTTGACATAGTCCGACAGAAACTCCATCAGTTGTGCAGTATCAACACAGGTCAATGGCTGCGCAATGATACCCGAAGTATCTGTCACGGCAATACCCGAACGTTTTTTCCCAAAATCAATCGCTAAAATACGCATAACTTGGTCTTGTATCAATAGTACAAAGACGATGCCACATCTCTTAATGTAACACCGTCTTTGATGTAATATCTATTTATTGTAGCGGGTATTTACTTACCCCACTTGAACTGAAGTCCGAAACCAAAAAGCTCCTTAACCTGAACTCGTGCACCACGCAAACGAGTCTGCTTGTCGCCATTTGCATCTGTATATGTCTCCTTATACTTGATGTCATCATCAAAGAGAACGTTAAACTTCAACACTGCTGTCAACCAATCGTTAACATTGAGGTTAAGTCCTGTCTCCATATCAACATCAATATGCTCAGGATGATCGGTCAAGTTTGAGAAGAAGTCTGCACGCAAGAAGTAATCCACATTCTTTACGATATTCTTCTTGTTGATATTCAACTTTGCAGAAGCACCATACTCACATCTCATCTTGTCGCCCTTATCCAAACCATAAGATGTTGACAAAAGTGTATCGGATACGATTGTCATGTGTGCTGTAACAGGAGACAAGAAGAATGAGAACCAATCTGATGGCTTGTACAACATACCAACTGAGAAGTTAATGTATGCTGGAGCGAAACCTTTTGATACATATTCTCTCTCATCCTTGCCAAGATACTTATAACCATTGGCAAACTGTGTCTTGAAGTCGAATGAAGCTGAGTAGAAAAGTTTCTGCTTTGCTGCATCATAACCATATACAGATGAGAGCAAGATTTTATCTTCTGACTTCTGATAATCTTCTCCATCGTATTTCATCATACCGTAACCCAAGTCAAGGACGTTATCCCAAGTAGCTTTGTCCGACTTATAGTTGGCTGTTGTTTTTGAAAGGAATGTACCAGAAAGTGAATTCTTACCACCGGCAGCCCAATTCTTCAAAGAAATCTGATTGAATGTAAACGATCCGTTACCGCCTACTGTCCAATGGCTCGTACTGTCCTGCTGTGCATTTGCCATTCCCAATCCTAAAACCATCGCTATAGCCGATAGTACAACTCTTAGTTTCATGTTCTTTAATGTGTAAATAATAAACTGTTTGTCTCTATTGAAATGTTCCGACCGACGGTTACTGTTCAAATTGCCCGATTGGTTGTAACGTGTCTCGCGCGCCTATATTTCTTAGCAATAATGACAACCCAACAAACCGCGTCGTAATACAGTTTATTACGCCAATGAGACTCATAAGGTTACTTTTTATGCAGAATAGGCGTCTGTTCTCGCACGTCTCTCTCCGTTTTTCCTTAAGAGAACGGCGCAACGCACTACCCTATAATGGCGTTTTTCGCAAGGTTGACGTAATGCATTAAAATAAAAAATTACGATGAACAAGGGACTTCCAAGGACCCAGCAAGGACCCAGGCCGTAACTAGACCGAGTTCAGGCCGAGCCTACAAAAGCCAATATAATTCGGTCTTCTCCAAGTCCTAAGTTCGGTCTCAAATAAAATCGTCTTGCTCTTTCTCGTTCAACTTTTTTTATTACATTTGTATTAATATATAACTCTTAAAATTTACATGCTATGAGAACTTCAATACCAATACTATTACTCATTGCCGCAAGTCTACTTTCATGTTCCCCTTCAGGGAATAGCGGTAAGATTGCTCTCCCTAACGTCACAGGACGTAATGGAGAAGTTCTTGTCATCATGAATGAAGGCATCAAAGCCGACACCTCGGGTGGTTATCTTCGCGCTATGCTGACAGATGATTTCGTCGGACTCAGTGCTTCAGAACCTCTATTCGATTTTCAGTCTATCCCTCTTCGTCATCTCACTGGAGATATGAAGACTTTCCGTAATATTATTAACGTTGAGGTTTCTGACAGTATCTCACGCGATACCGTAAACTTCTACAATGACTATTGGGCAACTCCTCAAGCTTTCATAAATGTACGTGCCCATAGCAAGGAGGCTCTTCTTTCTACTCTCGAGAGAAATCACATAAAAATAGTAGGGTTCCTTACCAAGAGTGAGCGCGACAGAATGATTGCGTTCAACCACCGTACTGGCAACAACGCAATAAGCAAAGACCTAAGCGAAAAATATGGTGTAAACATCGTCGTCCCTAACACTTTCAGCAGATGTAATCCTAAACATCCTGACGACATGAGTTGGATTAATATCAATACTGACGAATATCAATGCGGGTTGTTTATGTACTCTTTCGACTACACTTCTGAGGATTGCCTGTCAAAGACATTCCTTATGAACAAACGTGACCAGCTTCTCCGCGATAACGTCGAAGGTCCTGGTGGTTCATACATGTGTACAGAAATTCGTTATGGTCTGGATGAAACAATTTACAAAGCTGGCAACTATAATGGTATGTATGTAGCAGAGCTTCGCGGTCTATGGCGCACAGAGGGCTACGCAATGGGTGGTCCTTTCGTACTCCGTGCTCACCTCGACCAGAAGAGAGGCAAGGTAATCGTTACTGATGGTTACGTCTACTACCCATCAAAGCAGCGCAAGCGTAATCTCATCCGCCAACTGGAGGCTGTCATGTATTCACTTGAGTTGCCTAAAGAAGAAAATAAAGAATAATACAATAATATATGAATCCTAACGAAAACTATTCTGATCCAGAACAGTCAAACAATATTCCTTCACTTCCTAAGGAGACTCCTACAATCAAAGTAGGTATCACTCAGGGAGATATCAATGGCATCGGCATTGAAACAATTATCAAGGCTCTCAGCGAACCTGACATGACAGACAATTTCATTCCTGTCATCTATGGTTCCCCTAAGGCTTTTGCTTTCTACCGCAAGAATATCGATGTTCCTAACTTCAATCTCAACAACATCCGTAATGCTGATGAGACCCATCCTCGTCGCATAAATATCATCGATTGCACATCTGATGATATCCATGTAGAGCCAGGTCTTTCTACTCCACAAGGTGGACAGGCTGCATTCGCTGCTCTCCAGACGGCTGTCAATGACCTGAAGAATGGCAAGATAGATGTTCTAGTTACTGCTCCTATCAATAAAAAGAATATCCAGAGCGACAACTTTCACTTCCCAGGTCACACAGAATACCTTCAGAAGGAGGCAGGCGAAATGCCAGCCTTGATGCTCTTGGTATCAAACAACATACGTGTAGGTGTAGTAGCAGGGCACATGCCAATGGCGCAGGTACCTTCATACATTACTGTTGATCGTATCCTCGACAAACTCCGTATCCTCAATTCTACCTTGAAGCTCGACTTCACTATCCGTCGTCCACGCATAGCTGTTTTGGGGCTCAACCCTCACGCTGGCGACAACGGTCTTCTTGGCTCAGAAGAGGAGCAGGTTATCATTCCTGCCATCAAGGCGGCCTCAGAAGAGGGTATATACGCTATGGGGCCTTATGCTGCTGATGGTGTATTCGGTTCTGACGCCCTCGGAAAGTTCGATGCCATACTCGCAATGTATCACGATCAAGGCTTGGCTCCTTTCAAAGCCCTCGCTTTTGAGTCGGGTGTTAACTACACAGCCGGACTGCCTTTCATCAGAACTTCGCCTGACCACGGTACAGCTTATGACATAGCTGGTCAAGGTAAAGCCTCTGCCGACTCTATGCGCGCCGCTATCTGGTTGGCACTCGACGTATTCAAGAGCCGTAAGCAGAATCGAGAAATCAGCGCTAACCCTATGGTATCACGCGCCGAGCAAGTACGTGAACGTAATGCTTAAAACAAAATCAGACATACGCAAAGAGGTGAGGACTCGCAAAAAAGAGCTCTCACCTCTCGTTTTTTCAGAGGAGAGCAACCTTATCTGTAATCATCTCGAGTTATTTGCCTCCAACATTTCCAGTACCCACAAAGTACAAAACATAGTAGCATTCTGGCCGATGAGCGACGAAATAGATATCCGTCCTTTCTTAGAATCAACATATAATAACGGTGCATACCATATTTTTCTGCCTGTAATAACTGGCGATAATACCATGGAATTCCGTCTCTTTGAAGGGAAAGACAAGATGGCTCAGGAACCTCAGTTCGGCATTTGGGAACCTACTAGCAGCACTACCCTTACACCCGATCAAATCTCAGATGACGAAACACTCATAATAATAGTACCTGGTGTTGCATTCACCCCATGTGGAGACCGTCTCGGTCGAGGCCGTGGATTCTACGACAGAATACTGACAGCATTCACCAACACAAAAAAAATTGGAGTCTGTCTTTCCTGTCAGATATACGATAAGCTCCCTACTGACCCTCACGATCAACCTATGGATGCTATCCTGTCACCTGTCCTGATTCAGAAATAACCTACACATATATATAAAAAAACTCCCGATAAGCATTTGCCTATCGGGAGTTGATATTTAGTAAGTATATATTATCTTACTGGTTCCATTGAGCGTCTTCCGCGTGACTCTGAACTCATAATAAGATCAAAATCAGCCTTAGAACCTACGATGTCGTCGCCGAGACCGCGAGTACCGGTACCTGCTGGAATCAAGTGACCGCAGATAACGTTCTCCTTCAAGCCCTGGAGAGAATCGCTCTTGCCTTGGATAGCTGCCTCGTTGAGGACCTTAGTAGTCTCCTGGAAGGAAGCTGCTGACATAAAGCTCTTTGTACCGAGTGCTGCACGTGTGATACCTTGGAGAATCTGGCTTGCTGTTGCTGATCTAGCATCACGAGCCTGAACCAACTTAAGATCACGACGCTTGAGCTGTGAGTTCTCATCACGGAGACGACGAGCTGTAACAATCTGACCCTTACGGAGTGAAGTAGAATCACCTGGATCCTCGATAAACTTCTTACCCCAGAGGTTATCATTAGCCTCCATAAAATCGATCTTATCAACAACATCTCTCTCGAGGAAGATTGTATCACCTGGATCGTCGATTTCTACCTTACGCATCATCTGACGTACGATAATCTCGAAGTGCTTGTCATTAATCTTTACACCCTGGAGACGGTATACATCCTGTACCTCATTTACGATGTACTCCTGTACAGCCGTTGGACCAAGAATTGAAAGGATATCTGAAGGTGTTACAGCACCATCTGAGAGTGCCATACCTGCACGTACGTAGTCGCTTTCCTGAACGAGGATCTGCTTTGAAAGAGGTACGAGGTACTTCTTCTGCTCACCTGTCTTAGATGTTACGACAATCTGACGGTTACCACGGATAATCTTACCGTAAGAAATCTCACCATCGATTTCACTTACTACAGCAGGGTTACTTGGGTTACGAGCCTCGAACAACTCAGTTACACGAGGGAGACCACCAGTGATATCACCAGCGCCCTTACCTGCAGCACGTGGAGTCTTAGCAAGTACCTCACCTTGGCGTACAGCATCACCCTCAGAAACTGAAACGTGAGCACCTACTGGCAAGTTGTATGTACGGAGAATCTCACCCTTGTCGTCGAGGACACAGATAGCAGGGCTGACAGTCTTGTCATGGCTCTCGATGATAACCTTCTCGCGGAAGCCTGTTGCCTCATCGGACTCTTCCTTGAATGAGCTACCCTCGATCATGTTCTCGAACTTAATCTTACCACCCTTTTCTGTGATGATCAAACCATTGTATGGGTCAGTCTCGCAGATAACGGTACCCTTTGTGATTGTCTGGCCGTTCTTAACGAACAACTTAGAACCATGAGGGATTGGGTGAGTAGCGATGACGTTGTCTGGGCGCTCAGGGTTAACGATACGCAACTCAGTCTGACGGCTGAGAACGATATCCATCTCATTACCCTCGTCATCTGTATAAGGTACGCTACGGAGCTCCTCGATTTCAACGAGACCGTCGTACTTAGATACGATATTATTATCAGAACCTACTGCCGAAGCCACACCACCTACGTGGAATGTACGGAGAGTAAGCTGTGTACCAGGCTCACCGATTGACTGAGCAGCAATTACGCCGACTGCCTCACCGATGTGAACCATACGGCCAGTTGCAAGGTTACGACCGTAACACTTAGCACATACACCGCGGTGTGACTCACAAGTAAGTACTGAGCGAATCTCAACCTTCTCGATAGGAGAAGCCTCGATAATCTCAGCCTTAGCCTCAGTAATCTCCTCACCCGACTTAACGATCAACTCGCCAGTGATTGGGTGGTATACATCGTGAACTGATACGCGACCGAGGATACGCTCGTAGAGAGAAGCAACCTCCTGGTCATTATTCTTGATAGCTGTGCAGGTAAGACCACGCAATGTGCCGCAATCCTCAGAAGTGATAATCACATCGTTAGATACGTCAACAAGACGACGAGTCAAGTAACCAGCATCGGCTGTCTTCAAAGCTGTATCGGCAAGACCCTTACGAGCACCGTGAGTAGAGATAAAGTACTCAAGGACGTCAAGACCCTCCTTAAAGTTAGAGAGGATTGGGTTCTCAATAATCTGACCACCCTCTGCACCTGCTTTCTGAGGCTTAGCCATCAAACCACGCATACCGCAAAGCTGACGAATCTGCTCCTTAGAACCACGGGCACCAGAGTCAAGCATCATGTATACTGAGTTGAAGCCCTGACGGTCGCTCTTGAGCTGATCCATCACGATATCTGTCAACTTAGCGTTAACATGCGTCCATATATCGATAACCTGGTTGTAACGTTCGTTGTTTGTGATGAAACCCATGTTATAGTTATTCACCACTTCCTCAACCTCCTCGTAACCCTTTTGTACGATATCCACCTTCTCAGCAGGAACGATTACGTCACCAAGGTTGAATGACAAACCACCCTCGAAGGCCATACGGTAACCCATGTTCTTGATAGCATCAAGGAAGTCAACGGTCTTAGGAATACCGCAGTACTTCTGTACATGAGTAATGATATCACGAAGAGACTTCTTAGTTACGAGCTTATTGATATAACCAGCCTCCTTAGGAACAACGTTATTGAAGAGGATACGACCTACAGTAGTCTCGATCATCTTCTCAACGAGGTTGTCATTCTCATCGAGGTCCATAGTACGAACCTTAACCTGAGCATGGAGTTCAACGCGCTTCTCATTGTAAGCAATCTCAGCCTCTACTGGAGAGTAGAATACGAGACCCTCACCCTTTGCACCTGGACGTGGCTTGGTAATGTAGTACAAACCGAGAACCATATCCTGTGAAGGCACAGTAATAGGAGCACCGTTAGCTGGGTTCAACACGTTCAATGAAGCCAACATGAGGAGCTGAGCCTCAAGAACTGCGGCATTACCAAGAGGCAAGTGAACGGCCATCTGGTCACCATCGAAGTCGGCGTTGAACGCTGTTGTTGCAAGTGGGTGCAGCTGAATAGCCTTACCCTCAATCATCTTAGGCTGGAATGCCTGGATACCAAGACGGTGAAGTGTTGGGGCACGGTTAAGAAGAACTGGGTGGTTCTTCATTACGTTCTCCAAGATATCCCAAACTACAGGTGATTTCTTATCTACAATTTTCTTTGCAGACTTTACTGTCTTTACGATACCGCGCTCAATGAGCTTACGGATGATAAATGGCTTGTAAAGCTCTGCAGCCATATCTTTAGGAAGACCGCATTCATGCATACGGAGTTCAGGACCAACGACGATAACCGAACGTGCAGAATAGTCGACACGCTTACCGAGGAGGTTCTGACGGAAACGACCCTGCTTACCCTTCAAGCTATCGCTCAAAGACTTAAGAGCACGGTTAGAATCGGTCTTAACCGCATTAGACTTACGTGAGTTATCGAACAAAGAATCGACAGCCTCCTGAAGCATACGCTTCTCATTTCTCAAGATAACCTCAGGAGCCTTGATTTCGATAAGTCTCTTAAGACGGTTGTTACGTATGATAACGCGACGATAGAGGTCATTCAAGTCAGATGTAGCGAAACGGCCGCCATCGAGAGGAACCAAAGGACGCAACTCAGGTGGGATGACAGGAACTACCTTTACAACCATCCACTCTGGCTTGTTACGACCATTAGATGCCTTGAAAGACTCAACAACCTGAAGACGCTTAAGAGCCTCCTTCTTACGCTGCTGAGAAGTCTCCTCATTAGCGCTAGCACGCAACTCATCAGCCAAAACATCGAGTTCTACGCGCTGGAGCAACATTTCGAGAGCTTCAGCACCCATCTTAGCGATGAACTTATTAGGATCATCATCATCAAGATACTGATTCTCACGTGGGAGTCTATCAATTATTTCCAAATAATCCTCCTCTGTGAGGAAGTCGAGAGTCTTTACTGGATGCTGCTCGTCATTCTCCATGATACCTGGTTGTACTACGACATATCTCTCGTAGTAAACAATGCTATCAACCTTCTTAGAAGGGATACCGAGGAGGTATCCGATCTTATTAGGCATAGACTTGAAGTACCATATATGAGCAACAGGGACAACCAACTGGATGTGGCCCATACGCTCACGACGAACCTTCTTCTCTGTAACCTCTACACCACAACGGTCGCAGACGATACCACGGTAACGAATGCGCTTGTACTTACCACAATGGCACTCATAATCCTTAACAGGACCAAAAATGCGCTCGCAGAAAAGACCGTCACGCTCTGGCTTGTATGTACGATAGTTAATTGTCTCTGGCTTGAGTACCTCGCCACTAGACAACTCGAGAATCTCCTCAGGCGATGCTAAGCCGATCGAAATCTTAGAGAAGTTACTCTTACCTTTTTGTTCTCTTCTAAATGCCATATAAAGTAGAGATTATTATTCTTATTCAAGTGTGACGCTTAGACCCAAACCACGCATTTCGTGCAAGAGCACGTTGAGTGACTCAGGAATACCAGGAGTAGGCATCAAATCGCCCTTAACGATAGCCTCGTAAGCCTTAGCACGACCCATTACGTCGTCGGACTTAACGGTCAAGATCTCTTGAAGAATGTTTGCTGCGCCGAAACCTTCGAGCGCCCAAACCTCCATCTCTCCGAAACGCTGACCACCGAACTGAGCCTTACCACCGAGAGGCTGCTGTGTAATGAGGGAGTATGGACCGATAGAACGCGCGTGCATCTTATCGTCAACCATGTGACCCAACTTAAGCATATACACAACACCTACAGTTGCTGGCTGGTGGAAACGTTCGCCAGTACCACCATCATAGAGGTAAGTACGACCTACGTCTGGGAGACCTGCCTTACGAGTCAACTCTGTAATCTGCTCGAGAGAAGCACCGTCGAATACAGGAGTAGCGAACTTCTTACCGAGGATACGACCTGCGTGACCGAGAACGGTCTCATAGATCTGACCGAGGTTCATACGAGAAGGCACACCAAGAGGGTTAAGAACGATATCTACTGGAGTACCATCGTCCAAGAATGGCATATCCTCGAGACGTACGATACGAGATACGATACCCTTGTTACCATGTCGACCGGCCATCTTGTCACCTACGCGGATCTTACGCTTCTTAGCGATGTAAACCTTCGCAATCTGCATAATACCAGATGGGAGCTCGTCACCGATTGTAGCGTTATACTTCTTACGCTTTTCAACAGCCTCGTAATCCTTGTACTTCATACGATAGTTATGAACTACCTGGTATACAAGATCGTTGGTATGAGCATCTGTAGACCACTTGCTAGGATCTACTGTCATATAATCAATATCGAGGAGAATACGCTGAGAGAACTTAACACCCTTAGCAATTACCTCAACACCATAATAATCCTTTACGCCCTGAGATGACTTACCATTAAGGAGAGTTGTCAACTTCTCAATGAGCTTACCGCGCAATGCGTCAACATTAGCATTGAACTCGTCATCGATCTTTTGGAGGATAGCCTTCTCTGAAGAACGGCTACGACGATCCTTAACGATCTTAGAGTAGAGTTTACGTCCGATAACGACACCACGAAGAGAAGGAGTAGCCTTAAGAGAAGCATCCTTAACGTCGCCAGCCTTATCACCGAAAATAGCGCGGAGCAACTTCTCCTCTGGAGTAGGATCGCTCTCACCCTTAGGAGTAATCTTACCGATAAGGATATCACCTGGCTTAACGTGAGCACCCATACGGATGATACCATGCTCGTCGAGATCCTTTGTAGCATCCTCACCTACGTTAGGGATATCAGCTGTAAGTTCCTCCATACCGCGCTTAGTATCGCGAACCTCAAGAGAGTACTCATCTACGTGTACAGAAGTGAAGATATCCTCACGTACAGCGCGCTCAGAGAGAACGATAGCATCCTCGAAGTTGTAACCCTTCCAAGGCATGAAAGCAACCTTAAGGTTACGACCGAGAGCCAACTCACCATTATTAGTAGAGTAACCCTCTGTCAAGATCTGACCCTTAGTTACGCGCTGACCGAGCTTAACGATTGGACGCAAGTCGATAGAAGTAGACTGGTTAGTCTTCTGGAACTTAGGGAGGATATACTCCTTAGTATCTGGTTCGAAGCGTACGAAACGCTCGTCATCTGTATAATCGTACTTAACTACGATACGGTTAGCATCGACGTAATCGATAACACCATCCTTCTCAGCAGCTACCTGAGTACGAGAGAAGCGGATAAGAGGCTCCTCGAGACCTGTACCAACGATAGGAGCTTCGCAACGGATCAAAGGAACTGCCTGACGCATCATGTTTGATCCCATCAATGCACGGTTAGCGTCATCGTGCTCCAAGAAAGGAATCAAAGAAGAAGCTACAGAAGCGATCTGGTTAGCTGCAACGTCGATAAGTTCGATTTCGCTAGGAGATACGATAGGGAAATCAGCATCCTGATGAGCCTTAACGCGCTCCTGAGTGATAGTACCATCGTCAGTCATCTGAGTTGTTGCCTGAGCGATGATCTTCTTCTCCTCCTCCTCAGCTGAGAGATACTTAACGCCCTCGTCAGAGAGGTCGACCTTACCATTCTCAACGACACGATATGGAGTCTCGAGGAAACCGAGATCATTAATCTTAGAGAAGATAGTAAGAGAAGAAATCAAACCGATGTTTGGACCTTCAGGAGTCTCGATAGGACACAAACGACCGTAGTGAGTATAGTGTACGTCACGAACCTCAAAGCCTGCACGCTCACGAGAGAGACCGCCAGGGCCGAGGGCTGACATACGGCGTTTATTAGTTACCTCAGCAAGTGGGTTAGTCTGGTCCATGAACTGAGACAATGGGTTAGTAGCGAAGAAACTATTGATAACAGAAGCAATAGTCTTGCTATTGATCAACTCAGAAGGAGTGAACACCTCATTATCGCGTACGTTCATACGCTCGCGGATTGTACGAGCCATACGAGCCAAACCTACTGCGAACTGATTAGCCAACTGCTCACCTACAGTGCGTACACGGCGGTTAGACAAGTGGTCGATATCATCGACAGTAGCCTTGCTGTTAAGTAGGTTGATCAAGTGCTTGATGATCTCAATCATATCCTCCTTAGTCAAGACACGGATATTCATATCAGTTGTCAAGCCAAGTTTCTGGTTGAGACGGTAACGACCTACTTCGCCCAAATCGTAACGCTTATCAGAGAAGAAGAGCTTATCGATAACGTCACGAGCTGTAGCCTCATCAGGTGGGTCAGCATTACGGAGCTGACGGTAGATATAGACTACTGCCTCTTTTTCAGAGTTGCAAGGGTCTTTCTGCAACGAGTTATATATGATAGCGAAATCAGCGAGAGCCGACTCCTTATGAAGGAGGATAGTCTTCACGCCAGACTCGATGATATCATCGATCTGAGCCTCAGTGAGGACGTTCTCGCGATCTACGATAATTTCATTTCTTTCAATAGAAACAACCTCACCTGTATCCTCGTCTACGAAATCCTCTACCCAAGATTTCAGGACACGAGCGGCGAGTTTACGGCCTACGCACTTTTTAAGGTTAGCCTTGTTAACCTTAATTTCGTCAGCGAGGTCGAAAATATCAAGTATATCTTTATCTGACTCGAAACCGATAGCACGGAGCATTGTCGTAACAGGTAATTTCTTTTTACGATCAATGTAAGCGTACATCACGTTATTGATGTCAGTTGCGAATTCTATCCACGAGCCCTTGAAAGGGATGATACGAGCTGAGTACAGCTTAGTACCGTTAGCGTGAACACTCTGACCGAAGAACACACCTGGTGAACGGTGGAGCTGAGAAACAATAACGCGTTCGGCGCCATTGATAATGAAGCTACCTTTCTCGGTCATATAAGGAATCATACCAAGATACACATCTTGGATGACTGTATCGAAATCCTCATGTTCAGGGTCGTTACAAGACAAACGGAGAGTAGCTTTAAGAGGGACATTATAAGTCAAGCCCTGCTCAAGGCACTCTTGGATAGTGTAACGAGGTGGATCGATACTATAATCCAAAAATTCCAATACGAAGTTGTTTCTCGTATCGTTGATTGGGAAATTCTCTACGAACACTTTGTAGAGTCCCTCATTTTTTCTGTCCTCAGGAGTTGTTCCGAGCTGGAAAAGCTCTCTGAAAGACTTAAGCTGAACCTCCAAGAAATCGGTAAAAGGTAGTGGTTTCTTGAGAGAAGTAAAGCTTTCCCTAACAGCTGTCGTTGAATTCATTTAAATTGTATTGGATAGATTTTGGAACTTAATAAACTAACAAAAACACGAAAAAGCGAGGAGTTAGAGAACTAACTCCTCACCAATCCTTGTATAGGTTGTTATTACTTAAGTTCTACTTCAGCACCAGCCTCCTCAAGTTTAGCCTTGAGAGCCTCAGCCTCCTCCTTAGAAACCTTCTCCTTAATTGTGCAAGGAGCCTTATCTACGAGTTCCTTAGCCTCCTTAAGACCGAGACCTGCGTTCTCCTTAACAGCCTTAACAACGCCGAGCTTAGCAGCACCTGCGCTCTTGAGGATTACGTCGAACTCTGTCTGCTCTGCTGCTGCAGCACCTGCCTCAGCACCACCTGCTACAACTACAGCTGCAGCTGCTGGCTCGATACCGTACTCGTCCTTGAGAACTGTTGCGAGCTCGTTAACTTCCTTTACTGTGAGGTTTACCAACTCCTCAGCGAGTTTCTTTATATCTGACATTGTACTAAAAATTATTGGGTCAAAATTAATGAAATGTTACTTTAAAGTTTCAGACTCTTCCTTACCTTCTGCAGCATGAGTAAGTGCAGAAATAACAGTACGAGCTGGAGATTGCAAGAGAGCGATAACGTCTGCGATGAGTTCGTTCTTGCTCTTTATTGCTGCGAGTACATCGAGTTGGTCGGCACCATAAACTGCCTGCTCAACGTATGCACCCTTCAGGGCAGGTTTGTCGCCAGACTTAAGCATTTCCTTAACGATCTTTGCAGGCACGTTACCAGTATTGGTAAACATGATAGCAGAAGAACCCTTAAGCATTCCCTTAACATCTGCATACTCCTCAGCGTTAACGGCCTCGAGAGCCTTAACGAAAGTAGTATTTTTAACGACCATGAGTTTAACTTCCTTATTGAAGCACTCACGACGGAGCTTACTTGTCTGCTCAGCGTTCAAACCAGAGAAGTCTACTACATAGAAATGTGCGTAGTCCTTAACTGCCTGTGAAAGCTCAGCTGCGAGAGTATTCTTTTCTTCCTTGTTCATCAGAAATTCAGTTTAGATGTTAAACACAATTAAGCCTCAACTGACTTGTAGTCAACATGAATACCAGGACTCATGGTGCTAGAAATGAATACGCTCTTAACGTAAGTACCCTTAGCTGCTGAAGGTTTCAACTTCAGAATAACACTGATAAATTCCTTAACGTTGTCAACAATTTTAGCGGCATCAAAAGAAACTTTACCTACTGATGCGTGGATAATACCAAATTTGTCAACCTTAAAGTCGATCTTACCAGCCTTGACCTCTGTTACAGCCTTAGCTACATCCATAGTAACAGTACCGCTCTTAGGGTTTGGCATCAAACCGCGAGGACCGAGTACACGGCCGAGGGCACCTACCTTAGGCATGATAGCAGGCATAGTGATGATAACATCAACATCAGTCCAGCCACCCTTGATCTTCTCGATATACTCATCGAGACCAACATAATCAGCGCCAGCTGCTTTAGCTTCTGCTTCCTTATCTGGAGTACAGAGAACAAGTACACGTACTTGCTTACCAGTGCCGTGAGGGAGAGTGCAGACGCCACGTACCATTTGGTTTGCCTTACGAGGGTCGACGCCCAAGCGAACGTCAACATCAAGAGAAGCGTCAAACTTAGTAGTAGTGATTTCCTTAACGAGAGCTGCTGCCTCGTTAATATCGTACTGCTTACCTGCCTCAATTTTTGCTAAAGCTAACTTTCTGTTTTTCGTTAGTTTTGTCATTGTTGCAATGGGTTTAAATTAATTATTTGCTAGCGCCGTTTACGGTAACGCCCATACTTCTGGCTGTGCCAGCAATCATACTCATTGCAGCCTCAACAGTGAAACAGTTAAGGTCAGGCATCTTATCCTCAGCGATTGCCTTCACCTGATCCATAGTCAAAGAGCCTACCTTCTTACGGTTTGGTTGATCCGAACCTGACTTAAGTTTAGCGTACTCTTTGATCTGCACTGCTGCAGGAGGAGTCTTAATAACGAAGTCGAAAGACTTATCGTTATAAACAGTGATGACAACTGGGAGAATCTTACCAGCCTTGTCCTGTGTTCTGGCGTTGAACTGCTTGCAGAATTCCATAATGTTCACACCCTTTGAACCAAGAGCTGGACCAATTGGAGGTGAAGGATTCGCTGCGCCACCTTTAACCTGAAGTTTGATAAAGGTTTCTACTTCTTTAGCCATTTTAGCAATTCTAAAAATAAATAACTATATATATAATTCGTATCTACTGGTATGACCCCTATCACGTAGGGAGGAAGCATTAATACTCAGCGATTTACCAATTATTCTTTTTCAACCTGAAGGTAACCCAACTCTAATGGAGTCTTACGACCGAAGATCTTAACCATTACAGAGAGTTTCTTCTTCTCTTCGTCTACCTTTTCGATAGTACCGGTAAAACCGTTGAAAGGGCCATCGGTCACCTTAACGTTCTCACCGACATAATAAGGAATCTGCTCCTCCTGGGTATCATCGGACATTTCGTCGGTAGTACCGATCATACGAGCGACCTCAGCTGGGCGCATTGGGGCAGGCTTATTATCTCTACCGCGCAAGAAATCAATGATGTTTGGAATGTTTTGAATAATGAACTCTACATCATTAACGAGAGCAGCCTCGACGAACACGTATCCTGAGAAAAGGATACGTTCCTTCTGGACTTTCTTGCCGCCTACCTGAGAGAATACCTTCTCGACAGGCACTACTACTTCGCCTACGTAGTCATTATAACCGATGCGAGCTATTTCCTTTTCAAGGTTCTCTTTAGCCTTTTTCTCCTTGCCGCCTATAGCACGCAACACATACCACTCTTTCTTGATCTCTGCCATATCTAAATATTAATACAAGAGACTATATACACCCTTCAAGATATTCTCGAAGCAATAATCCATAACGAACACGATGAGAGCGATGATAACAGAAGCTACCATAACTACGCGTGCGCTATTAGAAAGATCTGTCCAAGAAGGCCAAGAAGTTTTATTGACCAACTCGTTATATACTTCTTTGAAGTAATTTACTATCTTTTTCATAATTTCTTCTTACGCTTTTAGCACGGGAGGAGAGACTCGAACTCCCGACACCTGGTTTTGGAGACCAGTGCTCTACCAACTGAGCTACACCCGTATAAAAATCAGAGGGGAGGGAAATCCCCTCTGAAGATATGATGAGTAAGGTATTACTCGAGGATCTCTGTGATCTGACCAGCACCTACTGTACGACCACCCTCGCGGATAGCGAAGCGGAGACCGAGGTTGAGGGCTACTGGGTAGATAAGATCTACTGTGATCTCTACGTTATCACCTGGCATAACCATCTCTGTGTTCTCTGGGAGAGTGATCTCACCTGTGATATCGAGAGTACGGAGATAGAACTGTGGACGGTAACGGTTGTGGAATGGAGTTGTACGACCACCCTCTTCCTTCTTCAAAACGTAGATAGAAGCCTTGAACTTAGTGTGAGGAGTGATTGTGCCTGGCTTAGCGAGTACCATACCACGCTTAACCTCAGACTTCTCAATACCGCGGAGGAGCAAACCTACGTTATCACCTGCCTGACCCTCGTCGAGGATCTTACGGAACATCTCAACACCTGTACATACAGTCTTCTTACCCTCAGCACCAAGACCGATGAGCTGAAGCTCCTCACCTACGTGAACGATACCAGCCTCGATACGACCTGTTGCTACAGTACCACGACCTGTGATTGTGAATACGTCCTCTACTGGGAGGAGGAATGGCTTATCAACGGCGCGCTCTGGGAGTGGAATCCACTCGTCAACAGCAGCCATAAGCTCCATTACCTTCTCTTCCCACTGTGGCTCACCGTTGAGTGCGCCGAGGGCAGAACCGCGGATTACTGGAGAGTTATCACCATCGAACTCATAGAATGAAAGAAGATCGCGGATCTCCATCTCAACGAGATCGAGAAGCTCAGCGTCGTCAACCATATCTACCTTGTTCATGAAAACAACGATCTTAGGAACGTTTACCTGACGTGCGAGAAGGATGTGCTCGCGTGTCTGAGGCATAGGACCATCTGTAGAAGCTACTACGAGGATAGCACCATCCATCTGAGCAGCACCAGTAACCATGTTCTTTACATAGTCGGCGTGGCCTGGACAGTCAACGTGTGCGTAGTGACGGTTCTCTGTCTGATACTCTACGTGAGCTGTGTTAATTGTGATACCACGCTCCTTCTCCTCAGGTGCGTTATCGATAGAATCAAATGCCTTAGCCTCTGACAAACCCTTCTTAGCGAGAACGGTTGTGATAGCAGCGGTCAAAGTAGTCTTACCATGGTCAACGTGGCCGATAGTACCAATGTTAACGTGTGGCTTGGTTCTTTGGAAAGTTTCTTTAGCCATAATTCGAATTATTAGACAATTAGATATTAAAATATTTAATCTTCTTACTTTAGTGAAGACTCTAGCTTACAGACATAGTTATCCATAGGTAGAATTTTCGGGGGCAAAGGTATATATTTTATTTGAATTATACCAATACGTGGAAGTAAAAAAAATGGGGATTTAGTGTTTTTTAAGAAGGGCGGGGGAATTCCTGATTAGTAATTCCTAATTCCTAGGAATGGGGAGAAGAGGAGAGGAGTTATTGAGGAAGAGTGGGGCTAGAGGAGCTAGTTGGGCTAGATAGACGAGGTGGGCTGGACAGACGGGATGGAAAGAGATGGGAAGAGGCAAAAGGAGGTGAAAGGTGATGGAGGGAGGCGGAAGAGGCAAAAGGAGGTGAAAGGTGATGAAGAAGAAGAAAGGTGATGGAAGGAGGCGAAAAGAGGCGGAAGTATAAGGCTGCTTGCAGTATTTGTTATTGGAGGATAGTTGCTAGTATAAGGGAAGTACCTTGTTCATCGTAATTTTTTTATTTGGAAAGTGTAACCTTATACCGGGATGCTACGTAAAAGATGGGAAACAAATACAAACACCTTACAATTAAAAACAGAACTCGATATGGGAAGAGTAACCATTCGTAAGAAATGCATTACGATTGCGCGCAAGGCGATGCGATCGGACAGTACTGCCAGAGTGGACGGCAAGAGTATCTTTATCAAGCGATATCCGGGGCATAACTATAAGCTTATCATGGTTCACGTTACAAAGAAGCAACGTGCTGTGAGAGATATGTTTGCGGATGCCAATGTGCTAGCCAAAGAAGATATGAAGAGATGGAACCGAGTGAGACATTGGGAGAGATATGCGCGACAGCATAAGAAGTCGGGCGCATACAGAGCGGCAGTATCCTACTATTATAAGATGATAAGAGAGCACGGAAAAGAGCTGAGGGAAATCAGGCTACAGAACCGGCGAGATAAGCGTGTAGAGAAGAGAGATATGCGAGTATTCAAGGAGAGAGAGACATTCTTCTGGGTTAAGTTTGACAACGCAGAAGAATATCAGTCGGCCTTGGCGCGGTTAGCAGGGTAAAAAGAACTACTTCTGGAGTTGCTGTATCTGCTTCTCCAAATCCTCCATTTTCTTAAGAAGACATTGTATATCCTCCTTAGTAAGAGGAGCCTTAGAGTCATCCTGCTGTCCATCAGGCTGTTGGGCTTTCTGTGCGTTACCCTCATCAGTCATAGAAGTCACCAATACACCAGTGAGAGCATTGAGCATTACGAAAGCCGTCACACAGATATAAGAGACGAAATAGATAGAAGACAACGGATACAACTCCATTACCGGGCGAGCTATGCCCATACTCCAGCTTTCGAGAGTCATGACCTGGAACATCGTATAGCAAGTAGCCCCCAGAGAACCGAACCACTCAGGGAAATCGGCACCGAAGAGATGGCAGCCGATGACAGCGTATATAATCATGATAGCGAGCCACAACGCCACGAGCCAACCGATTTTAGGGATAGAGCGAAGCAAGCTACCCACCAAGATACGCAAGCCATCGAATATTGTAAATACGCGGAGTAGGCGAAGGAGACGGAGGAGACGCAAAGAACGGATAGAAGCGAATGCGCCGCCGCTAGTGAGAACCGTCACGAGAGTCACGATGAGATCGAACCAGTTCCAAGCCCAGTCCTTTCCGACCCAGAAACTCTTACCGCCGAAGATGATACGCAATCCGATTTCGATACAAAAGATAATCATTGCGCAATAGTCGAACCAATCTACAGCTACAGCGAAATGCTCTTCGAACCAAGGGTATGTAGTGAGGATAGCCTCGATAAAGACGAGGATAATAAGGATATCGATAAACTTCTGACCGAAGTTAGCAATCTGTTTCAGTTTATTATTCACCGGGGTAATAATAGTTTAGCTATTAATAATGGTCCAAAGGTAAGGATAAATTTTGATTTGACTATCTATCAGGACAGATAAAGAATGAAAAAACGGGCAATAATAAAAAAAGGGGCAAGCCTAGAAAGGCCTGCCCCTTGGGAAATGTTTGTATCAGAACAAATAAGAGTTTACTTAGTTCTTTTTCACAGTACAGTGGCTATTGCCATTGTATGAAGGGTAAAGAGTGATAGTATAGTTACCATCCTCAGCAATGTTAAGGTTAGCACCATTCTGCTCGAGAGAATCGAAAGTACCACCGAGGTTGAGATCCCAGCCATCGTTAGCAACGAACTTGAACTCGCCGGCAACCATATCGACAGTAATAGTATAAGAAACCTCACCTGTCTCAGAAGCAGAAACTGTCATGTGAGTAGTCTCATCAGCTGCATTCCAGCCATTGAAAGCGCCAGCGAGACCGAAAGAAGTGATAGGAGTCTTAACGAAAGTCTTAGCAGCGAGATCAACAGTGAGGAAGTTTACAGTAATCTCAGAACCCTCATTGATGTTACCGCCGGCAGGATCGAGAGTACCCTCTGCAGCGCCCAAGCCGTACCAAGTTTCGCCATCCTTAACCTTCCAGCCCCATTCGCCACCGAGAGCTACGTAGCCAGAATAGATACCATCCTTATTTGGAGAATAGATAGCGCCCAACGAGCCATCCCAGCCATTATGAGAACCAGGAGTATAGATGAACTCCTGGAAAGAGACAGGCTGAACATCGAATGTACCCTCGATAAAGTTTACTGTAAGCGTATAGCTAACAGCGTCAGGGTCAGCTGTCACCTTAAAGTTCTGAGAGCCATCGCCCTGCTTCAAAGCATCGCCATTTACGCCCCAAACGTTATCCCATGAATTCTCCGAAGCAGCAGAAATAGGAGCAACCTTGAACTCGAAGTCGATATTATTTCCGTCGGCATCCTTAGGAGCTTCGATACTGATAGAGAAGACAGGATCTTCATATACATCCTTACCGCTATGAGAGAACAAGAGAGAAGGGTCAGTAATAGTCCAATTCTGGATGCTACCGACTACGAAATACTCCTTCTCGATAACAGGAGCAGCAGGAGTTACAGAAACCTTTGCAGTTGTAGTATAAGCAGTGAACAACTGAGACTCGATAGTATATACCATCTTATCGACGATATAGAACTCACAAGCCTTAGGAGCGTTACCGAACTCGGTAGTCACCAACTTCTGGAGCTGCTCAGATGTAAAAACAATCTTAGAACCCTCCACAGAGAATGTATTAGCGTCTGCTGTGTAGAAGTTAGTAGCTGATGCTGGATCTTCCTCCTTAGTAAAAGCGAGGTTATGAGTCACATTAGCGCTAGCAGGCAAAGAATAAGCTACATCAATAGAGAAAGTAGCGCCTTCCTCAACCTCAGCCAGGTTAACAGTAGCAAACGATGGAGTAGCCTTCAGACCGAGGTCGATGATAGCCTCCTGCGAATATTTCTGTTTCTCGGTGGTTTTAGTCCAATCGTCATAAGACTCGTCATCACAGCTAACGAAACCTAGGGCAGCGAGACCAAGAACCGACAATAATAATTTATTCATATTAAAAGATTTATCGAAGTTATACCTAGAAGGGACGAGGGGGCGAGGGCAAGCCAGCCCCCTTGTACCTCATTAGCTGCAAATTATCTAACAAAAGTATATGTCTTGTCGATATCGTTGTAGTAAACCTTAATAGGCTCAGCAGAAGCCTCAGCAGAGAAAGCGAAGTTACCATCGCCATCCACCTCGAAGTCGATACCCTCAGCGCAATAGATGCTAGTAGCGTCGTTAGGGCCCTTCCAGCCTGGGTTGATCTTAAACTTATTGAAGCCATCGCCAGCAGCGTCAGTATTAGCAGCAGCAGGGATTTCGTAGAACCAGATATGGTTGTTAACGCCCTCCACTGTATTAACAGCAGCCATTGGAGTAGAGCTATCAGACCAGCCATTGAAGTTACCAGAGATAAAGATACCATCGAGGACCTCAGGTTCGCCATCATAAGGCTTGATCGAGAGAACCACGCCATCAGACTGATCGAGAGTTACTACATAATAACCATCGGCATCAGGAGTAATATTACCAGAACCGCCATCGTTAACAGCGAACTCGCCGAAAGAAGCGCCCTGACCGATCTGGTCGTCCCACTTACCAGGGAACTTAACCATCTTAAAGCCAGCAGAAGTGAGGTAAACAGTAGACTCGAGCTTAGACTTATCGGCGCTATAAGCCAAAGGATAAACCTGAGCAGCGCCCCAAGTTCCATCGCCGATACAAGAACCGATGAACCACCACATAGCAGGAACCTCATTAGCTGCGCTAGGATCGAAGAAATAAGGCTTAAAGTTCATCTTGATAGCATTAGAGAAAGACTTTGCAGTACCTACAGAAGCCATCATACGGAAATAAACCGACTGCTCCTCTGGGGTAGCATCCTTCTCATAAGCGAAGATAGAATTGATAGCTGAGTTAATCTCCTTGGCGCCGAGTTCGATAGAATTCACGGTAGAAGTGAAAGCATCCAATGTACGAGTGTCAGCCTCAGAGAAAGCCTCGCTCTTGCTAAGCTGAGCAGTATAAGTCTGTACGCATGGGAAGCCGAACTGAGCCTCCTCATAAGTAAGAGTAATCATATCTGTGCTCTGCTTGAGGTCGAGAGGGAGATTAGCTATTGAAGGTGTAAAGAGTTGGAAAGACTCAGGCACCGAGATTGTAGGGTTATCGTCGCGATCGGACTCGCAAGCTGTAAAAATCATGCCAGTTGCCAATGCTGCGCCCCATATAAATAGATTTTTCATCGTATTATCTGAATTAAGACAAGATTAATAACCAGGGTTCTGTTTCAAGTTGCTATTAGCATTCAAGTCAGTTGCTGGGATAGGGAACAACTTAGCTGTCTCAGGAAGAGAAGTACCATTAGCCACGCCACCTTTCCACTCCCAGAGGTAAGAAGCACCAGTGTAGAGGTTCCAACGGATAAGGTCTGTACGGCGGCGACCCTCGAAGTAGAACTCGCGGCACCACTCGTCGATGATTTCGTGGCCATCAGCAGAGATAGCGTTAATCTTGTGAGGGCAAGTAGCCTTAACATTAGCGCGAGCCTGGAGAGCCTGGATCTGAGCGAGAGCCTCAGCGTTATTACCGAGACGGAACTGAGCCTCAGCATAAGTGAGGAGAGCCTCAGCATAGCGCATGATGAAGATATCGAAATCAGGGAACTGAGAATGAGAACCCTCACCACCGCTAAGGTTATTATTATGATACTTAGTTACAGCATAACCATTCTTGAAAGTACCGAGATCAGAAGTTGTAGAGAACTTACGGCCATCCGAGTCGAAGAGAGCGCGATCGTCACCTGCCACGCCGATGATAGCATAAGTAGTAAGGTCGGCGCTATTATCCTCAGTGAGGCTGAACTTAGCTGAGAGCTGAGCTGTAGCGCGGTTACCACCCCAAGCCTGGTTAGTATTATTATTAGCGACAAGCGAGCTAAGCTTCATATCACCATCCCAGCAAGAAGCCATAAGGAACGTAGAGCCACCCCAAGTAGCCATGTGGTTACCCTGGATCTTTACAGAGAAGATAGCCTCCTCGTTTGCACCATTTGTACCATTATCGCCCATGAAGAGTTTCTGGTATCCGTTATAGACCTGACCATTAGCAGAAGTAGAAGCAGTGCTACTCAACTTATATACACCGAGATCGATTACACGCTTAGCGGCGTCGGCGGCCTTCTGCCATTGAGGAGTACCAGTATATACCTGAGCGTTGAGGTAGATACGAGCGAGAAGCATATCAGCAGCAGCCTTATTAAAGCGGCCATAGTTAGCATCAGACTCCTTAAGAGCAGCTGCATCGAGGAGATCAGCCTTAGCCTCAGTAAGTTCCTTCTCAATGAAAGCGTAGAGATCAGCGCCATTAGTCTGCTTAGGCTTATCGCTAGAGATTGTAGTAGCGAAAGGCACATTACCGCCCCAACCATCGAGGAGGATAGAATAATAGTAAGCACGGAGAGCGCGAACCTCAGCAGTGTAAGTTGCGTTATAGTCAGAAGCAGCCTGGAGGTAGTAGTTACAAGTTGTAATAGCTACGTAGAGGCGGTTATAGAGACCATTCAACATAGGGTGGTCGGAACCCATCTGACCGAACACATAAGTATCGATACCAGCATCACCCCAGCCACATACAGCCTCATCAGAAGTAAGTTCCTGAGAGTTCCAGAGCTGACGGATGAGACCAGAAGTACCGCCATCGAGGCCATCGATATCAATATTATTATCATCAGTCTCCTGACCAGAGAGAGCCAAGTGAGCGTAGCACTTGTTAAGAAGAGCGTCGTAGTCTGGAGTCATCAAGGTACTAGGGTCGATAGGAGTCACGTCGAGATCGTCAACGCAAGCAGTATTGAGGCCCAAGAGAGCAACTGAAGCTACGGCAGGTATTATATATTTGAATTTCATTGTCGTAATAAATTATTGTTGTTGCCGATTATTAGAAGTTAAGACTCAAACCGAGCAAGCCAGAGAATGGGCGAGGGTAAACGCTATTATCGATACCGCCATTAACCTCTGGGTCGATACCATCATACTTAGTGATTGTGAATACGTTAGAACCAGCTACGTAGACACGGCCATCAAGTTTGCCGAACAACTTATTGAAGCTGTAACCGAGAGTAATGTTATCACACTTGATGAAAGAAGCGTTCTGAACATAGTAGTCAGAAAGGATACGCTGCATATTGTTAGTCTGGCAACCATTCTCTACAGCCTCTGTGATAGTATTAGTGAGGTAGCCATTGAGCCACATAGTACCAGAAGATACGTTAGCGCGGTCGCAAGATACATCATTGTATACATAATTTCCGATGCTAGAACGGAGAGAGAAGCTGAAGTCGAAGTTCTTAACCTGAAGTTTAGAAGTGAAGCCGAGAGTAACAGGAGCAGCAGCCTGCTTGTATACATACTTATCAGCCTCGTTAATCATATTATCGCCATTACGGTCGACAACTACACCCTCGAGCATCTTACCATTTTCGTCGTAAGCCTGTTGGTATACGAGGAAAGAATTGATAGGATGACCCTTCATGTGAGCCTGGCAAGTTGTACCTGTACCAGCTGACACGCCACCAGTCTCTACGAAGTAGCTATCATCACCGATAAGTTCAGTAACCTCATTATCATTGTAAGTATAGTTAGCGCCGATTTCCCATGTAACATCAGGAGTAGCGATAACCTTACCATTCAAAGCGATTTCGACACCCTTATTTACGAGAGAACCGATATTAGAAGTAACCTTATTCTTAAAGTTTGTACCTACTGGGACAGACACCGTATTAATAAGGTCTGTTGTCTCACGCTTATACAAATCGATGCTACCATTGATACGCTGATCGAGGAAGCCGAAGTCGAGACCCGCGTTATAAGTTGTAGTAGTCTCCCAAGAGAGCTCTGGGTTATAAGCGTTAGGGCGGTACATAGAACCGATACCCTCCTTACCAGAGACAACCGAATAGTAGTAATCAGCGTTAGGGCTAGCATGGAAAGAAGCGAAATAGTTGTAATCGCCGATACCCTCCTGCTGACCAGTCTGGCCATAACCGAGTCGAACCTTCATATCGCTAAGGACGTCGACATCCTTAAGGAAAGCCTCCTCCTTGATTCTCCAACCGAAAGCTACAGAAGGGAAGAGAGCCCAGTGATCCTGGAAACGAGAAGAACCATCGTAACGAACAGTTGCAGTGAGCAAGTAGCGATCGAGGAGCGAGTAGTTAGCGCGACCGAAGAAAGAGACGATATAGTTCTCAGTTGCCCAAGAAGTAGGCTTCTCATTATACTTCTCGCCTGGGAACTGGCTGTGAGTTGACTGATAGAAGCCGCTACCGAGAGTTTCGCCCTCGCGGTGGAACTTCTGCCACTCATAACCACCCATGATATCGAAATGCTGAGCTGCAGAATCGAAGTCGTGAGAATACTGGAGATAAGCAGAGAGAGAAAGGTTCTGCTTATCGACCTTATCCCAACCATCCCAACCATAATAGTAGTTGGTTGTAGAATAAGGAGAAATCACTGTAGTCTGCTTACCAGTAGACCAGTCGCCGCCAAGATTGACGTGAGCGCGGAGGTCCTCGAAGCCGTGGAACTTGTAATCGATTTCGGCATTACCGATGAAAGACTTAGAAACAGCTGAGTCATCCTTCTGATCGAGGAGGGCGCGAGGGTTACCAGGAGCCAAAGTGTTGTTAGAATCCTGCCATTCAGGGTCGCCGAAAGCGCCCTTACCCCAGAGAACCCACTGGAAGTAGCCACCGAAGTGGTTATAGCGAGCATCGTCAGCGGCAGCCTTAACAGGCTTAGTAGGGTCCATACGGAGAGAAGCACCGATAGCATCTGTGTTAGCGTATGCGGTCTTAGCGTACATCAACTTAGCAGAAGCATTAACAGCGAGGTGCTCATCGAGGAACTTAGGAGAAACATTTACAGAAACTGTACCACGGCGGAAGTCGGAAGTATCGAGGATACCCTGCTGACCTGTATAGCCGAGAGATACGCGGTAAGGCATAGAAGCTGCGCTACCTGCGAAAGTGAGGTTGTGGTCAGTTGACAAAGCTGTACGATAGATTTCGTCCTGCCAATCAGTATTATAGATTACAGGAGTCTCGCCCTCCTTAGCATAACCGAGATTAGCGACAGCATCGCTATCAGCGCCATAGAGATCAGTGATGAACTTAGCGAACTCATCGCCACTCATAACCTCGCGGAGTTTCTTCTTTACAGAGAAGCCGAAGCTACCATTGTAAGAAACCTGAAGGTTCTGACCAGACTTACCCTTCTTAGTAGTAATGATGATGACACCATTAGAACCACGAGAACCGTAGATAGCTGTTGCAGAAGCATCCTTAAGGACAGTGAAAGTCTCGATATCAGCAGGATTAACCATAGAGAGAGGGTTAGAAAGACCCTTGACGCCATTATTATCCATTGCGAGACCATCGATAACGATAAGAGGATCGTTAGAAGCGTTAAGAGAAGAACCACCACGAACGCGGATAGTAGCGCCAGCGCCAGGAGCACCAGAAGCAGTAGTCACGCTAACACCAGCGATCTTACCCTGCATCATATCCTGAGCGTTAGTTACCATACCCTTATTCATCTCATCAGGCTTGATAGCAGTAACCGAACCAGTGAGGTCGTTCTTACGAGCAACACCATAACCGATAACTACGACATCCTCGAGGCTCTTTACATCAGACTCGAGATTGACGTTCAATGTTGCTTGAGCAGGAGCTTCAACGACTGTATAGCCGATGAAAGAGAACACCAATACGTCGCCCTGGTTAACCTTGAGCTCGTATTGACCATCAAAATTAGTAATTGTGCCGTTTGTGGTGCCTTTAACTATTACGTTAACACCAGGCAGTGGGCTTTTGTCTGCTGCGTCGCAAACTACACCTTTTACGGTGAGGTTCTGCGCCTGAGCTGCTCCTATGCCTATTATTGCCATAAAGAGCAACAGTAGCAAACGGAATCCATTCTTGCTTTTCATACTGCGTAGATACTTTATTAGATGTTTTTATATTAGTTTTCGTGAAAGCAAAAGTACTACGGAGAAGTGATGTTGTGAACACTTTTTAACGACAAGTAAGAGTATTTTCATTGAAAAGTTACGAAAACGATTGCGGAAACGCATGCAAGCGGACGAAATGTATGGTTTTTTAACAAGTGGTTATATAAAAAGAGAAGCGTCTAACGTTTTGAACTACCGCGAACGCACAATTCCGGGGTAAATATACGAGTTTCAAATTCGAGAGTGACCAATTCGTCATCGATCTGAGATATAAGCATACGAGCTGCCTCATGTCCGATGTTGTATCCCTTTTGGATTACGGTAGAGAGAGTTGGAGAAACAAGTTCAGTTATAGGGCCATCGCCGAAGCCTATTACGGCGATATCCTCAGGAACCTTATAGCCATTGCGCTGAAGAATCTGGATAGCGGCGATAGCGGTAGCATCGTTAGTAGCGAAGATACCATCGATTTCAGGAGCGATAGTAATCAGTTGTTCAGAAGCTGCGAGGAGCTGCTCGCTAGAATCGGCCTCGATGATAAGGTGAGGGTCGACAGGGAGCCCTGCCTCCTGCAATGCGGTACAATAACCTTCACGACGGAGGCGTCCGATAACCAGAGACTCAGGAGAAGACAAGTGAGCGATTTTCTTACATCCGATGCGTATGAGATGGCGAGTTGCGATACGTCCACCCTCAAAGTCGTCCGTAATAACCTTATGAGTAACGACATCTTCGCATACGCGGTCGAAGAAAGTCACAGGGTAGCCAGAATCTATGAGTTGCTGGAGGCGCTCGGCAGACCTAGTATTCTTAGAGACAGAGATAAGCAAGCCATCGACACGAGAATCCAGGAGAGCCTGGATATTGCGCATTTCGCGATCAGGGTCCTCATTTGTCTGGCAAAGCATTGTGTTATAACCCTTTGAGAAAGCGTAATCATCAATACCACTAATTACTGTAGAGAAAAAGTGGTGAACCATTTCAGGGATTACGACACCTATAGTATTAGATTTAGAACGGCGCAGACTAAGAGCGAGAGCATTAGGGCGGTAGTTGACACTACTGGCAAGCTGCTGCACCTGCCTACGAGTCTCCGCCGAAATCTCCGGATGATCCTTCAACGCACGAGACACAGTGGAAGGCGATATTCCCAGTGTACGTGCGATATCCTTTATTGTAATCTGATGAGAAGCCAATAGTCTACACTTAATAAAGTTACGCAGCGCGAATATAGTGAAAAAATATTAAAAATTGACATTGAGAATATATTCTCTGGTACCTTGCTGGTACCACTCTGGTTAGCTGCTGCGTATATAGAAGTTCCTTGTTCATCGTAAAAAAATAAAAAGAGAGGGATAAAAAAGAGCGAGGATGCGCAACCATTGTGCACATCCTCGCTATGCGATCAAGAGTAGGAATCTACTAAAGTAGGTTCAAATTCCACTTAACATTATCGTCATTGATATTGAACTTACCCAGAGAAAGGTTGCTATCGCCAGCAGACATAAGCACCTTTTCTGTATCGCCCTGCTTTTTAGGCATGATACGATAGGTGCCATCGATGAGCTGCTGGATAGACCAAAGCTGTTCATCGGCGCCAGAATACTTCTCCACTGCTATGATAGAATCATTCTCACCCACAGCGAGAGCACGCTCAGTACCCTCGATCATGATAGTATAATAAGGAGTACCGAGTACGCCACCCTTATCCTCAGCAGCCTTGATGACCCACTTCTGGTTTGGGCGGAACATATAATCGCAAGCACGAACGATGATATCACCCTTAGGCCAACCAGCGATTACATCCTCGAGAGTCTGGCTAGGAATCTGCTTCTTAGCCTGCTCTGGGTCGATACCCCAGAACATACGGCGACCACTATTGATGCGAACGAAATCAACAGACAGTTCCACTGCATAGCCACGACGTACAGATTCGATTTCATAAGTACCCTCCTTGAGGACCTTGCCAGCTACAGGCCAATCGTTGCTCCAGAGGAGAGGACGAATACCGAGAGTGCTATAACCGCCACGGTCGAAATCGGCCTCGAAGTGGCAAGACATAACCTCTACGCCATCCTCGATAACAGTACGTCCGAAGTGGCCAGGGCCAGTCACGCGATCGTGAGCTGCGATAACCATCTTACCGCCACCCTTCATCATATCGCGGCCCATATTATCAAGATAAGGACCTGTGACATTACGAGAGCGACCCACTACAATATTATAAGTAGAGTTAGGGCCATCACAGCAAGTACCATGAGTACCGAGGAGGTAATACCAGCCATTGCGATAGATGAGATCAGTAGCCTCACAGTCGATAGCGATATCCACAGGCTCATTACCAGCGAGGCGAGCGCCAGTATCAGGATCAAGTTCTACGATACGGATATTTCCGAAATAAGTACCATAAGAGCACCATAGGCGACCCGTTGTAGGATCGAGGAGGAGGCCGGCATCGATAGCATCACAATCCTCGCCATCGACAGAAGTAGCGACGACATTAAAGTCAGAATAGCCATAATCTGGAGATTCAGGATCGAAAGACTTAGTCCACATAGTGCGGACCTCGCCACGATGGCTACCACCAAGTCCACCGCCAGTAGCGCTATAAGCTACGAGGTAACGGTCGCCAATCTTGAGGACATCAGGAGCAGCGCCGCGCTGGAAGTTACAATTAGGTCCATTATGCCAAGTCCAGCCGTCCTCAGAAACGAGGCCGCCGCCACCTGTACCGAAAGTATAGTATTTACCCTCACAGAAAGAGAGAGTAGCTGGGTCGTGAATAAAAGGCTCACCTACCTGAGCATTAGCTGCAGTAGCGAGAAGAAGCGATGCAGCCAGAGTTGAGATATAACTTTTCATTGTTGATAGTGCGTATTATTTTGTTCTAACTGCGATATTCTTTACAGGCTGTCCGTCAGCGTCGAGCATACGAACACAGAAGTTACTCATACCAGGGCCATTGATAATGGCACCGCGAAGGATATTAGCACCCTTCTTGAGTTTTACGACTAGAGAGATACCATCGTCCATTACCATACGGCGGTCGCCAGAGAGGATGAGAGCCTCTTCGCCATTGAGCCACCACATAGAACCAGAGTTAGAGCCGATAGCGAGGCGAACATCCATATCCTCTGGAGCGTCGATGATAGTAGCGACGAAGAAGAGTACGCCATAATACTTAACCTTAAGTTGCTGCTCAGCATAACGGAGGAGCTGGACATTGTAGCCATTAGACTCGACAGCACGCCACTGGAGTTTCTCCTTACCTACCTTCTCCTTCTTACCCTCCTTCGGCATAACGAGAGAGAACTGATCCTTAAAATAGAGTGTATCTACGAAAGATGCACGAAGATAAGAATCTGTGAAAAGGATATTAGTACGAAGATCCTTGTGAATTGGGTCGAGAATCATCCAACGACGGAGGAACCCCTCGGCATCAGGAGCGGAAGACTCTGTAGTCATTTGAATGAAATAAGGTGGTTTGGCTGAGACAGATTCAGCCTGAGATACTTCCTGAGCCAACATTGGAGAGGCTGCCAATAGGAAGAACAGTAGTAATTTGATTGATTTACACATTGTGATGTTTTGTTGTTGTTAGATTGCGCAAATATAGTTAAAAAATATTGAATGCTGAATAAATATATTTCAAACCCACTATAGGCAGTATTACCGCTACCCTACTTAAACGTCAGCAAGAACTCAGTCTTCGACACATTACTGCAAGTCAGCTCAATGGTACCATTATGGGCACGCATCAACTGACGTGACAAGCTGAGACCTATACCAGAGCCGTCACGTTTAGTAGTGAAAAACGGAATAAAGATCTGGTCCTGACTCTCCGGGCTGATAGCTACGCCATTATTTGCCACCCTTATCAAGGTATGTTCATCCTCGTTCATATCGACAGAAACAGTGATTTCAGTAGCACCTGCCTGAAGGGCATTCTTTATAAGATTAATCAATATACGACTGATTTGAGACCTATCGGCATATATAATAGTATCGGGAGTCAGCTCCTTGAAAATACATTTAGCTCCAGCTGCGCAGCACTGCTCTGAAGTCAGGTCAATAGCCTTAGACACAAGATCCTTTACCATTACAGCCTTCTTGACCGACCTTGCGACACCAGCAAGTTCACGGTAAGACTCCACGAACTTTATCAGATCTTTAGACGACGAAGATATAGTCTGCAGTCCAGCCTTGACATCCATCTTCTGAGTAGGATTATCTGCATCAGAGGCAAGAGCCTCGCTCAGCGAAGCTATTGGGCTCACGGTATTCATGATTTCGTGAGTCAGGACACGGATAAGCTTCGTCCAAGACTCCTGTTCGTTCTGCTGTCTACGTTTTTCAACAATCCACTTGATACGGTTCAAAGTCTTGTTGAACTTATTATTATCGACAAAACTGAAGTTGTAGTCTTCATCCTCAAAAGCATCGAGCATATACGCAATCTTCTTGCGATCACGCTCGCGGACAATCAATGACGTCGCGACTGCCGTGATTGCCACAGCTATGAGAACTACCAATACAAAGATCATATTCCGTACTTCGTGAGTTTGCTATATAAAGTCGGGCGACTTATCCCCAGTTCTCTTGCCACCATACTCAGATTTCCACCACATCTTGCCATGGCGTTACGTATAGTCAGTTCCTCGGACTCATTGAGTGAAGCTACAGGCGCACTAACAAGAGTCTTTACTTCAAGCGTTATATCCGAAGCTTGCAGCACGTTACCTTCTGAAAGAATGACAGCTTTCTCTATTACATTCTGCAACTCACGGATATTACCGTTCCAGAGATGCGATTTCAACAATAGTCTGGCTTCATCAGAAATAGAATCGACCATTCTGTGGTATTTCTCTGCACACCGTTTCAAAAACAGTTCAGCCAAAGGAACAATATCATCAGGTCTTTCGCTGAGAGATGGCAGATGGAGGTGCATGGTATTGATACGATAATAGAGATCCTCACGGAATTTTCCTTCTGCCACCATCTTCTCCAGATTCATATTCGTAGCGCAGATAAGACGGATATCAATAGGTATCTGCTTGTCCGACCCTACGCGAGTAATGGTTCTATTCTGGATAACACGGAGCAACTTAGCCTGAAGGTGTAGCGGAATATTTCCTATTTCGTCGAGGAACAGGGTACCTCCATTAGCTTGCTCAAACTTACCGACATGGTCGGTGTGAGCATCAGTAAAAGCACCCTTTACATGGCCAAAGACCTCACTCTCGAATAAAGTATCTGTAATAGCACCTGCGTCGACACATACCAAAGGGAGATTACGGCGCTGACTCTGGGAATGAATTTCGTGGGCAAGGACATCCTTACCTGTTCCGTTTTCGCCAGTAATAAGAACAGTGGCATCTGTAGGCGCCACCTTAGCCACAGTCTGCTTTATCTTAAGCATTGACGGTGATGTTCCCCAGATCATACAGAGATCATCATTAGCCGCTGGCGTTTTCGGGGCAGAAGGTCGGGCTTCGTATGCTGCAGTAAGCGTTGCTATGAGCTTCTCATTATCCCATGGCTTGACTATGAAATCGAATGCCCCACATTTCATACCCTCAACAGCCAATGAGATATCTGCGTACGCCGTAAACAGCACGACTTGTACGTCGGGGTACATCTTCTTCAGTTCTCTTGTCCAGTACAAACCTTCATTACCAGTATTGATATCGGTATAGAAGTTCATGTCGAGCAGCACAACATGAGGTCTAAACGTATCCATCGTACTGACAAGTGTTTTGGGCGATGCAATGACCTCGACTTGCGAGAAGTGTGCCTGCAACAGCAACTTCAAGGCACTACGGATGCCCTGATTGTCATCTACTACAAGTATTTTTGCCTTTTTCATTTTGCGCTGCTTGTATATCCTGCCCAAAAATAAACAATTTTTCTAGTCTATCTATTATTACAATTCATTCTTCACATCGCTCACAATCTGTCCGTCTAACAGGTCAATGGTACGTTGTGCCTGAGCTGCATCTCGCTGTGAGTGGGTAACCATTACTATGGTAGAACCTTCGGCATTGAGTTCCTTAAGCAGTTCCATCACCTCCTTACCGTTCCTTGAGTCAAGATTACCCGTCGGCTCATCAGCCAAAATCAACTTCGGGTTGCTTACACAGGCACGGGCAATAGCCACACGCTGCTGCTGACCACCCGACAGCTGCTGAGGATAGTGACTAGCACGATGACTGATATTCATTCGTTTGAGCATCTCAGTTACACGCGCCTTACGCTCCGAGGCTCCTACCTTGAGATACTTCAAGGGCAATTCTACATTTTCATACACATTGAGCTCATCAATCAGATTGAAGCTCTGGAATATGAAACCTATCTTTCCCTTGCGGAATCGGGTACGATCCTTTTCTTTGAGACTGTCAACTTCTGTATCAAGCAACTTATAAGAACCTTCTGTAGGGTTGTCGAGCAAGCCTAATATATTAAGTAGTGTCGATTTACCACAACCCGAAGGACCCATGATGGCAACAAATTCGCCATCTTTAATCTCAAATGAAACAGCATTGAGAGCTATTGTCTCAATTTCTTCTGTACGAAAAACCTTCCTAAGATTAGATACTACAATCATAATTGTATATTTTATTCAGATTTCAAACTATTAACTGGATTACTCATGACGGTATTGTAGCTGCGGACAGTTACTATTGTGACTATAAGCACAAGGATTGCTACAAATACCATAGCAAATACCCCAAAATGTATTGGCGTGCGATAGGCAAATGTGCTCAGGTATCTTTCGACGATTATCCAGCTGACTGGTGCTGCTATAATGAAACACATACATACTATCAGAGCATATTTTTTGTTGAACATCCACAGTATCTCACTTGTTTCCGCGCCCATCACTCTTCGGGTAGCTATCTCCTTGCGACGATGCTCTGTTTCGAACAGAACGATACCGAGGACTCCCATAAGCGATAGCATAATGGCAATAACAGAGAATATTGTCGTGAGCTGAGAAAGTGTCTTCTCATCTTCGTACCTCATGCCGAGTTCTTCCTCAAATGTTCCAAGTTTCACCTCATCGACATCCTCGCCTGGCAACAACTCGACTATCGTTTTGCGGATGTAGTTGATTACTGCATTGGGATCAGCATCTGCTGTTGTCCTCACATAAATGTGAGATAATCCGCTTCGCCACGAGTGGTCTTGACCAAAGATGTAAAATGCAAAAGGTGTAGGTCCTTGTTTCACCGGACGGGAATTGAAATCGAAACAAATTCCCGCTACCTCGGCATCATTCCCATTATGACTTGGCCCATTATGGCCTAGAGTCATATTATACTCTTTCCTTGCCTTGTCATTGAAAATGATTACGCCATCTTCACACTGTTCGTCATACTCCTTAAAGTTTCTTCCTTCTATTATCTCAATTCCCATGAAATCGAGGAAGTTATACGCAACTGGCTGAACTTGGACTTCAATACGTCGGCCATCAATAACACGCCCCCACGACATACGGTTCTCTCTGATAAAAACGCCGTCGGACCAAGTCAGGTCAACAATGTTTGGATTGCTCTTTAGCTTATCCTCAAATAGCTGATTTTTCTCATTCCACCAAGCAACCGAAACAGGCATTTCTCCGGTAATGAGGTTTTCTCGATTGAAGCCCATATCTTGATTCATCATATACTGGTGCTGCAGTTTTACGAATATGGCAGAAATCATCAACACTATGGAAACTGTGAACTGAATACCGATAAGTATGTTCCTGAGCATTCGACCTGTCTTTGATGTGCTGAATGAACCTTTCAGGACAATGGCAGGGTGAAATGATGTGATATATAGAGCTGGATATACGCTTCCTGCCACTGTCGCTCCAAGTGCTACCAGTATAGTCAGAATCAGAACGCTAATATTGGCTGTAGGTTCTGCCGATGCATTGAGCACATCCGAGAATGGCGAATTGAGGAATAATATCGTAATGGCATAGGCGATAATCAGAGCTATTGTAGCTGTGAAAGCTGCTTCTGCCATAAAGTTGAAGACAAGGCTACTTCTTGATGCCCCAAGAACTTTGTTGGTATTAACATTCTTTACTCTTGCCGGTACTAAGGCAATAAAGAAGTTGACAAAATTTATGATGCATATTACAATAATCAGTATCGCTATTGCTAATAAGGTCAGGTCGGTGGGTTTGTTACCTATCCTTGATATTTTTGCCGTAAAATCAAGATCATTGCGGTAATAGAGCTCGGTTAAAGGGACTAGAGTTATCTTGAGGCGCTCATAATTGGCTTTTGCACTTTCTGGACTACTGTCAAATTCTTCAATAAAGTCCATCAGTGCTTTGTTCGCACTATTCTCAAATTCCTCTTTCTGACTTGCATCGTGCAACTTGACATAGTATGGATAACTGGCTTCATTATAATCTTCAATGCTTTTATCCCTGATGTCAAATATCATTTCAAGACTTCCTGGGGCTGAGTTCTTCTGAAATGAATCTTTGAAAATTGCAACAATGCGTATTCCTGCTGGCTCTCCTGTCGGTGATGCCGAAAGCAGATCTCCAACTTTCAGCCCATATTCTTCGGCAATGGATGAAGATATAGCCACACTGCCGGAATGTTCCATATCCTTGAACGAACCATCTTTTACCTCAATGCCAAAAACATCTATGGCTCCTTGGGTCATCTCATTGCATATTACCTTAATCTTTCTGACCGTCTCTCCGTTCCTTATATAATATGCTTGTTTAGGTACATTGTGATAAAAGGAGATTTCGCCGAATGTTTCAACGCAGGATGCCGCCTTGATTAGTGGTTCTACCATTGGTCTCGAATTTAATCCCCATATCTTTCCACTCTCTGTCGGAGAAGGGGTGGTTATCAGGAAGATCCTATCTGAATCTTTTACTTTCTGATTGTATGTCAATCCCCACTGAACTTGTGTCAATATCACATAGAAGGCGGAAAATGCAACGGCCATACCTATGATGTTCAAGAAACTGGAGGTCTTGAACTTACTGAGAACCTTAAAATAGCTAGTTATCATATCTGCTTCAAATTATTTAATTTCTATAGCAGCATAAGACACAACCCATGCCAAAATACACCAAACACTGATTGTCAGTAGGTTACAAAATCAAGGCTTCTCAAAAGTGTAAAGAAATTTTACAGTCGTTGTAAAGAATCTTTACATACTAAAAAAACGTCTACTGCTCTTTTGGGATATCAATAACTTTCTTCAAAATAAAAAAATTACGATGAACAAGGGACTTCTCTTATACTACACAGGACATTCAAAGAACCTCTACGCCCTGCTGGTAGGAATTAGGAATTAGAATAACAAAAAGAGGGTGTGTCAAAATCGACACACCCTCTCTCTATTATTGAGATATACAAAATATCAGACGCTGAACTTAGGCTCGCAAGTGAGATTGATACCAAGGCGCTTGAACACTCGCTCGTCTACGGAAGAAAGGATTACTGACGAGTGGACCTCGCAGCCTTTGAGCTTGCCCAACTGCTCCATGGCTATCTCTGCCAACGGATTAGTGGTCGCACTGATAGAGAGCGCTATAAGGGTCTCATCAGTATGCAGACGTGGATTGCGATTACCAAGATGATCGACCTTGAGGTGTTGAATAGGGTCAAGTATGACTGGCGCCATAAGGTGCATATCATCTGGAACATTGCCTAATATCTTAAGGGCATTGAGAAGTAGGGCCGACGAAGCACCAAGAAGGTCGGTAGTCTTACCTGTTACAATAGTACCATCTGGCAACTCCATTGCTGCTGCTGGATGCCCTGTAGCTTTCTCCTTTGCCAAGGCAGGAGCTACGGTGCTGCGTACCTCTGGATTGACTCCTGCTTTACGCATGAGGAGCTTGAGCTTGTTGACTACATCCTCGTTGCACTTTCCCTGCTTGAATTCACAAGCTCCTATATAATAGCGACGTATTATCTCCTGACGGGAAGCCTCCTTGACTGCTTCATCGTCTGAAATGCAGTTGCCTACCATATTGACACCCATGTCAGTAGGCGATTTATATGGGCATTTACCCATAATCTTCTCAAAGAGTGCATCGAGAATAGGGAATGCCTCTACGTCGCGATTGTAGTTTACAGTTGTCTTACCATAAGCCTCAAGATGGAATGGGTCAATCATATTGACATCATTCAAATCTGCTGTAGCTGCTTCGTAGGCAAGATTGACAGGATGATTGAGAGCGATATTCCAGATAGGGAATGTCTCAAACTTAGCATAACCTGCCTTGATACCGCGATGATATTCGTGATAGACCTGAGAGAGACATGTAGCAAGCTTTCCAGAACCTGGACCAGGAGCAGTCACGACTACCAACTCTCGGGAAGTCTCTACATAATCATTCTTGCCGAAGCCTGCCTCACTGACTACGCGAGATGTATTGGAAGGATAGCCCTCAATGGTATAGTGGTGATATACGCGGATGTCCATAGCCTCTAGACGTGCCTGAAAAGCCAATGCAAGAGGTTGGTTATTGAATCGTGTGAGGACTACGCTGGAAACATACAGTCCGAACCCGCGGAAAATGCCAATAAGGCGAATTACATCAAGGTCATATGTAATGCCAAGGTCGCCACGTATCTTATTCTTTTCGATATCATCTGCGTTGATGGCTATTACCATCTCCACTTTCTCCTTCAGTTGCAAGAGCATCTGAAGCTTACTGTCTGGCTGAAAACCTGGAAGAACGCGCGAAGCATGATTGTCGTCATAGAGTTTACCGCCGAATTCGAGGTAAAGTTTACCTCCAAACTGCGAAATGCGTTCTCTGATATGCTCCGATTGCATCTGCAGGTATTTGTCATTATCAAAACCTATCTGTATCATTGCTTTATGTATTGTGCGATGCTTTAAATCGGGTTACAAAGTTAGGCATTTATCGTCAAAACTCCTCACAAAGAATGTGAAATCTATCTATAGAACTTTGCCTGCTGAGCATCTCGTTTCATTCTGCCGGCTATATCCTGTGGAGAAACTTCTACTGGTGTATTTATGAACTCTGGCACATTGAAGCTTCTCTGCAACTGCTTATTGCGCAATGGATTCTTCTGGGGTAGCACAAATGGCTTATGAGCATTTCCCCTTTCGTCTATGTACGATATATATGGTCGTGTATATGCACCATCTTCTCGCCGCGAACTGACTACCATCCATTTGCCATTGCTGCTCCAGCTATGGTAGCTCTCAACATCGCTGCTGTTCAACGCATCCATATATCGACCCTCTCCTGTTTCTGTATTTATCTGATAAATGTCTGCATCTCTATGCCATATATGGAACACGCCGAACGAGCCCAAAGTAACAATGAGGTACTTTCCATCTGGAGAAAATCTTGGTAACGTAGCACTTAGGCCAGGTTCTCTATAATACCTACTGGTCATAGTATCTGCCTTCAATACCATTTCTTCTTCGCCAAACGACCTGTCAGATAAATTGAACTTACGTCTAACTATATTGTACTTAAACTTATAATAATTTTCTCTCAATTCATCCCACTCAAACCCTTCTTGGGCAGCAACATTGTAGTCTGCTTTTGAGTAATACAGCCACTCTCCATCAGGAGACCATGTAGGAAAACATTCGAACTCTTTTGTACCTATGCTGACAGGGTATACTGTATTGGCCTCGACATCATAAAGTACCATATCACTCGCCACATCCTGTACTTCTACCTTATTCCTATCCAATGTATGAAATACCTGACCTGTATTGTTAAGTGAGTAAGCTATCAGATTATCTTTAGGATGCCAAGCAGGATAAACACCGGCACTCATTGTTGAGTCGGTCTTGAGATTAACTTTATTGACCGTACCTCCGCTGACTATAACTGTACCTCCCAAGGCAGCTCTTGCGTGGAATTGGAACTCCCCTCCATTATAATTATGGAAAGAGTGACAGTTTATGCATTGTGATTTTTCTTCTGTACTCGTAATACGGGTGTCATATATCACATTCTCATCCCACGTAGTCAGATCGCGCTGATTGATACTTAGATCGGCATATAATATATACCCAGGAGAGACTAATCGATAGACAAGATACTGATCTATCTCGCTATTTTCAACGGTCATAGTCCATGAAGCCCCCTTATACCATTTACCTCCTTTTTTCAAATACGGCTCTACTACCAGTTCTCCTCCTTCTGAAATGAGTTCATGCCACTCGTCTATATCTGGCACTACGCTTTGACCAGAAACAACAATCTGCCTATCTCCCAGCTTTATAGCTGTGACATAATCTTCAGCCTCTGTGAAAATATGGAAAGTCAATGGAGCTATGTTCGACGGAATGAATACCCCGTTATAATCAGGATACACCTCAACTTTTTCCTGTAAGTCAGAATACTCTGCCGGAATATTGGCACTACACGATACCAATAAAAGAACTGTAAGTATATATGAAAGAAGCCTCATATTATTCCTCTATTAAGAGTGTAGTAATAAAAATAAGTGCGACCAAATCGTTGCCATAGTATAGCAGCCTGCTCATCTGAAGAGAGATGTTCCGTGCTCTGGTATGCTTTTTTGAACTGTTCGAATGTTCGTTTGACTTCATAGGAATATGGCAGATTCAGCATTTTCTCATCCCCATCCAACGTCGCCATTAACAATGCCGCCTCTTGATAATGCTTAGGCATATCTACAAGCTCACTATTCAATGTCACATACTGGATTAAGCGTTCAAAGAATAACTTATGGTCGCGCTTAATCATAGCTGAGATCATACCAAACTCTTGAATATTACTGTCATTCGCGTCACACCTGGCATAATAATCGAATATATTGTCTGAAGTATTACCATTTTCTACCTCAAGGCTATTACGATAACGCATCAATGAGCGCACCCACATTATTTCTGTATCTTCTTTTATCAATGTAGGATTCTTTGCCAACGAATAATAGTAATCAGCCCAATCTTTGTGGAATTTTGTCTGGCTCAACACATCTAGATACCTCAACGCTAGCCTATAATCCCCCATTGTAATGGCACATTTTACAAAACTCTTGAGATTCTCGACACTCCAACCGATACTGACACTAGTTTCCATAGTCCACCTATAAGCAAGATAAGGCATACCTGCATAATAGTATTGCTGACTTGCACATATCTGTGGCAATGACAAATCGTATGGAGCTTTTGACTTCTGGGTCTCATTCATATATGAGAATGCATAATCTCCTAACTTCCCTATTCTCCATAATGCCATGTTTCTAGCAAAGACTATCTGTCTAGTAGGATTGTAAAGCTTATTATTATCATCCACTACTTCCAATACTCTCATCCAGTCCCCACTTTCCATGGCCTTGGTGATCTTTAGTTCTCTTCTGAAATTGTTATTGTTGTAATTACATCCCACTACTTCCCCTATGGACAATAACGTCACGGCGCTCACAAAATACATCTTGACTCTATCCTTTACGGCCACCCTACTAACCAGAGGCAGAAAGAGTCCGATAACTATTCCTAAATATGGAATCATGTATATTGCCTGCCACCCTTTAGCCATATAAAGACTTGGTAATGCTGCATATACCATCTGGCTCATCATTACTGTGACATGTGTATAGTAGAATATCATACAAGCCACAAATGTTGCGGCTATAGCAATCAATATATTAATGACTTTGTTACCACCAGACCAAACTGCCATTACCAATGGAGCCAATATTCCGTATGCCCCCATCAACGGATAAGCCACTAATGCGACTAACGCTATAAATGCGCTCTGCCAATAGCCTCTCAGGATAGATGAGATATACAACAGCACAGAGATTACAAACAATGCAAGTGTAGGCACAACTAAAAAGCCTTGCAATTTTATATAGAACAATGAATACCCTATCTGGGAAATAACAGAATAGAGAGAAACAGGTACAAATATGAGAAGCCCCATAAGTTTCCTCTCTATTTTCATTCCCTCTGCCAATAAATATACCGTAATACTCCATAGAGCGACCAGCATCACTACTCCTAATATAGGATAGTAGAAAAACTGTGTCAAAAAAGCAGACGCATATGTGAGCCAGCCTCCAGGCTGAGCGGTAGAGTCATTGAAGAACTGCTCCGTGGGCAAAAAGAGACTCTTTTCTTGTGCCCTGAAAAGCAAGTCAGTATGTTGCAACAACAACATAACTCCCATAGAGACTACAACAACCCACAATAAACTATAAGGTAGGTAATGTATCAGCTTCTTCAAATTCATATATCGTGTTAACTGCCCAGCATTTATAAAGTTCCCTTCGTACTAGGCAACTGATATTTATATATATCTCTCTTTACGGCCATCTTGATACTCTTGGCCAAAGCCTTGAAAATTCCCTCTATCTTGTGATGCTCATTCTGACCGATTGCCTTTATATTAAGGTTCATCTTGGCAGCATCGGAGAAACTCTTGAAGAAATGGAGGAACATCTCTGTAGGCATATCGCCTATCATCTCGCGCTTGAATTCTGCATCCCATACTAGCCATGGGCGACCTCCGAAGTCAAGTGCCACAGAACACAAACAGTCGTCCATAGGCAGACAGAACCCGTAACGCTCTATTCCTCTCTTGTCCCCAAGGGCCTTAAGCACGCACTCTCCAAGAGCTATGGCTGTATCTTCCATAGTATGATGCTCGTCAACATTGAGATCGCCTTTGACTTTTATGGTCAAATCCGACAATGAGTGCTTTCCTATCTGCTCGAGCATATGGTCAAAAAAGCCTAAACCCGTAGAGATATCACATTTGCCTGTGCCATCAAGGTTAATCTCTACGAAGATATCTGTCTCTTTGGTAGTTCTCTGTACTCGTGCCGTACGCTCTCCTGCAAAAAGTAGTTCTGATATCTGGTTCCAGGATTCTACGTATGTCACACCATCTGGCATAGCTCCTAGCTCATGTACAGAAGAAAATTCTGTCTTGCCTTCTATGTTTGTGAGATCTGGATTTGAAAGTATCAATGCCTTACAGCCAAGGTTGCGTGCCAACTGTGCATCTGTCTCTCTGTCACCGATTACATAGCAGTTGGCCATATCTACCTCAGGATTGTTCATATACTCTGTCAACATTCCTGTACCAGGCTTGCGGTTTGGATGGTTGTCTTCTGGGTAGTGCTCGTCTATCTTCTCTGCCGCAAATTCTATCCCCTCTCCTTTCAGCGTCTGCATAACCAATTTATGGAGAGGAAGAAATTTCTCCATAGGATTTGCAGGCGTACCAAGACCATCTTGATTGCTCACCAATACGAGTTCGAAATCTAACTTCTGAGCAATGAACGATAGGTTTCTCATCATTCCTGGCACAAATACCAATTTCTCTAGACTGTCTATCTGCTCATCTGCTGGTTCTTTGATAAGTGTGCCGTCTCTGTCTATAAAAAGAATTCTCTTCATCTCGTACTGTGTGATAAATATATATGTGTGTTACTGTATTTCTGAAAGAAGTATATCGTTCTCTTCTGGAGTACCTACTGTAATGCGAAGGCAGTTCTGACATAGTGTAACATTTGTTCTGTTACGTGTCACGATCTCTTTATTTGCTAAGTCCTTATACATCGCATTGGCATCGTCAACCTCAACGAGAAGGAAATTGGCATCACTTGGATATATCTTCTTTACCTTGCTCTTCTTCGCTAGTTCTGCTGCCAATCTTGACCTCTGCTCAAGAATAATCTTGACTTGCTTCTCTTTTTCTGCAACCTCATCAAGTTTCTTGAACACAAATTCCTGAGTAAGAAGATTTATATTGTATGGATACTTTACCTTATTGAAATACCCTATTATCTCTTCTGATGCGAACGCCATACCGCAACGGACTCCTGCCAAGCCCCATGCCTTAGAGAATGTCTGTAATACTATGAGGTTCTCATATTTGTCAAGACTTGCCAACCACGACTCTTCTGAGGAAAAATCTACATAAGCCTCATCTATAACCACTATGCCCTCAAAGCCTTTGATTACTTTCTCTACTTCTGCCCTGTTAAGCAAATTGCCTGATGGATTGTTAGGAGAACATAGCCAAATTACGTGTGTATTCTCGTCTATCGCAGCAAGCACCTTGTCGGCATTCAACTTAAACCCGTCTTCAAGAACTACTTTCTTGTACTCTACATTATTTATGTCGGCACATACGCCATACATACCATAACTTGGAGCAATGGCTACTGCATTATCTTTCCCAGGCTCACAGAATATTCTGTATACCAAGTCTATTGGCTCATCGGAACCGTTGCCTAGCATAATCTGTGTAGCTCTCACACCTTTCAACTTGGCAATCTTTTCTTTCAATGCCAACTGTAGTGGATCTGGGTAACGGTTATACCCATTCTGGAATGGATTTTCATTGGCATCCACGAATACTCGTGCATTTCCCTTGAACTCGTCGCGGGCACAACTGTATGGTGCGAGCGATAGTATATTTTGACGAATGTATTTCGATAGGTCCATTGTGTAGTCGTTTTGTAGATTGTTGATTTACTTTTCTACTGACAGTCTTCTGAGTGTCATCGCATTCTGATGTGCAAATAGCTGCTCATTCTCTGCCATCACCTCTACTATCTGGGCTATATTCTTTATACCCTCTGGCGTAATCTGCTGATATGTCATCTTCTTTCGGAAACTGTCGAGATTTACACCACTGTAGGCATGGGCATAACCACTAGTAGGTAATGTGTGGTTAGTACCTGAAGCATAGTCTCCGGCGCTCTCTGGAGTCAAATGGCCAAGGAAGAGTGAACCTGCATTTTCTATACGGTCTGCTATCTTCATTGGGTCATTTGTCGATATGATCAAATGCTCTGGAGCGTATGCATTGGTAATGTCTATTACCTCATCAAGGTCTTTTACCAGGATAATACGACTATGCTCTAGTGATTTCTGCGCCAGTTCGAGTCTTGGCAAAGCTGCTACTTGCTTGTCTACCTCGGCTACTACCGCTCCGACTAGCTCTTTTGATGATGTAATGAGGATAGCCTGACTGTCAGCACCGTGCTCTGCCTGGCTCAATAGGTCAGCCGCAACAAACGCTGGATTTGCAGTCTCGTCTGCTATCACTTCTACTTCACTAGGACCTGCCGGCATATCTATAGCCACGTCTTTTAGGCTCACTTGCTGCTTGGCTGCTGTCACGTATTGGTTGCCTGGACCGAATATCTTATATACCTTTGGTACACTTTCTGTACCGTATGCCATAGCGCCAATTGCTTGAACACCACCTATCTTGTATATGTCGCTCACTCCTGCAACCTTGGCAGCAAATAACACTGCTGGGTGTACCTTGCCGTTTTTCGCCGGAGGGGTACATAGCACAATCTGCTTGCAGCCTGCTATCTTAGCTGGCAATGCTAACATCAATACTGTAGAAAACAGTGGCGCTGTGCCGCCTGGGATGTAGAGTCCTACTTTTGATATAGCTTTTGCCTTCTGCCAACAATGGACTCCAGGCATGGTTTCTACCGAAGGTAATTCTTGGTCTTGAGCAGCATGGAACTTTGCAATGTTCTTCGCCGCATCTTCAATGGCACTCTTCAATTCGGCAGAAATCAATGTCTCTGCCTCTTTGAGTTCTGCCTCTCCTACCTTCAGGTCTGCTAGCTCAACTTTATCAAACTTGAGCTCATACTCTTTGACAGCCGCATCTCCTCGCTCACGGACATCGTTCAATACGCCCTGAACTGTAGCTATCAGACTGCTATTATCAAAATGGGGACGAGCTAACAACTCGTCCCACTGTTCTTTACTTGGATACTCTACTACTCTCATCGAATATCTAATGCTGTATATATACGTGTGTGTATTTCGAAGGGAAGCCTCTGATTAGAGCGCTCTCTCAAACTGCGAAAGGAATCTTACGTCGTTCTCAAAGAACAATCGTATATCCTTTACCTGATAGCGAAGCATAGCAATACGCTCTACACCCATACCGAATGCAAAGCCGCTGTACTTCTTGCTGTCTATCTTGTTCGCCTCAAGAACTGCTGGGTCTACCATACCGCAGCCCAAAATCTCAAGCCAGCCTGTGCCCTTACATACACCACAGCCCTTGCCGCCACAGAGTGAACAGCTGACGTCCATCTCTGCAGATGGCTCTGTGAATGGGAAATATGAAGGACGAAGACGAATCTGTGTGTCAGGACCGAACATCTCCTTGGCAAAGTATATCAATGTCTGCTTCAAGTCGGCAAATGATACATTCTCTGCTACATAAAGACCTTCTACCTGATGGAAGATACAGTGAGCTCGCGCAGAGATGGCCTCATTACGGAATACACGACCTGGGAAAATCGAACGGATTGGTGGACGGTACTTCTCCATAACACGTACTTGAACACTTGATGTGTGTGTTCTCAATACGATATCTGGATTGTTGTTGATGAAGAATGTGTCTTGCATATCTCTTGCAGGATGCTCTGGTGGGAAGTTGAGGGCTGTAAATACGTGCCAGTCATCTTCTACTTCCGGACCGTCTGCTACCGTAAAGCCGAGACGCGCAAATATGTTGATAATATCATTCTTGACAATAGACAATGGGTGACGCCCGCCAAGGTCTAGTGATACGCCTGGCTTCGAAACATCATCTTTATTTGCAGCTTCTGCTACCTGCTCATTCTGCGCACGGAGCTCGTTGATACGGTTCTGCGCCAAATCCTTCAACTGGTTGAGCTGCTTACCTACCTCTCTCTTGAGCTCAGGACTAACCTGCTTAAACTCATCAAAGAGTTGCGTAATCTTACCCTTCTTACTGAGGAACTCTATACGGAGGGCCTCAACTTCCTCTAGCTTAGAGGCGTTCCAGCCTTGGACTTCGTCCAAGAGATTCTTTATCTTGTCTAACATGTTATCTTGATATACTCTGTCTTATAAGTCGCAAAGTTAATACAAAAATCGCCCGAAATCAAGAACACTGAATAATATAACATTTATCATGCCTCACAAAATAAAAAATTACGATGAACAAGGTATCTCATACTACGCTCAAGCTAGGCACATACTATGCTCAAACTACACTCAAACTAGACAGCGTTATGGATAACACATAAAAAAAAGGAGACCCCGGAACGGAGTCTCCTGAATATCTAAACTAGTAAAAGATTACCAATTTGCATGCTGCTTAAGATTTGGATTAAGCGCAAGAATATCAACTGGGAATGGGAAATATTCATGCTTCCCTTTAACAAATCCGCACTGAACTTTTGCAGCTGAGAGTGGATGATGTATCTCTGCTCTCAAGTGATGCTCTTTGCCTGTGTACTCAGTGCCCTCAACAAAGTAGTCGTCAAACAACAATGGAATATTATCGGTTACCTTGTCGAAGATAGCCTTGATATCAAGGTTGTCATACTTGCTCCAACGAACAAGGTCGTGGAAACGGCAACCCTCAAACCACAATTCATACTGCTTCTCATCCATGATAGTCTGCATTGTAACAGCTGTCACAGGTGCTCCAGCACGCTCTTGAATCTTATTGACATACTTTGTAGCTTCTGCTGTATTGCCGTTCTTCAAACATGCCTCAGCATAGAGCAAGTATGCCTCACCCAAACGAGCAATAGTAGCATTTGCCATACTGCAGTTACGTGGCGACTTGTCTGATGGTGTACAGATCTTCTTGATTTCAATGTAGATACCACGTGAGAATGAACCAGCTGACTTAGAAACACCACGTAGTGGATCTTTCTTCTTCTCTTCGAGTGTCATCTTTGTGCCGTCTTCTTTATCATCACTTGGCCAACCACACAATTCTTCATCATAAAGCCACTCGTCTGGTGTCAGGAATGTAGCCTTACGACGGTAGCTGTCTGGCTCGTTGTTGTACATCTTGATAGCGAACTGATCGTTGATAGCGCCACCGCCCCAGCCGCCGATTGCTTCAATCTTTGGCTGACGAGGCATATCATCACCACGCCAGTTTACAACGTTGTTGAACATCCAGCCACCACGCATATTCTCCCACCAGTCGTCACCATTTGATGGAGTATAGGCAATATTCAACTCGAAGATCTTCTCCTCGCAACCATCACCCTCAACATGGAAAAGGTCACGGAATCTCTCTCCTGGAACAAGTGCATAGTTTGATGACTCAACAAGTGGCTTCAAATATTTCTCTGCAGCAGCATAGTCGCCCTTGAACATTGCACACTTGCCAAGGAGGAACTGTGCAAAGCCTTTTGTTACTGTGTAGCAACCTGCAATATCTGAAGCGCCTTGACGCTCCTTCAAGTTACCCATTACACTCTCTATCTCCTTGATACACCAGTCAAGAATAACTTCCTGACTCTCTGCATTTGAAGGATAATCTTCTGCTGTAATGAGTTCTGGAATCATTGGAGGATTGTTGAATACAAGCGCCAACTGCATATGCAAGTATGCAGAAAGAACTGTAGCTTCTGCTACTACTCTTGCCTTTACCTGGCTATCTGGAGCAACGTTAGCTCGAATCAAGTTACAGTTGTATATAGCTGAGTAGTAACGTTGATACAATGCCTTCAACTGGCCGTTTGCTGCATCATAACGGAACTCATCAAACTGACGCTGGTCAAAGTGGTCGTTAATATCTCCACCTGCCGAGAAAACGTCATCAGATGAATAGTTCAACAACAATCCCTGTGGACCGCCGAAACCACAACCGTCACCCCAGTCTGCTCCAATAATCTTGTTAAAGAATTGTGCGTAGCACGATGTGAGAATCGACTCTGCGTCTTCGTCTGTCTTATAGAAATCCTCTGTTGAAGAGGAAGCTTTCTGCTTTATATCGAGGCGCTCTTCATCACAAGAAGTGATACCTAGACATGCACCTGCAACTAATATATATAATAATTTTTTCATAATCATTGACTCTTTTAGAATGTAACATTCACGCCCAATACCATCTTACGCATTGTTGGATAAGCACCTGTATCCATACCAGGACCATTGTGATTCTGCTGCGCTGTTTCTGGATCCAGACCGATGTAGTCTGTGAATGTAAAGAAATCGTCAAGTGAGATATAGCAACGAAGATTCTGGATAAATGCCTTCGATGTAATCTGCTTAGGAAGGGTATAACCCAACTGCATCTGCTTGATCTTGAAGTATGAACCATCAAATACAGTAGCTGTAGATGACCAGAAATGCTCATCTCCTGCAATGGTGCTTGGTGTAGGCAAGTTGCCCTTCTTAGCCTCATCATAGAAGTATCTGCTGACGTTCGAATAGCCTTCACGGTACATACCATAGTAGATGTCATTTCCTATAGCTCCTGTACCGAACAATGTGAAGTCAAGACCCTTGTATGCAAGGTTCAATGTAATACCATAAGTTACATCAGGTACACCATAACCGATATTCATACGGTCATTGTTATCAATTGTACCATCGTTGTTCTTATCGTAGAACTTTGCCCTACCTTCAGCATCCTTACCAAGATACTTGTAGCCATACATATACCAGATTGGCTCGCCCTTCTCAAACTGTGTAGTCAACTTTGTATAGTTCGAACCACCCACACCAGCTCCCTGCATACGCTCAATCGACTTGGCAAGGTATGTAACCTCGTTCTTCAAGGTAGCCATATTTGCGGATACTGTATAGCTGAAATCGCCAATCTTGTCTTTCCAAGAAAGCTCTACTTCCAAACCTTTGTTCTCTACCTCACCTGCATTCAATGTCATTGACGATACACCAGACTCTGGCAAACAAGGTGCATCAACCAAAAGGTCTTTTGTCTTCTTCTTATAGTAATCAATGCCTAAAGACAAACGGTCATTCAAGAAACGTGCATCCAAACCAAGGTCAACCTGATCAGATGTCTCCCATGTAAGATCTGGGTTTGCTACACCGCTTGGCTTTGAACCCAATGACAATGACTCTGTCGAACCTGACTGATACCAATCTGAGTTAACTGAGATTGTAGATGTATACTTGTAGCCACTCAAGATAGCCACATTACCGTTACGACCCCACGAGCCACGTACTTTCAAGAATGAAAGAGCACTTGGATCTACGTTGTCTTTGATAAAACTCTCATTACTTACAGTCCAACCTGCTGATACTGAAGGGAAGCTACCCCAACGATTCTTCTTAGCCAACTTTGATGAGTCGAAAGCATCTGAACGGAAGTTAAACTGCAAGCTATAGCGGCTGTCATATGAGTATGACAAACGTCCGAAGTATGAAAGGCTTGTTGAAACGCCTGGCATATTATTGCTCCTTCTTGTTGTCTTTGAAGGCTCACCTGACTCTGGATCTGCATAGTTAACACCTTCGTTCTTTACCTGATCAAGGTAGAGGTAGTTAGGCTCATAAGAATTCATGATATCCTGACCACTTGCAGATGCGCCTGTACCATCAGTGTTGTTCTGACGGAACGCCATACCTACCATCGCGCCTACATTATGAACATCATTGAATGTCTTATTGAAGTTCATGAAGTTTTCCCACTGGTAGTAGATACTGTTGTTGCTACTTGCCGAAATGTTGTACTCCTTGTTAAGTGCCTGCTCTGATACATAATATGGTTCATTCCAACCATGGCTGTTATTGAAAGCCAAACGGTAACCGAAACGAGAAGATACTGTGAGGAATTCAAATGGAGTAAGATTTGCAAATACTGAACCGTTGACATTCACGCCATTGCTCTTACCGAATGCTCTAGCCTTCTGGATGAATGGACTACCACCAGATAGACGCTGATTGAATGGAGATGTAGCATAGTACTTAAACTTACCGTCTACTTCTTCGCCATAGAATGAATATGGAATACCACCAGCTATAGCTTTGTCATAAGCTGTCTTCATACCTGGAATCATCTGATCTGCACTGTCCCAATATACAGGTGTCAATGGGTCGATCAAAAGCAACATCTCGAATGCTGTACCGTAACCTTGCTCTGAAACGCTTGATGTACGCCACTTCTCAATAGAGGTGTTTGTTCCAACTTGCAACCAGTCTTTTACTTTATAGTCTGCATTGATCTGAGCTGTCAAACGCTCATAGAGGTCTTTGTTACCCTTTACAATACCATTCTGGTTCACATAGTTGAGATTGAGGAAGTAATTGCCACGGTCATTGCCTCCTGCAAATGACAATGAATGCTGCTTGCTCCATGTATTCTCTGTAAATTCGTCAAGCCAGTTTGTATCTGTCTTAGGATTCCAACTATAAAGTTTCTGAGCATCTGCCATATCCTTATCGATAGTCTCTCCCAACATGCCCATCCACTCAATGAACTCTTTTGCATTGAGCAACTCTGGAACTTTTCCTAAGCTTTGAAGTGTCCACTTGCCGCTATATGTAATGGTACCTTCTCCTTTCGACTTTGAGCCGTTCTTGGTTGTGATAAGAACAACACCGTTACCAGCCTCAGCACCATAGATAGCAGCCGAAGCAGCATCTTTCAATACTTCCATACTCTCAATAAGTTCTGGATCAAGATACTGAATACTGCTAACCTGCAAACCATCAACAATCAAAAGTGGACCAATCTTGTCTGAGTTCGAAGAGTAACCACGAACTCGGATTGATGCTGCCTGACCAGGCTTACCAGATGAATTGATAATCTGAACACCTGCAGCCTTACCTTGGAGCGCTGCTGCAGCATCTGTTGTAGAAAGACCTTGGATATCCTCACCAGATACCTTTGCAACAGAACCTGTCAAGTCGCTCTTTCTCTGAACACCATAACCAATGGCTACTACTTCATCGATAAGCTCATAGTCGCTCTTGAGAGCAACATTAACTACTGTTCGGCTAGAAACAGACTCTTCTGCTGTCTGATAGCCAATGAATGAGAATGTAAGAACGGCATCTGATGGTGCAGAAATTGAATATTTTCCATCAAAGTCCGTTATAGTGCCCGTCGTTGTACCTTTTACAACTACATTGACACCAGGAATTGGGTCATCAGTGGCAGCGTCTTTTACGACACCACTAATTTGGCTCTGTGCCCACGAGAGGGTAGACACGCAAACCATAAGTACTAACATCGCCAAGCCTTTGCGAAACGATGTCAGGCTTTTCTTTAATTGGTTCTTCATACCTTATACTGTTAATTGAATGAGTGAAAATTGTGTTAACGTTTATAAATCACACGTCGGTATTTGTATACAAAATTCTCTAGGAGATTGTGTTAACGACACAAATGTATTAACTATTTTTAAGAAAACAATCGTACAATTGTTAAAATTGCGCTTTCGTGCTCATTCCTAAAGTTTTTGTAACGCAGAAGCAAAAAAGATGCGCAAAAATGGTCGTTACATTAAACTGAAAATGAAACGTACGATAAAAAAAATGATACAAAAAAGAAAAAAGAGTCGCTCTAATGAGCAACTCTTAAAACGTTATCGCTACCGTAGCACCTAACATCGGACCGCCTTCATCGGGTATTATCATCGGGCTCCAATGTAATGCCAGATCTTCTGTCACATCAAAATCATGGAAATGGGCATCTACACAGGCATCTACTAGTTGCACCACATATACTCCTACCATTCCAAAAATCGACAGGTCTCTATATCTTCTGTAGTAATTCTTCTTGTTTTCCAACACTCGCTTAAACCAGTCGGCATACTGCCCCTCACACTCTTCTAGTGTAAGGTTCGTTCTCTTCTGCACCGAAATGTATGCCTTATTATTAGGATCTTTCGCTATAAAGTCTCGATACGCCCTCCTGTATTCGTTGTAATAGCCATTATTAAAGTCTATACACTTGTACAAACCGAATATGGCACCGTATACCAATGGTACTTTCCAATATTTTCTGTTGTAAATCTGACCTAATCCTGGAACTACTGCAGCAAACATCGTAGCAGTATGCGGATTAATCTTCATATCCCCAGCACCAACTGACTTATATATAGTAGTATCCCCATGCTTGAATATTATGAGCGTATCAACACCAACTAATTGCTTGGCTGAAATATGGCTCCCTTCTATCTGCGTCCCGGACGATTGCGAATATACACGCCCCCACGCACTGGCCATGATGACTAGTGTCAATAGTATGCACGTCCTACGTGCGACCCGTGTAATGATATTCGTTGTTGCCAAAAGTGTCTATTGTAATATAGGCATCCAAAGCCTACTATTCATTCTTATTATCAAGCAGGAGTGTCTCCATTATCTTCTTCAACTCTTCATCTGATGCAAATGGAATAGTGATCTTCCCCTTTCCTGTATCAGCTCGGTCTAGTTTGATATCACTCTTGTTGAAGAAGGAGCAGAACTGTGTCTTTATCTCTTCATATACTGGAGCAAGGCGCTTCTTAGCCTGCTTGGCTGGTTTTGTCTGATCGTCGCTCTGTGGGTCTTTCTCCTCTTTATACTGACGGACCAACTCTTCTATGCGACGTACCGAATAACCAAAATCAATAGTCTGCTGGTAGAGTGTCATCTGTATGTCTGCATCATCAATACCCATTATGGCACGAGCATGACCCATCGAGAGCTTCCTCTCACGCAGCGCCTGTTGTATCTCTGGTGGCAGTTTCAAAAGACGAAGCGAGTTGGTAATGGTCGAACGTGATTTACCTACACGACCGCCCATGTCTTCTTGCGTAAGATTACACTCATCAATAAGACGCTGATACGATAATGCCTCTTCTATTGGATTGAGATCGGCACGCTGGATATTCTCTACTAATGCCAATTCTAGCATCTTATCGTCGTCTGTCTCTCTCACGTATGCAGGCACTTTATCTAAACCTGCCAGCTTAGAGGCTCTCAGACGTCGCTCACCAGCAATTATCTGGTATCTATGGTCATCAAGCTTCCTTAGTGTCAAAGGCTGAATGATGCCCATAGCACGAATAGAAGTCGCCAATCGCTCTAGCTCTTCCTGGTCAAAGTCCGTACGAGGCTGCCATGGGTTAGTCTCTATCTCACTTACAGGAATTTCATTTATAGCGGTCTGCTGAGGCTGTGGTGTCTTATAGTCTGACGATTCTATAATCGCACCTAATCCACGTCCCAATCCTGATGGCTTCTTCATATTCTGTTTCTATTCGCTTATTGTTTCTATTCTAGTTAGGCCTTCTTTGCTGTCTCTCTGGCAATGAGCTCCTTCGCCAATGACAAGTAGTTCTGCGCTCCCTTGGATACCGCATCGTATGTGATACATGGCTGACCATGGCTTGGCGCCTCAGACAATCGCACGTTACGCGCTATCAATGTATCGAACACCAACTCCTTGAACTGTGTCTTTACCTCTGTAAGCACTTGCTCAGAAAGTTTGTTACGCTGATCATACATTGTGAGAAGGAAGCCTTCTATGTCAAGCTCTGGATGCAGATGGTTCTGTATCATCATAATGGTCTTAAGAAGCTTCGACAGTCCCTCAAGAGCAAAATACTCGCACTGAACTGGTATTATGACTGAATCTGCTGCCACTAAAGCATTTACGGTAATAAGACCAAGGCTTGGACAGCAGTCAATGAAAATATAGTCATACTCATCACGCAACTTGTTAACTATGCGCTGCATGATTTTCTCTCTGTCCGATTTGTTGAGAAGCTCAACTTCCGCACCGACTAAGTCTATATGAGATGGAAGGATATACAAACCGTCTATCTCGTCATATTTTATACACGCTCCCTTCGGATCTGCATCATCTATCAGACACTCATATATTGAGGTCTCTACACTACGAAGGTCAAATCCTAAACCGGACGTAGTGTTAGCCTGTGGATCGGCATCAATGATAAGTACCTTCTTCTCCAACACTGCCAATGAAGCAGCAAGATTAATGGCTGTAGTAGTCTTACCTACTCCACCCTTCTGATTTGCTATAGCAATAACTCTTCCCATATTCTTTTGTCATTGATACAAATTAGTGCAAAGGTAAGAAAATATTCTTTCTTTCCTCATTAATGAGTACTTTTGTATCATTGTTACATCCGATTATACGCGCAAAAACAATGAATAGTTCTACAATCAGACACTTACAGGAGGTCGACTCTACTAATTCTGAAATGAAACGATGGCTGGGGGTGTGCCCCGACCTTCTTTCTCATTCTTGTGTCTATGCCGATTACCAGGTCTCTGGCCGTGGACAGATTGGCAACTCTTGGGAGAGCGAACGCAATGCTAATATATTGATGAGTATCTTGTACCGTCCAACGGAGCCTATGCATGTTAGACGTCAGTTCGATATCTCTATGGCGGTGGCATTGGCTGTAAAGTCTACTATCGAGGAGGTTCTGTCTGATAATCTCGATACTTTGGACAGGGTTTCTGTCAAATGGCCTAATGATGTTTACGTCGGAGAAAAGAAGATTTGTGGCATTTTGATAGAGAATACGCTCGCTGGAGCTAATATCAACTACTCTATAGTGGGTATCGGCCTGAATGTCAACCAGAAAGAGTTCATTTCCGACGCTCCAAACCCTGTTTCGCTATACCAGCTCATTAAAAAAAATTGCGATGAACAAGGGATTAGGCTTATACTACAAAGGAACTTCAAACTGTATTCTGACTATATCCAAAATAACATCGACCGCCTCCACGAGGAGTATATAAAGGCTCTCTTCCGTGCCGACGGTAATATGCACGAATGGGCTCTCCCAACTGGAGAATATTTCCAGGCAAAAATCATCGACACTTTACCTTCTGGCTATATCATTCTCGAAAAGGAAAATGGCGAGCAGTTGTCTTTTGCCTTCAAGGAGGTATCGCACGTCATCAAGCTCAAGACAAGGGATCATCTGACTTAACAGAGGCCTCCCTGCCCGTATTTTCACGCTCTAGACCCAATAAAACAGGTGCCAATTAACACCTGTGTACTAAAACTACGCACTATTTAAGAAAAGTTTTTCAATAAAGATTTGCAAAAGGTCAAGGGACATATTATCTTTGCACCGCAATTCTCAAGAATTTTGCGGATGTGGCGTAATTGGCAGCCGCGCTAGACTTAGGATCTAGTGTCGCAAGACTTGTGGGTTCGAGTCCCACCATCCGCACAATAATATCACTTTTATTTCATATCATTATTCATATCCCAAATGAATATTTCTGCAGAAAACATCGATGCGCTCAACGTCGTGCTGACGATGACAATTAGCAAGAGCGACTATCAATCAAATGTAGAGCAGCAACTTAAAGAGGCTCGTAAAAACGCTGTAGTTCCTGGTTTCCGTAAGGGTCACGCTCCAGCTGGTATGATCAACAAGATGTACGGTGGTCAGGTTTTGGCACAGGAGTTCAACCGTGCAGTTGAGACAGGCCTCAAGAATCACATCATCGACAATAAGTTGGAGATTTTCGGCGAGCCTCTCCCTCATGAGGGCGAACAGCCAGTTGATCTCGACAACCTCCAGGAGGAGACAACAATGAAGTTCGATATCGCACTTCGTCCTGCTGTTGATGTTGATCTCGCTAAGGTTAAGGTTACATACTACGATATCGAAATCTCTGACGAGGACCTTCAGGGCTTCAAGACTTCTAAGCTCGCTCGCTACTCTAAGCGCGCAGACGTAGAGGTTTCTACAGAGGAGAGCATGATTACTGCTTCTCTTAAGGCCGACGATTTCTCTAAGGAGTCTACTCTCTTCGCAGTTAAGAACATTAACGATACTAAGGTTAAGAAGCAGTTCATCGGCGTTAAGGTCGGTGATACCGTTAAGGCTAACCTCAAGAAGGCTTTCGAGAACAAGGCTGAACTCGCATACGTACTCGGTATCGAGGAGGCTAAGGTTGACGAGGCTGCTGATAAGTACGAGGTAACAATCTCTGGTATCTCTGAGTACGTTAACCCAGAACTCAACGAGGAGACTTTCAAGTTGATGTATGGCGAGTCTACAGATATCAAGACTGTTGAGGCTTTCGAGGCTAAGTGCAAGGAGGAGTTCGCTGCTCTTCTCGAGAACGATAGCCGCTACAAGTTCTCTTTGGACCTCCGCAAGGAACTTACAAAGGCTTGTGACATCGCTCTCCCAGAGGCATTCCTCCGTCGTTGGATCGAGATCGTTAACCGCGATAACGCTAAGATGACTCCTGAAGTGTTCGAAACAGAGTTCCCTCGCTTCCTCGAGGATCTCAAGTGGCAGACTATTTCTAACTCGGTAGTTAAGAAGGCTGGCATCGAACTTACTCCAGAGCTCCTTCAGAAGTTTGCTCTCAAGGTAGCACGTGCTCAGTACGAGCGCTACGGCTTGACAGGCCTCACAGACGAGGTTCTCATGCCAATGGCTCAGAATATGCTCAAGGAGCAGGAGCAGCGCGAGCGCCTCATCGAGGGTGCTGTAAGCGAGGCTATGACAGAGTACGCTTTCAACAACGTTAAGTTGGCTCACAAGGGCATCTCTCGCGACAAGTTCACAAAACTTTTCGAAGAGTAATAAATTCGCTGTAAGCGACAACAATATCAACATCGAAGACATTGCGTCTCGCAGTGTCTTCGGTTTTTTGGTTTAATATACTAACTAATGGCTTTATGAACGATTTCAGAAAATTCGCTATAGGGCAACCAGGCGTAAGACGCTCTGCTCTAGATCAATATACCCAGATAATGAATGGGTACATATCTCCAACTATCATCGAGGAACGTCACCTCAACGTAGCTAGCATGGATGTTTTCTCTCGCCTTATGATGGACCGCATCATATTCCTTGGCACTGAAATCAATGACGATGTGGCTAACATCATCCAAGCCCAGCTCCTTTTCCTCGAATCAACCGATTCATCTAAGGATATTTCTATCTATATCAACTCTCCTGGCGGTGTGGTTTATGCTGGCCTCGGTATATATGATACTATGCAGTATATCAATGCTGACGTAGCTACTATCTGTACAGGTTTGGCCGCTTCTATGGCTTCGGTCCTCCTCGCTGCAGGTGCTAAGGGTAAGCGCTCTGCTCTCCCTCACTCTCGCGTGATGATTCACCAGCCTCTCGGCGGAGCTCAGGGCCAGGCTTCTGATATCGAAATCACAGCTCGAGAAATCCTTAAATTGAAGGACGAATTGTACGATATCCTCCATCAGCATTCTGGTACCGACATCGAACGTATAAAGAGAGATGCCGACCGCGACTACTGGATGACTTCTGCCGAGGCTAAGGAGTATGGTCTTATCGATGACGTTCTAATCCGCCCTACAAAATAATACCTAATGGCAAAAAAAGACGATATCTGCTCATTCTGCGGTCGCCCTCGTCGCGACATACGCTTCGCCATCCAAGGCATCGGCGGCATAGTTATATGCGATGAGTGCGTACATAGCGCAAGCGAAATACTTAAGGAGAACGAATTCACGCCTACATCTGCTAATGCTAAAAAACTCAATATAGCTAAGCCTCAGGAAATAAAGGCTTACCTCGATGAGTATGTAATAGGTCAGGATGAGGCTAAGAAATATCTTTCCGTAGCAGTCTACAACCACTATAAACGTCTCCGCAGCAATGCTGAACGCTCCTCAAAGGAGGATGTTGAGATCGAAAAGTCTAACATCATTATGGTTGGCGAGACTGGTACAGGTAAGACGCTCCTCGCTCGTACTATAGCTAAATTGCTCGACGTACCTTTTTCTATCGTGGACGCAACGGTACTGACTGAGGCTGGCTACGTGGGAGAGGACGTGGAGAGTATTCTTTCTCGACTTCTCCAGGAGGCCGACTATGATGTGCCTCGCGCCGAGCAGGGTATTGTGTTTATAGATGAGATTGATAAGATTGCACGTAAGAGCGACAACCCTTCTATCACACGCGATGTATCGGGTGAAGGTGTTCAACAGGGCTTACTCAAACTCCTCGAGGGCTCAGTGGTAAATGTCCCTCCTCAAGGCGGACGTAAACACCCTGAGCAGAAGATGATTGCTGTAAATACTCAGAATATCCTCTTCATCTGTGGCGGTGCTTTCGATGGCATCAAGCAGAAAATAGCTAATCGCCTCAACTCTCGCACGGTTGGTTACAATGCCCAGAAGGAGAAGGATGCTATAGATTTCAATAATCTGCTCCAGTATGTAGCACCTCAGGACCTCAAGTCTTTTGGCCTCATACCTGAGATCATAGGTCGTCTTCCCGTTCTGACGTATCTTCAGCCTCTCGATCGCGACGCTCTTAAACGAATTCTCATCGAGCCTAAAAATTCTCTCATCAAGCAGTACACTAAATTGTTCGAACTTGATGGCGTGAAACTTAATATCTCTGATGAGGTTATTGATCTCATAGTCGACAAGGCTGTAGAATTCAAGGTCGGCGCTCGTGGTCTCCGTTCTATCTGTGAGAATATACTTATGGACAAGATGTTCGATACTCCTACATCTACTGATAAGGAACTCACTATTGACGTGGAATACGCTCGCAAACAGTTGTCAAATGATCGTATGACAAGAATTCAGGCTAGCTGATTACTATCCTTTTGAAATAGATCTAAAATGGAAGATTTATACTCAGTATACCTTTCATCAACAGGAATATGTACAGACACTCGTAATATCATTGACGGGTGTCTGTTTGTTGCTTTGAAGGGTGAAAGATTTGATGCAAATGAGTTGGTTGCAGACGCTCTTAAGGGTGGTGCTGCTCATGTATTGACTTCTAACATCACTTTCAAAGACAATAAGCAGTGTACTGTCGTTGCAGACACTCTTGTCGCTCTCCAGGAACTCGCGACCTACCACCGCCAGCATCTTCGTATCCCTGTTATCGGCATTACGGGAACTAATGGCAAAACGACAACTAAGGAGCTCACAGCAGCTGTACTTTCTAAAAAGTATCGCGTCTTGGCCACAAAGGGTAATCTCAACAACCATATCGGTGTGCCTTTAACTCTCCTCAGCATCAATGACAAAGAGCACGACATAGCTGTTGTGGAAATGGGCGCAAGCCACCCTGGTGAAATCAAGCAGTTGTCTGGTTTCTCTAAACCTGATTCTGGATTAATTACAAATGTGGGCATCGCTCATACTGAGGGCTTTGGCTCTTTCGAAGGTGTCAAGGCTACAAAACGAGAGCTTTACGAGCAGTTGAAATCTACCTCGGGTAAGGTATTTATCAATATCTCAAATACTAACCTCGTGGGAATGCTGGATAACTATAGTAATATTTTCAGCTACACGACTGATTCTCAGATTGCAAATATCTCTGGCAAAGTTTCTGGACCTTCTGAATTGCTCTCTTTCAAATGGGAACATAATGGTGAGTCTCACGAAGTTAATACTCACCTGACAGGTGCTTACAACCTTGAGAATGCTCTTGCAGCTGCGTCCGTAGGTACTTATTATGGTGTCTCTGCAAGTGATATTTGTGCAGCCATAGCTGAATACGAGCCTACTAATGGCCGTTCCCAGATTATCCAAACCGACCGCAACCGCGTAATTATGGATGCCTATAACGCAAACCCTACAAGCATGATGGCTAGCGTCAAGAATTTTGCATCCCTCGAGGGGGATAATAAGGTAGTGGTACTGGGGGCTATGCGTGAACTTGGTAGCATCGAAACGGAAATGCACCGCAATCTTCTAGCGGCCCTAGTAGAGAATAATATTACTAAAGCATATCTCGTCGGACCTGAATTCTCTCCTCTTAAATCTGAATTCAGTTCTTTTACCTACGTAAACTCTGCCAACGAACTGACTGCCGAAATGCAATCACTGAATAAGGCATACATACTAGTCAAAGGTTCTCACTCGAACCGACTGGACAAGTTAAAAGATTTATTATAAGATATCTATAAAAAAAGAGGTTCTACAGCAAAAACTATAGAACCTCTCTTTAATGTATCTCTATTATCTCATCCCAATTCGTTGTAGCTCTAGGCGACATATGCTCACGACGTAAGTTATGAAGGAATAATTCATCCTTACCGTCTTCTTCTCCCTTGCCTGGCAGCTGTGCTCCTAAATGGATTGCATCTGTATTGTGTTCTGTATTTATTGCATCCATAACGGCAGCTAGCTTGTCATAATGAGCTCTCTTTTCTGGATTATAGTCAAATAACGCCGTCTGAACAGCATTGTCTGGTGTAATGCCGCTTAGTATTACACCACATTTCTTATATTGTATGCCGCTTCTGAATACCATACTCAATGCTGTCAACGCAGCATTAACTATTTCTTGCGTTGATGATACGGCTACTGGTAACACTACATTTGCAGAATTATTATACTGCGTACTCTCTTCCCTGAATCTATTTGTCAGCACAAACACGGTCACTATCCCTGCAACGCTCTTCTGTTTTCTTAGTTTTTGGGCACAAGATGCCGCAAAGTTAGCTGTCATAGTCCGCAAATCTTCTATCTCTGTCAGCATATCGGCAAATGACCTTGAGGTACAGATACTCTGCCTTCCTTCTATCTCTTCAGAAGCTATACAATCAATCCCCTGTAATTCCCTGACAGTCCGCACTCCCGGCAGAGCTAGTAGGAAACGGACTGAGTCTTCTGACATCTGCGAAAGTTGCCAGGCATTGGTCAGCCCCATCTTTTTCATTTTTTGCAAGGATCTCCTCCCTATCCCCCACACATCTCCTACTGGAGTCAACTCAAGTGCTTTCTTTCGCTTTTCTTCTGTATCTATCATACAGGCTCCACAATACCCAGGGTATTTTTTAGCAAAATGGCAGGCTACTTTTGCCAACGTCTTTGTAGGAGCTACTCCTATACTTACAGGAATCCCTACGGAACGCAATATATCTGCACGCAACTTACGCGCTTGCTCTAATATCTTGTCATTCTCTAATTTCGACTCATAGTAAAGTTCGTCTATTGAGTATGGGACAATTTCCCCCACCGTTTCCCTCACAATGGACATTACTCTGGCACTCAAATCTCCATATAGTACATAATTGGAGGAAAAACAGACTATCTCGCACCCCTTCTTGTTATACTTGCCTATACGAAAAAAGGGCTCTCCCATCGGGATGCCCATTTCTTTTGCTTCGTTTGATCTTGATACTACACACCCATCATTATTCGACAACACAACAACTGGTCGCCCATTCAAATCGGGACGAAACACTCGCTCACACGATACAAAAAAGTTATTGCAGTCAACTAAACAATACAAGGTGTAATAAAATATAGTATCAGGACTCTGACCGTATTATCTTTATTTTGTCAGGCTCTCAACTGCCTTATGGACATTACCGAAGGTAAATCTACCCATCGTAGCATCCATCTTGGCCTTGATCTGCGCTGTACAAAGATTGCCGATAGAACCTTCGTGTGTATGGTGAATCTCTCCATTAAACTCAAATTCTCCTCGTTCAATAGCCATACCCACATGTTTGTATGCATCTCTGAATGGCATCCCCTCATTTGCAAGACGGTTAACCTCTTCTACACTGAATGCATACTTATATTTAGGATCTTTCATCACTCCTTCTACTACTTCTATATTCTCAATAGCATAGGCAGTAATATCCAAGCAGTCTTTCATCTCGTTGAATACAGGTATGAACACTTCCTTGATAATCTGCATATCTCGGAAATACCCCGAAGGCAAGTTGCCTGTAATCAATCTTATAGTATTCGACACTCCCTGCATCTTGTTGCAGTGTGCACGGATAAGCTCAAACACATCAGGGTTCTTCTTATGTGGCATAATGCTAGAACCTGTGGTCATCTGCTTTGGCAAATGGAGAAAACCGAAATTCTGACTGGTATACATACACCCATCAAACGCTAGTCGACCTATCGTTTCTGCCAAAGATGCGATGGCAAACGAAATGATACGCTCTGTCTTACCACGACCCATCTGCGCATAAACCACATTATAGTCTAGATCATCAAAACCGAGCAGTTTTGTAGTCATTGTTCTGTTCAATGGGAACGAGGAACCATAGCCAGCAGCTGCGCCAAGTGGATTCTGATTTGTCACTCTCCATGCAGCTTCCATCATAAGCATATCATCTGTAAGACTCTCTGCGTATGCGCCGAACCACAAACCAAATGACGATGGCATAGCCACTTGAAGATGGGTATAACCTGGAATAAGGACATCTTTATATTGCTCACTCTTCTGCTGTAACACATCAAAGAGCTTACGCATCCTTCCAACTAGGTCTTCTATCTCCGCACGAGCATATAGTTTAAGGTCAAGAAGTACCTGGTCATTACGTGAACGACCTGAATGCACTTTTTTCCCTACATCACCGAGCTTACGTGTAAGCATAAGTTCTACTTGTGAATGCACATCTTCTATGCCATCCTCAATAACGAACTTGCCTTCTCTCGCTATCTCATATATATTCTTGAGTTCTTTCAATAGAATATCCAACTCATCTTTCTGCAGTAGCCCAACGCTCTCAAGCATGGTTATGTGTGCCATGGTACCCATAACATCGTATGGAGCAAGATAGAGATCCATCTCTCTATCCAATCCTACTGTAAATTGGTCTATCTTATCATCTACCGAATAGCCCTTATCCCAAAGTTTCATATTATTCAATGATGTAATATTTGGATTATTTATGAGAGCAACTTAATATACGTTGCCACTGCATTCTCTATCTCGCTGATTTTTATATATTCATCAGCTGTATGCGATCTGGCTGAATCACCAGGACCTATCTTTACTGTAGGAAACGGCATCAACGCCTGATCGCTCAATGTCGGAGATCCGAACAACTTGATTCCCATACCTATAGCCTTTTCTACCATAGGATGATCTACTTCTATATGCGAACTATTAAGACGAGTTGAACGCTCTTGTATAATACATCCCGCGGTATGCTCATCTGTCTTTATCAATTCGAGCAGCTCCTTGTTCTTATATAGATCGTTAACCCTGACATCCACCACAAAATGACATTTATCGGGAACCACATTATGCTGACTTCCGGCTTCTATCTGTGTAACAGACATCTTGACTGCTCCAAGAAATGGCGACACTCTATCCCACTGCTTTGTTCTAAACCACTCTATGACAGGCAATGCTTTATATATTGCATTCACTCCCTCATTTCTTGCTGCATGCCCAGATACACCTTCTGTAGTGCAATCAAGAACCATAAGTCCTTTTTCTGCCACTGCCATCTGCATACCTGTCGGCTCACCAACTATCCCTAGGTCTATTTGTCCTAATTCTGATAGAATGCTCTCTACTCCATTCTTACCACTGACTTCCTCTTCTGCCGTTGCAGCCCAGATTAAGTTATATGGCAAATCATCTCTGTTTGAGAGATATCTGAATGCTGCAAGAAGTGACACGACTGACGCGCCATCATCATTCGTCCCCAACCCCCACAAAGTATCTCCTTCTACATCAGGAGATAATGGATTACGAGTATACCCGCTGGCTGGCTTTACTGTATCTATATGAGCATTAAGGAGTATAGTAGGCTTTCCGCACATCCACTGCTCTTGGCGCACCCATAGGTTATTGCCCGAACGGTTGTACTTCAACCCCATACGGGATAGTGTATCTTGAATCATATCTGCTACCTCTCCTTCATTTCTACTGATTGATGAGATAGCTACCATCCGCTTGAGCAGCTCTATAGACTCCTTAATGTACTGCTCTATCATATTCTAGTCTTTCAAAAGCATTGTACCGCGACCGTTCTTCAAGCCTTCGGTATTTGTAATCATAACGCTCTTAACACCTATGCGTATAGCATCAAAACCATTATCTAGCTTTGGAATCATACCTGCAGCTACAACTCCTGTCTCTTTATACTCTTGGAACTCAGCGTATGTCATCGAATTGATTACAGTAGAATCATCCTCTGCATCCATAAGCACGCCTGGTTTCTCAAAACAGTATATCAAGCTGACTTCCAAATTCTCCGAGCACGCTAATGCTCGCGCTAGTTCACTGGCAATGGTATCGGCATTGGTATTCAAAAGCTGACCGTTACCGTCGTGTGTAATAGGACTTACTACAGGTATAGCTCCTTGCTCTATCAATGAAGCAAGAACTCCTGTCTCTACCCTCTTCACATCTCCAACATAACCATAGTCTATGCCGTTCTTCAATGGACGCTTCTCACTATGAATCAAATCAAGGTCTGCTCCACAAAGACCTATGGCGTTGATATTACGCTTCTGTAGTTCTGCTACAATAGTCTTATTCACAAGACCAGCATATACCATCGTTACCACATCCAGTGTCTCTCTGTCTGTGATACGACGTCCTTCTACCATCTTTGTCTCTATGCCTAGACGCTCACTCAACTTCGTAGCTGAACGACCACCGCCATGCACTAATATCTTAGCACCCACTATATTGGCAAAGTCGTTCAAAAGAGCATTCAGACTTTCTGGCTCTTCTACTACTTTGCCTCCGACCTTTACTATAGTTATCTTCATAGACCTTAAAGTTTTTCGAGCATACGCTTAATTACAACTTGTGCCGAGAATACACGGTTCGCTGCCTCTGGTATCACAATACTGTTTGGCGAGTCTATAACCTCGTCTGATACAATCATATTTCTACGTACTGGCAAACAGTGCATAAACTTGGCATTGTTTGTCCACGACATATGCTCTGCATCGACTGTCCAACTCTTATCCTTTGAAAGTATCTGACCATACTGCTCGTATGATGACCAGTTCTTAGCATAGATGAAATCTGCACCCTCAAATGCTTTCTTCTGGTCACGCTCTAATTTTACTCCTTCCATAAATTCTGGAGCCAAATCATAACCTTCTGGATTCGTTACCACAAAGTCTATCATGCCTGCCTGCTCTGCAGCTCGCATCCATTCTGCAAAAGAATTTGGCACTGCCTGTGGAAGTGCTCTTGGATGAGGAGCCCATGTCAAAACTACCTTTGGCTTTACTATATTACCCTTATGCTCGTCAATTGTAATCAAATCAGCAAAGGCCTGACAAGGGTGACGTGTTGCTGTCTCAAGGCTGATAACAGGACGACCTGAGTATTGTATGAATTGGTTGATTATCGTCTCCTCATAATCAAACTTGCGATCCTTAAACTCAGCGAACGAACGTACTCCAATAATATCACAATACGATCCGATTACTGGAATAGCCTCTCGCAAGTGCTCGGTCTTGTCGCCATCCATTACAACACCCATCTCTGTCTCAAGCTTCCACGAATCACCATTGATATTCAATACAATAGGATTCATACCCATGTTAAGTGCTGCCTTCTGCGTACTGAGTCGTGTACGAAGACTAGAGTTGAAGAATATGATGATGATTGTCTTATTCTTACCAAGGTGCTGCCAGTTATAAGGATTAGCCTTAACTTCTTTTGCTTCTGCCAATGCAGCACGCAAATCACCTATATCACCTACTGTCAGGAATCGACGCATAGTTTTTATGTTTATGAATTAAACGATAATGCAATATTTTTATTTCAACAAATCCTTAAATGCTTCAAGGAATCTGTCTGCCTCTTCTATGGTCAAGCACAATGGCGGCAACAGACGTATCATATTCGTACCTGCTACACCTGTGAATATGTGCTTCTCAAAGAGCAACTTGGTACGGATCTCTTTAATCGGCTCATTGAACTCAATACCAATCATCAAACCGCGACCACGCACTTCTTTGATTTTATCGCTCTTAGGCATGTTGTCAATAAGGTACTGCCCCACCTTGGCGGCATTCTCAACAAGACCTTCTTTCTCTGTAATCTCTGCTACTGCTATAGCAGCTGCCATAGCAAGATAGTTGCCTCCGAAGGTTGTGCCAAGCATTCCGACTACTGGATTGAACTTTGGAGCTATAAGACATGCACCGACTGGGAAACCATTTCCAATTCCCTTCGCCATCGAAATAATGTCAGGCTTAATACCATAATATTGATGCGCAAAGAACTTACCGCTACGACCATAACCAGATTGTATCTCATCAAGAATAAGCACTGTACCATACTTGTCGCAGAGTGCTCTCAAATCTTGCATGAATTGTGTTGTAGGTATATGAATACCTCCACAACCCTGAATTCCTTCAATGATTACAGCTGCCACATCATTGTTCTTCAAATAGGCCTCAACACTCTCTATATTGTTGAGCTCTGCAAAAAGAACTTTATGTACCGCATTGAATGGAGCCACAATCTTTGGATTGTCTGTAACGGCTACTGCTCCTGATGTACGTCCATGGAATGACTTGCGGAATGCAACGACTTTATCTCGACCTGTATGAAACGAAGCCAACTTCAACGCATTCTCATTCGCTTCAGCTCCAGAGTTGATCAAGAAAAATGAATAATCTTCATAACCCGAAAGCTTGCCAATCTTCTGCGCCAACTCAACCTGCAATGGATTGATGACCGAGTTGCTATAGAAGCCTATCTTATTGAGCTGCTCTGTAATGCACTTAATGTAGTGAGGATGTGAATGTCCAACAGATATTACAGCGTGACCTCCATAAAGATCAAGATACTCCTGACCCTTGTCATCCCATACGTGACAACCTTGTCCCTTAACTGGAACTACGTCAAAAAGAGAGTAAACTTCAAATAGATTCATTTTGCGTCTAAGTTTATTGGTTAGAAACCTGTTGGCTTAATATTTAGACCTGTATTCTCAGGAAGACCGAAGAGTAAGTTCATATTCTGTGTCGCCTGTCCAGATGCACCCTTGACAAGGTTGTCTATCATCGAAATCACATGCAACTTCTTGCCATACTTCTTCACATAGAGAACACACTTATTTGTATTCACTACCATCTTCAAGTCTGGATTGAAATCCACTACATGCACAAATGGCTCATCTTTATAGTATGACTTATATACCTCCACTGCCTCTTCTTCTGTCATGTCAGTGTTGAAATATACACTGGAAATGATGCCTCGAGAATAGTTTCCTCGCATAGGTACAAAGTTCATCTCTCCCTCGTACGATGGAGCAAGGCGCTTCAATGTCTCATTTACCTCTCCAAGATGCTGATGGGTAAATGCCTTGTAAACGCTCATATTGTTGTCTCTCCAAGAGAAATGTGTCGTATCTGATGGCTTCTGACCTGCCCCTGTCGAACCAGTAACGCCTGTGATGTGTATTTCTGGAAGCTTGTCCAATTTTGCCATTGGAAGAAGTGCCAACTGAATGCTGGTAGCAAAACAACCTGGGTTTGCAATCTTTGTCGCACTCTTTATATCACTGCGGAACGCCTCTGGCAAACCATATACAAAGCCATCTGCCGTATCTTGAAGACGATAGTCATTCGAAAGGTCTATTATCTTGCCATTGAATGTCTTTGGCAATGACTCAACATAATCACGACTCTTGCCATGTCCCATGCATAGGAATATTACATCCACTGCTTCAACTGGTGCATCTGCAGAAAATGTCAAAGTTGTCTCTCCTAACAAATCATGATGCGCTTTCCATACAGGCTCACCAGCATGACTGGTACTCTGCGCGAAAAGAATTGTAGCACAAGGGTGATTGATCAATATTCTCATAAGCTCACCAGCAGTATAACCAGCAGCTCCTATTATTCCTACCTTAATCATTTTGTATCTATATATCTTAAAGTACTAAGTTTAGATAAAAGAAAGAAGCCATAACCAAGTTCCTCACCATCTCGGCTAAACTTGGCATGGCTAACTTAATCAACCTAAAATTACTACCATTAACTTTATATCTTATGTAATGTGTTATACAACACTTCTTCCAATTTTGTTATAGTATTGTATTACTTCATTTCGTCTGGGTTCACTTTATTGTAGATCTTGAGCGAGTTGCCAAGGATCTTTGTGAAGCCCTTAACGTCATCAGCAGTAAATGCTCTGTTGTCCTCTCCGTAGTCTGCAAAGCCTGAGTTCATCAAGTCGTGCGATGTCTCTACGCCTTCTACTACAAATCTGTATGGATAAAGACGAACAAATACGTCACCTGATACATTACGCTGTGAAGATTCAAGCATAGCCTCTATATCACGCATGACTGGCTCAAGGTACTGCGCCTCATGGAGCAACATACCATACCAGTTGGCTACCTGATCCTTCCAGTATGTCTGCCACTTTGTAAGGGTGTGCTTCTCAAGTGTGTGGTGCGCTGAAAGAATCATCATTGGAGCTGCTGCCTCAAAGCCTACACGACCCTTGATGCCGATAATTGTATCTCCAAGGTGCATGCCACGACCTACTGCATACTGACAGCCAATCTCTTCAAGGTCCTGGATAGCCTGTACCTTGTTGTCATATTTCTTGCCATCGATAGCAACAAACTCACCCTTCTCAAATGTAAGTTTCACTAGACGGCTCTCTTCTTTTGCCGTTACATGGCTAGGATATGCATTCTCAGGAAGTGTCTGACGAGTTGTCAATGTCTCCTTACCGCCAATTGATGTACCCCAAAGACCCTTGTTGATAGAGTATTCCATCTTTGTCCAGTCGCGAACAATACCCTCTTTCTTCAAGTAATCTATCTCATACTGACGAGAAAGCTTGAGGTCTCGTGTAGGAGTAATAATGTTAATCTCTGGAGCCAAGATCTGGAATGTCAAGTCAAAACGAACCTGATCATTACCTGCACCTGTAGAACCATGAGCAATGTGCTTCGCTCCGATCTCTCTCGCATAGTTCACAATAGCCAATGCCTGGAACATACGCTCTGATGAAACCGAAATAGGATACGTATTGTTACGGAGTATATTACCATATACCATATAACGAATACAACGTGTATAGTAGCTCTCTGTCACATCGAGAGTCGTGTGTGACTTAACGCCTAGCTCATAAGCCTTTGTCTCAATATCCTTGAGCTGCTCCGCTGTAAAACCGCCTGTGTTGGCGATCGCTGTGTGCACCTCGAGACCAAGGTCCTTTGAAAGATGTTTTACGCAGAATGATGTATCCAATCCGCCACTGTATGCTAGTACTACTTTTTCCATATTACTCCTGCTGAGTGTTATATTATTTATTTTTCTATCAGTTTATTATACCTCCAAAGATACTAGTTTTCAAATTTCTTTCAAAACTTACCGCACCTCTTTCAGTATTTTACTTAACGGCCGAAGGCATTTCTCTAGCCGCGCTTTAGTTCTGCTCTGACAATCTGCCCGAAATCTCATTCGTGTCCTTCGCTGGATCAAACAACATGCCGGTACAGATACACTTCGTAAAGTTGTTACGTGTCAGCACATCATAGTTGATACAGCCCTGACAACCCTTCCAGAATGAAGGATCATCTGTCAACTCCGAGAATGTAGTAGGCTTATATCCTAGCTCTGTGTTGATCTTCATTACTGCTAGCGTAGATGTAAGACCGAATATCTTCGCATTCGGCCACTTCTTTCTGGACAACTCAAATGCTTTGTGCTTGATCTTCTTCGCCAAACCATGACCTCTATACTCGTTCTTTACTATAAGGCCTGAGTTCGCAACAAACATCTCATGACCCCACGACTCGATATAGCAGAATCCCACGAATTCATCACCATGCATGGCAATGATGGCCTTGCCCTCACGCATCTTCTTCTTTACATACTCAGGATCACGCTTTGCAATACCTGTGCCACGCGCCTTAGCCGCTACGGCAATAGTCTCAAGGATCTCATCAACATACTTAATATGCTCCTCCGAGGCTACAATAATGTTAAATTCGCTCATCTTAAGTGTTTCTTTTTTATGGTAGCAATGAATTTTTATTCATTTGACAGTGCGAATTTATGCATAAATATTATAAGTTATACACTTACAACGTGAATATTTTCGCATTTTAATGTTTTTTTATCCATTCAGGACGCAAAACGTATGTCAAGCCTGGCAACGAAGCCACTAATGATGTCATATAAAATACCGCACTGAATGCTACCGACATACCGTTGTCTACATTAAGATACTGTGAACCAAGTACAAACGTAGCTTCTCTCAATCCTATGCCACCTACACTGATAGGAATGGCCGACGCAATGCTACTCATAAAAAACCAAAAAATGTAATTCTGTAGGTTTTCTACTTGCCCGCCTAGACTGACCACTATCAGTATGGCCGCAGCCATCTGCAGTCCTTGTATCAGCAACGAGAAAAGTATTACTTTCCATAATTGCCTGATGGTACTACGACATAAATAATATACGACTCCATAGTACCCAGCTACAACAAATGGTATCAATACCCATAGATATTCTTGAAATGGTATTATGGATATCTCTGCTATTATCATACTGACTAGAACTAACAGATAGATGACAATAGCCACTAGCCCACTGATTCTGTCTGACAATAATAACGCAAGGACGTTCTTTACACTGCACTCATAGTTCTTCTTCAGGTAGTAGACTTTATATACATCTCCCCCTACTCCCCCTGGCAGTATGAAATTATATACCATGCCAAGCCAATATAGCTTGATATTTTCCCATCTGCCTAGATTCAGGGGAACTGTCTTGTACAGAACATTGTTTCGCTCTGCACTGAATACTTGCGAAATGATATACACCAACAACGCCATAAGCAACAGACCGACATTCGATTCTGCTACATACGACACTACTTCGTGTATATCAACTTTCGACAATACCCACCAGATAGCTGCCACCGAAACAGCAACTTTCAGCACCGTCTTTAACGCGTTCTTCAAACTATCGCAATAATAAAAAAACTAATTACTACTTTCTCTGTAACTTCTCTTAACGCTCTAACTATACAGCCTTAATACAGAGAGTACCCAGAGCTGTTTCAACTTTAAAATATTACTTTATATTTTTTAAAGTCTGAAGCAATAAGTTGTAGAATCTCTCGACCGAAGGTATATTGACTCTCTCTTGTGGCGAATGTGGATTCATAATCGTAGGACCAAAGGATACCATATCCCAATCTGGATACGTGCCTGCCATAATGCCACACTCTAATCCAGCATGTATTGCCATTACTTTTGGCTCCTTACCGTACATCTGTGTATATGTATCGCTCAATGTCTTGAGAATAGCCGACTTAGGGTTTGGCTGCCAGCCTGGATAACCGTTATCTATATCTACCTCGGCTTCTGCTAATCGCATAACACTCTCTATGCTGGATGCTAAGTCTTCTTTTTCTGATTCGGATGCACTTCTGAGTAGGAAATGAACGCTAACCTTTCCTCCTTCTGTAACAATAGATGCCATATTTGTAGAGGTCTGCACCAATCCTGGAATACTAGGGTTCATGCGTATGACTCCGTTTGGACATCCTTGTACAGCATTTATTATGTCATCTGTGCATATCTCGGAGAACACCTGAGCTGGCTTAGCAACTTTTTCTACACTTACTAGTAGATTTGGCTCTACGTCAGCATACTCGTTTCTCAACAACTCATTGAACTCGGATATCATCTCTTTGAACTCATCCTCGTCTTCTGAATCTATAACTAATGTCGCAGCTGCCTCTCTTGGTATCGCATTTCTAAGACTACCACCATTGATATCTACCAAGAATGCCTCGAAATTAGCAGCTGCATATTTCAATATTCTAGCTAAAAGTTTATTCGCATTGGCCACACCTGTATTAATATCCATACCGGAGTGTCCGCCTCGAAGCCCGGAAACGGTAACTTTCATGGCTATATCGTCTTCTGCCGTAGGCACATATTCTATCTGGAATGTAGCCGTAACATCTTGTCCGCCAGCACAACCGATATATAACTCGCCTTCTGCCTCTGAATCTAGATTCAACAGTATCTTTCCTTGCAGCATATTAGGCTCTAGATTTGAGGCACCTGTCATACCTGTCTCTTCGTCTGTAGTAACGAGCACCTCAAGTGGACCATGAACAGCATTTTCATCTGCCAATACTGCCATAGCAGCAGCAACACCTATACCATTGTCAGCTCCTAGCGTGGTATTATTGGCTCTCATCCAATCTCCATCAACAATAGTCTCAATAGGATCCTTGAGAAAATCATGCTTGCTGTCTGGTGTCTTTTGTGGAACCATATCGGCGTGTCCTTGAAGAATAACAGGAGTAACATTCTCCATCCCTTTCGTAGCAGGTTTACGTATAATCACGTTCCCGATATTATCTCGTATTACCTCTAACTTCAAATCACGACCATACTGCGCAATATAGTCTAGGGCCTTTGCCTCATTCTTTGAAGGTCTTGGAATAGCACAAAGTGCCTTGAAATTATTCCACAACAATTCTGGTTTCATATGCTGCCGACTTGTTATTTGTTATCTTTATTTGTTGATATACTAAGAAGTGCTCCAGTATTCTTATCTAACTTTATCTGAACACCATCGTTCAAAAGACTGCTCTCAGGAAGAGTAACTATCTGACCTCCTTGTGATGTCAAAACTTGTTTCTCTACCAATAGATTATTTCTGTCTAGCACCTTGATTGTAGCAACTGCTGGTACACAGTATCTTAAGCCATTCAATGGAGAGGCCTTCCTCTGCTTTGAGCCATCAGGATATGTATTTAGCGCAGGCTTGGAATCTATTGTTACCTCTACATATATTGGCTTGCCTGTCAAATCCATCGTACTGAGAAAACCGTCTTTCTCACTGAAACGAGCAATAACCTCATTTTCAGACGATGGCTCAACTTCAAAATAGCGTGTAACTTTTACAACCTTGCGCTTGCCAATGAAAAGTTCAACGTGCTCCTGCTCTAATCTTGCAATTTCAGCTAAAACTCTATCGTACGAACCCGCATCATGAAGTATGGTAGACTCTTCTCCACCAAGAATAGCTAACCTCTTGTCTCTCAACGAATAAATAGACTGAGCCACTTGCTCTGCCATGGCTGCCGTAGATGTTTTTGTCAAAACTTGCTGATTTAGAGATACTGACAAAAAGTCTAAGTCATCTACCACAGCAGTTTTGGCCAAATCCTCATCTTTTCCACAATCTTCAGCAGCACTTATATTAATACCCATCAAAACACCATCATTAGACAGTGAGATATTAGGCAATGTTGATCCTGTTTCAGAATATATCTTGTATCTTTTTGTAAGATCAGCTACTCCGATAGTCTCCACTGATGCAGAAACAATCTTCCAGGTCTTAGAATCCTGTGTAATAACATCTGAGATATTAAGATACTTATTTGAGTACTTATAGTAAGGTCCAACCTTCTCTATGGTTAATTCTGCGTCTACACGAATACGCAATTTAGTTTTAGGGAGGGCATACACCAATCCTGCATTGGCAGCATCTGCATCTTGCGACACCGGCACTACTTTAATCGACTTAACGTCCTTTGCATAGCTGTCAACCGAGGCAAAAAACATCAGGGAAGCACAGAAAAGGACTATAGAATGTAATCTAAACATAATATGCAATAATTATCTACTACAAATTTAAGACTAATATACTAGAGTACGACCATCTTCATAAAAAAAGTCGCCTCGGGGGAACCGAAGCGACTTAATATGTCATGCAAAATTTATTAATGCATAGCAGCGCCTACATTACGACCCATGATACGACCTGATTTCATCAAGCCATCATAGTGACGCATAAGGAGGTGGCTCTCGATCTGCTGGAGAGTATCAAGCACTACACCAACAAGAATCAAAAGAGATGTACCGCCGTAGAACTGAGCAAAAGACTGATCTACATGTGCCAATGTTGCGAATGCTGGAAGAATTGCAACGATAGCAAGGAAGAATGAACCTGGAAGGGTAATCTTCGACATAATAGAGTCAATATACTCAGCTGTTGCCTTACCTGGCTTAACACCTGGGATAAAACCATTATTTCTCTTCATCTCCTCCGACATCTGCTGTGGATTGAAAATCAACGCAGTGTAGAAGTATGTAAAGATAATGATGAGGAGAGCAAATACGAAGTTATACCAGAAACCTGTAAAGTCAGAGAAAGTTGCAGCGAAACCTGTTGAAGCCTCTGGGTTGAACAAACCGATGAGAGTAATAGGCAAGAACATGATTGCCTGAGCGAAGATGATAGGCATTACACCAGCAGCATTAACCTTCAAAGGAATGTACTGACGAACACCACCATACTGTCTGTTACCCTCAATTCTCTTTGCATACTGTACTGGGATTCGACGCGTACCCTGAACGAGCAGGATAGTACCTACGAATACGAAGAACAAGAAGAGGAATTCCAACAAGAGCATTACCAAACCACCAGTTGCATTTGATGTAAGCTTAGATGCAATCTCAGCGAAGAGAGCGTGTGGCAAACGAGCAACGATACCGATCATAATGATCAAAGAAATACCATTACCAATACCACGATCTGTAATTCTCTCACCAAGCCACATAACGAACATTGTACCAGCAGTCAAGATAATAGTACTTGAAACGTTGAAAAGTACACCGTTCATTGCGAAAGCTGCATCAGGCAACTTATAATGTAGGTTTGCGAGGTATGCAGGAGCCTGAATCAACAAGATACCAACGGTAAGAATACGTGTCATCTGGTTGATCTTTCTGCGTCCACTCTCACCATCGCGCTGCAAACGCTGGAAGTAAGGAATAACCATACCGAGCAATTGCACTACGATAGAAGCCGAGATATAAGGCATGATACCAAGACCTAATATCGAGGCATTAGAGAACGCACCTCCTGAAAACATATCGAGAAGACCTAAGACACCACTATCGCTAGTCTGCTGTTCAAGAGCCTCCAAGAACTGTGGATTTACGCCTGGCAAAACCACATAAGAACCTAGTCGATAAACGAGCAGGAATCCTAGGGTTACTAGGATTCTGCTTTTAAGCTCATCGATCTTCCAAATATTGCGAATAGTATCGATTAGTCTTCTCATACTCTTTTACAATTTTACGATAGAACCTTGAGCCTTCTCGATAGCCTCTTGTGCTGTCTTTGAGAAAGCGTGAGCAGTCACCTCGAGCTTAGCCTTGAGCTCACCTGCACCGAGGATCTTTACCAACTCGCCACTTCCAATAATACCAAGCTGCATGAATGTATCAACTGTGAAAGTTGTTACATTGTACTGCTCAGAAAGAGTCTGGAGCATACCAACATTGATAGCCTTGTACTCCTTGTGATTGATATTCTTGAAACCGAACTTTGGAAGACGACGTTGAATAGGCATCTGACCACCCTCAAAGCCGAACTTCTTGTGGTAACCTGAACGTGACTTAGCACCCTTATGACCGCGTGTACTAGTACCACCGTGACCTGAACCAGCACCTCTACCGATGCGCTTCTCGTGGTGTGTAGAACCACACGCTGGTGTTAGATTATTTAATTCCATGTTTTACTATAAAATTAATATGTTCAGACTATTTTTCTACTGATACAAGGTGCTTAACCTTAGTAATCATGCCCTGAACCGAAGGAGTATCCTCGTGCTCAACGGTCTGGTGCATTTTCTTAATGCCGAGTGCAGCCAAAACCTTACGCTGCGAAGCTGGAGCGCCGATAACGCTCTTCACTTGTGTAATCTTAATCTTTGACATTGTGTTGTGCACTATTAAAATTAACCATTGAATACCTTATCCAAAGAAACACCACGCTGAGCAGCTACCTGATAAGCATCACGCATCTCTGAGAGAGCAGCGATAGTAGCCTTAACAAGGTTGTGAGGGTTTGAAGAACCCTTAGACTTTGCGAGGACGTCAGTTACACCTACGCTCTCGAGTACAGCACGCATGGCACCACCACATGTAAGACCAGTACCGTGAGATGCCGGCTTCATGAATACCTTAGCACCGCCGAAAGAAGCGAGCTGCTCGTGAGGCAATGTACCATGTACCAAAGGAACACGAATGAGGTTCTTTTTAGCTGCCTCAACACCCTTAGCGATAGCTGCTGTAACCTCAGAAGCCTTACCAAGACCCCAACCTACAACGCCCTTGCCATCACCTACAACAACGATAGCAGCGAAGCTGAATGCACGACCACCCTTTGTTACCTTAGTAACGCGGTTGATTGCTACAAGACGATCCTGGAGCTCCAAGTCGTTTGTTGTTCTTACTCTTTTATTATCTCCTGCCATCTTTATTAGAATTTAAGGCCAGCCTCACGTGCGCCGTCTGCAAGACTCTTCACGCGGCCATGATACAAATAACCGTTACGATCGAATACAACTGACTCAATACCTGCAGCCTTAGCAGCAGCAGCTATTGACTTACCTACCTCAGCAGCTGCAGCAGTCTTATCACCTGAAAAATCCTTCAAATCAGAAGACTTAGCAGAGCAAAGTGTCTTGCCCTCGAGATCGTTTACAAGCTGTGCGTAGATATACTTGTTACTACGGAAAACAGTAAGACGTGGGCACTCAGCAGTACCGGAAACTTTAGACCGGATACGTGCTTTAATCTTATTTCTTCTATTTATCTTAGAAAAAGCCATAATATTAAATGTTAACCGGTTTAAACCTTAGCAGACTTACCTGCCTTACGACGAATCTCCTCACCAACGAAGCGGATACCCTTACCCTTGTAAGGTTCTGGAGCACGGAATGAACGAATCTTTGAGCAAATCTGGCCGAGGAGCTGCTTATCAGCGCACTCAACTGTGATAATAGGGTTGCTCTTACGATCTGTTACAGCCTCAATCTTAACCTCTGCTGGAACCTGAAGGTGAATAGCGTGAGAATAACCGAGAGCGAGCTCAAGGATCTGACCCTGAGTTGTAGCACGGTAACCTACACCTACGAGCTCCATCTTCTTCTGATAACCTGCAGAAACACCTGTTACCATATTGTTGATAAGAGCACGATAGAGGCCATGCATAGAACGCATCTCCTTGTCGTCGTTAGGACGCTCAACCTTAATCTCATTGTTCTCTACAGTTACCTTAATAGCTGGGTTAATGGCCTGCTTGAGTTCACCCTTAGGGCCCTTAACTGTGATGACGTTATCCTTTACGTCTATGCTCACACCGGCAGGAATTGCAACCGGCATTTTACCAATTCTTGACATCTGAATAACCTCCTATTAATAAACGTAGCACAATACCTCGCCACCGACTTTAGCAGCACGAGCTTCCTTATCAGTCATTACACCCTTAGATGTAGAAACGATAGCAATACCGAGTCCGTTAAGTACTCGTGGCATGTCGCGGTAACCTGCATAGCTTCTCAAACCTGGAGTAGATACTCTCTTGAGAGCCTTGATTGCAGATACACGTGATTGAGCGTCATACTTGAGCGCAATCTTGATCATACCTTGCTTGTTGTCATCGATAAACTTGTAGTTAAGGATATAACCCTTATCGAAAAGGATCTTTGTTATACCTTTCTTCAAGTTAGAAGCAGGAATCTCTACGACTCTGTGCTTTGCCATAATGGCGTTCCTAATTCTACTTAGGAAATCTGATACTGGATCTGTTACCATAAAAAGTTAAAGTTTAAATTGATCGAGCTAGGCTCGACAATATTTAATACTTAATAAAATTAATTTGCTGATTATTACCAGCTAGCTTTCTTTACGCCTGGGATAAGACCTGCTGAAGCCATTTCACGGAATGCAATACGCGAGATGCCGAACTGACGCATATAACCCTTTGGACGACCAGAGAGCTTGCAACGGTTGTGCAAACGAATTGGGCAAGAGTTCTTAGGCAAAAGCTGGAGGGCAACATAATTGCCCTCAGCCTTCAACTGAGCTCTTTTTTCCGCATATTTGGCGATCAGCTTAGCACGCTTAACCTCGCGAGCCTTCATTGATTCTTTAGCCATTGTATACTTCTAAAAGTTTAGTTATCTAACTATTATTTCTTAAAAGGAAGACCAAAGTTAACAAGTAGGCTCTGAGCCTCTTTGTCTGTCTTGGCTGTGGTCACAAAGGTAATATTCATTCCTTGAATTTTGGTCACTGAGTCCATATTTATTTCAGGGAAAATGATCTGCTCTGTGATACCGAGAGTATAGTTACCACGACCATCGAGCTTACCGCCGATACCGTTGAAGTCACGGATACGAGGGAGAGCCACCTTTACGAGACGCTCGAGGAACTCATACATCTTCTCCTGACGGAGAGTTACCTTAACACCGATTGGGTTACCCTTACGAACCTTGAAGCCAGCGATATCCTTCTTAGAGATAGTAGCTACGGCCTTCTGACCAGTGATAGCTGTAATCTCCTTGAGAGAAATCTCGATAATCTTCTTGTCCTGTGTAGCGTCACCAAGACCCTGGTTTACTACGATCTTCTCGAGTTTTGGGCACTGCATTACTGTAGTGTAACCGAACTCCTTCATCAAGGCAGGAACGATCTGCTCGTTATATACCTTTTTCAATGATGGTACGTAGCTCATTATTTAACCTCCTTACCTGATTTTGTAGATACACGAACTTTCTTACCGTTCTCGACCTTGATACGGATACGAGTTGCCTTACCCGACTCTGGATCGATGAGGGCGAGGTTTGAGATATGGATAGAAGCTTCCTTCTCAACGATACCGCCCTGTGGGTTGCTAGCGCTTGGCTTAACGTGCTTCTTCATCATGTTAAGACCCTCTACAATCGCACGATTGTTCTTAGGATCTACAGAAAGCACCTTACCCTGCTGATTCTTGTCATCACCAGCGATGACAACGACAAGATCACCTTTCTTTATATAAACCTTTGACATTGTCTAACGTTTTATAAATTAAATAACCTCAGGTGCTAAAGAAACAATCTTCATATAACCGTCGCGGAGCTCACGAGCTACTGGACCGAAGATACGTGTACCACGCATCTCACCTGCATTGTTCAAGAGAACGCATGCATTGTCATCGAAACGGATGTATGAACCGTCTGCACGTCTGATTTCCTTCTTAGTACGTACAACAACTGCCTTGCTGACTGTACCCTTCTTCATATCACTCGATGGCAGAGCATTCTTTACGGTAACCACGATGCGGTCACCAACAGAAGCATAACGCTTGAAGCTACCACCCAACACGTGGATGCAAAGTACCTCCTTAGCGCCGCTGTTGTCTGCTACCGAAAGTCTAGATTCTGTCTGTATCATGATTATTTAGCCCTTTCGATTATTTCAACAATTCTCCAACGTTTTGTTTTACTCAAAGGACGAGTCTCCATGATGCGAACGGTATCGCCGTCATGTGCATCATTCTTCTCATCGTGAACATGGAACTTCTTTGTCTTCTTAACAAACTTTCCATACATAGGGTGCTTCTCGCGAGTCTCAACTGCAACAACAACAGACTTCTCCATCTTGTCGCTTACGACTACGCCGATGCGCTCTTTTCTAAGATTTCTTTCTTCCATAATCTGTTTATTGTTTTTGGCCGAGAACAGTAAGCATCTTTGCTATGTCACGACGGATTTGACGAATCTTCATTGGGTTCTCGATAGGAGATATCACATGCTGAAGCTCGAGGCGCTGAAGCTCAGAACGCTGGAGAGCGATCTTCTCAGCGAGCTCAGCTGCTGACATTCCCTTAATATCTGCAATTTTCATAATCTATTAAATATTTTGGGATTCAACATAGTCACGGCGTACAACAAACTTTGTTGTAACTGGCAACTTCTGAGCTGCGAGGCGGAGAGCCTCCTTAGCGATCTCGTAAGATACACCCTCACACTCGATAATGATGCGGCCTGGTGTTACAGGAGCGACAAAACCCTCTGGATTACCCTTACCTTTACCCATTCGGACGTCCGCTGGCTTCTTGGTAATTGGTTTATCTGGGAATATACGGATCCAAATCTGACCCTGACGCTGCATGTAACGTGTAACAGCGATACGAGCTGCCTCTATCTGACGACCGGTGATCCACTTTGTCTCCAAAGACTTGATACCGAATGAGCCGAATGCCAACTCAGTACCTCTGTGTGCAAAACCCTTTGCACGACCCTTTTGCGGTCTTCTGTATTTGACTTTTCTAGGTTGTAACATCGTTCAAAAGTTAAAGATGATTACTTGCTATTAGTTTTTCTTCTCTTAGGAGCACGATCCTGTCGAGAACCTGAGTTGTTTGAAGACTGAGTCTCCTTACCACCGATGTTAAGTGTAAGGTCGCGCTTGCCATAAACTTCACCCTTGCAGATCCAAACCTTGATACCGAGGAGACCCATCTTAGTCTTAGCCTCAGCCTGGCAGAAATCGATATCAGCACGGAAAGTATGAAGTGGAGTACGGCCTTCCTTGAACATCTCTGAGCGAGCCATTTCAGCGCCGTTAAGACGACCTGAAATAAGGATCTTAATACCCTCAGCGTTGTTGCGCATTGTAGAAGCGATAGCTGTCTTGATTGCGCGGCGGTATGCCATACGGCCCTCCAACTGGCGAGCGATGTTATTAGCTACGATGTTAGCATCAAGATCTGGGCGCTTAACCTCAGAGATATTGATCTGAACATCCTTATCTGTAATCTTCTTTAACTCTTCCTTGAGTTTGTCAACGTCTTGACCACCCTTACCGATGATAAGTCCTGGACGAGCTGTGAAAACTGTCACAGTTACCATCTTAAGTGTACGCTCGATAACCACGCGAGATATCATAGCCTTAGCAAGACGTACATTTAGGTATTTACGGATCTTGTCGTCCTCGACAAGTTTGTCGCCGAAATTCTTGCCGCCATACCAGCTAGAATCCCAACCACGTGTGATACCAAGTCTGTTGCTTATTGGATTAACTTTCTGTCCCATTTAGCTCTTATTTTTCAGTTGTGGTTTCTGGTTTACTTGCAACGTAAAGCGTAACGTGGTTAGAACGTTTACGGATACGATGTGCTCTACCTTGTGGAGCTGGACGTAGACGCTTGAGGATTCTAGCTGAATCTACTGCTACGGATGAAACGATAAGGTTTGCATCCTCTACGTTAGCGCCCTGATTCTTCTGCTTCCAGTTATCGATTGCAGAAAGAAGGAGCTTTTCCATACGGCCAGCAGCCTCCTTTGTCGAGAACTTAAGCATGTCAAGAGCTAAATTGACTTCAACACCGCGAATCATGTCAGCTACGAGACGCATCTTACGAGGCGAAGTAGGAACATTGCGGAGAGATGCGAAATAGAGAGACTTCTTAGCCTCTTTACGTGCATCAGCAACTAACTTCTTACGGTTGCCTTTGTAAGCCTTAGGCTCACGTCTAACAACTTTGCTATTTATGCCCATGTCTGTTTTTTCTTTTTAATAAAGTTAAATACTCAGGTAGGGACTATTTCTTCTTATTGCCGCCATGACCGCGGAATGTACGAGTTGGAGCGAACTCTCCAAGCTTGTGACCTACCATATTCTCAGTGACGTAAACTGGAATAAACTTGTTGCCATTATGAACGGCAATAGTGTGACCTACGAAATCTGGAGAAATCATAGATGCACGAGACCAAGTCTTCACCACCGACTTCTTGCCACTTTCATTCATAGCAAGAACCTTCTTCTCCAACTTTATGCTGATGAATGGGCCTTTCTTTAATGATCTGCTCATAATTCTTTTGTCTTACGCTGTATTACTTCTTACGTCTTTCGATGATGAACTTAGACGTGCTCTTCTTAGGTGCGCGAGTCTTGTAGCCCTTAGCCAAGAGACCCTTACGTGAGCGTGGATGACCACCGCTTGCGCGACCTTCACCACCACCCATTGGGTGATCTACTGGGTTCATAACTACGCCACGAACGCGTGGACGACGACCCTGCCAACGTGAGCGGCCAGCCTTACCTGACTTCTCGAGTGCGTGATCTGAGTTAGATACAACGCCAACTGTAGCGCGGCAAGTAACGAGGACCATACGAGTCTCACCTGAAGGCAACTTAATTACAGCGTAACCGCCATCACGGGCAGCCAACTGAGCAAAAGAACCAGCACTACGTGCCATAATACCGCCTTGGCCTGGGCGAAGCTCGATATTGTGGATGATAGTACCGAGAGGCATAGCACTGAGAGGGAGAGTATTACCTACCTCAGGAACTGCTTCAGCACCAGACATCACTGTCTGACCAACCTGAAGACCTGCAGGAGCGATGATATAGCTCTTCTCTCCGTCAGCGTAAACCAACAACGCGATACGAGCGCTACGATTTGGATCGTACTGGATCGAATCTACTGTTGCTGCAACACCGTCTTTGTTTCTCTTGAAATCGATTACTCTGTACTTCCTCTTGTGACCACCACCGATGTAACGCATAGTCATCTTACCGGTGTTGTTACGTCCGCCTGTCTTCTTCAGAGGGCGAAGCAAGGACTTTTCTGGTGTGCTCGATGTAATCGTATCGAACGTACCAATAACTTTGTTTCTCTGCCCCGGTGTAGTGGGCTTTAACTTTCTAACTGCCATCTCTGCTTATTAGATATTGCTATAAAAATCAATTGACTGACCCTCAGCAAGAGTTACGAAAGCCTTCTTGAAAGAAGGGTTAGAACCCTTAACAAGACCAGCCTTTGTGTAACGGCTCTTGCGCTTTGCAGGAGAGATCAAGGTATTAACCTTAACAACATTTACGTTGTATAGCTCCTCAACTGCCTTCTTGATTTCATCCTTAGAAGCTGTCTTCAAAACAACGAAACCGAAGCGAGTAGCTTTCTTCTCTGTTACGATATTTGCCTTCTCTGTAACTAGAGGCTTAACAATAATACCCATTTCTATTCCTCAGTTTTTTGGTTCAACTGCGCTACAGCACTCTCGAAGAGTACCAAGCTCTTTGCCTTCATAATCTCATAGGTATTGATGTTAGCTGCAACTGTAACCTCGCTCTTCTCGACGTTGCGTGAAGAAAGGTATACATTCTTGTCATAATCTGACATAACGAGCAACTGACGGTTACCTACAGTGTTGATAGCCTTCTGGAAAGCTACGAAATCCTTAGTCTTAGGACCCTCGAAAGAGAAATCCTCAACTACGATAATCTGCTGAGCCTGTGCCTTGTATGACAACGCAGACAAGCGAGCGAGTTCCTTAAGCTTCTTGTTGAGCTTGAAAGAATAGTTACGTGGACGTGGACCGAAAACGCGACCACCGCCAATGAATACTGGCGACTTCAATGCACCTGCACGAGCACCACCTGTACCCTTCTGCTTCTTGATCTTACGTGTAGAACCTGCAACCTCACCACGCTCCTTAGACTTGTGAGTACCCTGACGATTATCAGCAAGGAACTGCTTAACGTCCAAATAAATTGCGTGATCGTTTGGCTCAACTGCGAATACAGAATCAGCGAGGACTACCTTGCGACCTGTATCTTTTCCTTCTTTATTGAATACGCTAAGCTCCATTACTTCTCGATGATTAGATATGAACCCTTACAACCTGGAACACTACCCTTAACGATGATAAGGTTGTTCTCAGGGATAACTTTGATAACCTTGAGGTTCTCGATCTTAACGCGATCGCCACCTGTACGGCCTGCCATACGCATACCCTTGAATACGCGTGATGGGTAAGAAGATGCGCCTACAGAACCTGGTGCGCGGAGACGGTTGTGCTGACCGTGTGTTGACTGGCCTACACCGCCGAAACCATGGCGACCAACAACGCCCTGGAAACCTTTACCCTTCGAGATGCCTACAACATCTACGAAATCATTCTCCTCAAAGATGTCCACTGCAACAGCCTCACCTAGAGCGAGCTCCTTCTCAAAGCCATCGAACTCAACCAACTTACGCGCTGGAGCTACGTTAGCTTTTGCGAAGTGACCCTTCAAAGGTGCTGAAGTGTTCTTCTCTTTCATCTCGTCAAATGCGAGTTGGACTGCTTCATAGCCATCGGTTGCCACAGTCTTGATCTGTGTAACATGGCAAGGGCCAGCTTCGATAACAGTGCATGGTATGTTCTTACCCTCGGCACTGAAAACGGATGTCATTCCGATTTTTCTTCCAATTAATCCTGGCATTACTTAAGTTTTATTTGTTTTATTATTAAAGATTAGATTCGCATTAATATCTATTCTTTCTACACTTTCGAACAGACATACCGAACCCATGTCTTTTTGAACGTGCAAATGTAGTAACTATTTTCCTAACAACCTACATATCAGCTAGAAAAATAGAGCATTTTATATTCTTTTAACTTGATTGAGAGATTAAACAAAATGCAAAAAAGTTCATCTCAGTACATCTTTCAGAACCTTTCTCGACTTCAAAGGTTTAAATTGAGGAAGGTGATAAGAGTAGTATTTTTCTAAAATATCTAATAAAATCTGTCTCTGATCGGCAGACAACGACAAGTCGGCCAAACTATCAATATTAGTACGACACAGCAGCTTCCACAACTCCAGTTGTTCGCCAACCAATATATTAGAGTGCAATGGGTGGTGTGACTTAAACGAGCCATCAACCATATCAAAATATGGATTATGATCATCGCCGGTATCAGGAGCAAAGCCCAAAAGACGTGCAAGATTAAACATAATCAGCAAGTGAAAGTTCTCAACACCCGACACATCCTGATCAAGAGCCTCAACAGACTGGCGCATAAAGAGAAAGACACTTTCATCGGGCACCGAATCCTGCGAGGCATGAAAAAAAAGATCAGCCAAGAATATTGCTACAGACCTTTTCATCATATCGAACGGCACAGAACGGAACACATACTCGAGGCGAAAATCTGTCAACCTCTTCATTGCAGACTTCTTTGTATCAAAAACCTGAGCTTCCACGACAGACAAAGGAGTCAGGAGTGGCTGTATAGCCTTTTTAGAAGACGAAGAGACAGAAACAATAACGGGAAGTCGGCCTAGCTCATTAGTATACAAAGTAACAATAAGCGACGACTCACCATATTTAAGAGCCGAAAGCACTATACCGTGAACTATCGACTTGGGCATTGTATACCGAACTGACTCAAATAATCAAACTGCACACAAGACGCATCCAATTGGTACGCAACAATCTCACGACGCAAAGGGTAATCCCCCCTATACTGCTCAAATGTATCTGGATTAGCCTTAAAGTATGCAGAATCGAACATAACATTATATGTCTTCAGGAAAATACTGCAAGCAGCGGAGACAGAATCGAAACGGCTATCAACACTCAACACCTTATTAATAGGCTCAGGAAGTTCGCTCGAGACATAATTCTGCAGAGGCAACCCAAAGAACTTTGACAAAGCGCCAATTGACATCTTAGTCCCATTACACTTAGAATCATACGAATAACCAGCGACGTGAGGAGTAGCAATGTAAGCACGCTTCAGCAAATCTGCACTTACCATTGGCTCATTTTCCCATACATCTATAACAACCTTACTCAACACTCCAGTATCCAACCCCTTAAGAATCGCCGCCGTATCGCAAACCTCACCTCTAGAAGTATTAATAAGAATGGCGCCAGGTCTAAGAGAATCCAACACCTTATCATTAAACAAGTGATACGTCTTATTATCTCCGTCATACGTCAGAGGAGTATGGAACGAGACTATGTCGGCCATAGAGAGCGCCATTTCCAGAGAGACAAAACCTTCGCCGCCCTCACGTTCTGCTCGCAATGGGTCGACCTGCAACACACGCATTCCTAGTTTCCGGCACCAATCGACAATTTTAGACCCCACGTTTCCAACCCCCACCACAGCAATAGTAGCAGACGGTATAGAAATATACCCGTCAAAATGGAGGCTAGCCAACACAGAAGCCACATACTGCTGCACGCTAGACGAGTTACATCCCGGAGCACTCTGCCAATGGATACCATGAGACTCACAATAAGGCACATCAATATGATCGTACCCTATAGTTGCTGTGAAGATTGCACGCACAGAACTATTCTTCAGCAAAGACTCATCACAACGGGTACGAGTACGGATCACCATTGCGTCTGCATTGCGAATATCATCAGGCGTAATAGACTTACCAGGCAAATATGCCACCTCAGCATAAGGTTCGAGCAAACCCCTTACATACGGTATCTTATCATCTATAACAATCTTCATATCAAATCAATTATCAAGACCATAGCGCGAAGCCTCAGTACAAGCCCTTTCTATTTCCAGAAGCGATTCAGGTTGCGAAATCTGTTTATCGACAATCCACTTGGAAAGTTTCTCAGAATCATCAGTCGACTGCTCAACAATAGTCAAAGTCGGAGCCTTTTCTGAACGTGAAACCGAAATCTGATGTTCAAAAGTGCGACAAAGAGCTACATAATCATTACCCTTAACCGTCTGAACAGACACACCCTGTCTATTACGATGGAGATGACTAAACCCTGAGAACAATTTTGACACAGTAGCATTAGGATAGACAGAAGCGTCATTCCACACGACAAAAGCGATTGGCAGTCGTTTAACTACAGCAGCAAAGAGAGACTCAAGGAAAACACCCTTCCCCAATCCATCAGAAGACAAAGTCACGAACACCACACTAGCCTTATTGTCAGAAGACAGAGCTGTCCGACTATTCTTATAAGCCTCTGCGAAAGAGAGTACATCCTGCCAATGAGGAGTATAGACCTTATTCTCAGAAAAGAGGCGGCGCTGACGGTCATAGAATCTTTTAGCGTCAGTCTCACCACTAGCCAAAGCATAAGCCAAGTCGATAGACGAAGAGATATACCTATCAGTTCCCTCCACATATTTGGCCAATGCCACCTGCGCGACATCAACGCCATCAGTCAAAGACACACAACTACCCCACTTCTCGAATGCCAACTTACGCACCTGAGAAGCAAGGAAAGCGAACTTATAGTCGGCCAAAACCTGTGCCTTAAACTCTTCGATTACCATATCTGAGAAATTGGACTACAAAGTTAAGAGTTTATATCGAGTTATGTCCTATGCATAAAAAAAAGAGTCGCCGACACTAAAAGTACCGGCGAAAGCTCTCTGAATATGTTGATTTTAGATATGTGAGCTTTACAAATACATCGGTTTTAGAGAAGAACTTCTAACAGCGACAGAAGACTGCCACATAGCATATATATCATGATTTGGGCGGCGAGCATTACCTTCAGCCTGCACCAACTTACTTCGACGAGCGATAACGAGAGACATATCAGTTTCATCAGAAGGAGATTGAAGGAGATAATCGATATTCATCGAATCCAGATCAGCCATCTGGATACGTCCACCTGCCACAGTCTCCACGACAAAAGAACGACGATAAGCCTTAGCTATCGTGCCAATCTGAATCAACAAATCCCTATCGTTGACACCCAGAGCCATGATATGGCTAATATCGCTATTCTCAGAGAGAATCATTTCGATATCCGAAGCAGAAACCTTATCGGCATCAGCCAGAGTAACATTAACACCCAAGCCATAGCAGATTTCCTCCCAAGATTCAAAAGAATTCGAATCGACGACAAGGAGCAAATCAGAATTCAAAGAGACTACGGAAGAGATAACACACTCACACAACTGAGTACGATTTGCCTCGACAAAGATACCCTCATAACCAGTAAGGTAGAAGAAATCTGGAGAGACACCCTGTCCTGCGAAGCTAGACATAAGTCTGTTCACCTCGCTAGAATTACCTGATCCTATGTTCACTTTGATAGTCATTGCATTCTTAGGAATATTGTTCCCTTTACATATAAGACAACCGAGCGAACATTTACACGTACGCAAAAAATAAAAAAAGAGAGAAAAAACAACTAATCTGCGAGAAAGTCCGACTTGAGAAGAGAATGCAGAGTAGATAAAAGAGGGAAGAAGGCGTATCAAAATCAGACATTGCCGTACTCTAGGCGTATAGACGACCTATACTAGACCTATACTAGGTCTATGCTATATATAGAGAGCACCCTTGTTCATCGCAGTTTTTTTTATGATGAAGATAAAAAAGAGGCTGCGTCGAAAAAAATCGACACAGCCTCTTTTTTAGAAATGTATTTAAGACGGGATACCCCGACTAAATTACAATTAAGCCTCAGCTGGAGCAGTCTCTTCAGACTTCTTAGCCTTAGAACGGCGAGTACGCTTCTTCTCAGTAGCAGCCTTAGGAGCTGTGAGCATGTTAGCGTTGTAGTCTACGAGCTCGATGTAGCACATCTCTGCAGCATCGCCTTCGCGGTTACCGATCTTAAGGATACGAGTGTAACCACCGTTACGAGCAGCTACCTTCTCAGCTACCTCAGTAAAGAGCTCCTTAACAGCGAACTTATTAGCGAGGTGAGAGAATACGAGACGCTGAGCGTTACGCTTCTCGTCTACAGTATTGAGGTTCTTAGTCTTTGTGATAAGTGGCTCAACGTATGTGCGCAAAGCCTTTGCCTTAGCAACTGTAGTCACGATTCTCTTGTGGAGAATGAGAGAAGCTGCCATGTTAGACAACATTGCTTTACGATGGGCACTTGTACGACCAAGATGATTTACTTTTTTATTATGTCTCATCGTAATTAATCTTGATTTAGTTTATACTTTGCAGTTTCCATACCGAACTGGAGGCCGTTAGAAACGAGCAACTCATCGAGTTCAGTCAGAGACTTCTTACCAAAGTTACGGAACTTAAGAAGATCGTTTCTATGGTAAGTTACCAATTCGCCTAAGGTTTCAACGTTAGCAGCCTTGAGACAGTTGAGAGCACGTACGGAAAGATCCATATCTGCGAGACGAGTCTTAAGGAGCTGACGCATTCTGAGAACTTCCTCATCAAACTCTTGACCACCGGTCTTCTCCGAATCGTCAATAGTGATCTTTTCATCTGAGAACAACTGGAAGTGGTAGATAAGGATCTTAGCTGCCTCTTTCAATGCCTGCTTAGGATGAATAGAACCGTTTGTAGTGATCTCGAGAGTAAGCTTCTCGTAATCGGTCTGCTGCTCTACGCGATAATTCTCGATAGCGTACTTAACGTTAACGATAGGAGTATGAATTGAATCGATGGCGATGATACCAAGTTCAGAATCCTTATCAGAAGCGTTCTCATCTGCTGGGATATAACCGCGACCCTTATTAATATTGAACTCAATATTAAAAGTAGTGTCCTTGCTAAGAGTACATACGACCTGATCAGGGTTAAGAACCTCGAAGGCGTGCATGAACTTGTTAAAATCACCAGCTTTGATCTCCTCCTGTCCAGAGATACGTACAGTAACCTTCTCAGAGTCAGTCTCAGGAACGATCTGCTTAAAGTTGACCATCTTGAGATTGAGGATGATTTGTGTTACGTCGTCTACAACACCAGGGATAGTGTCAAACTCATGCTGCACACCATCGATCTTGATGTTTGTGATTGCGTATCCTTCGAGCGACGAAATCAGTATTCTTCTTAGGGCATTTCCAACAGTAATACCATAACCTGGCTCTAGGGGACGGAATTCGAAGCGACCGAATCTGTCGTCGCTCTCGAGCATAATAACTTTGTCTGGTTTTTGGAATGCTAGTATTGCCATAAGAATTTATTTATTTAGAGTACAAATCGACGATAAGCTGTTCTTTGATATTCTCTGGGATATCAGCACGCTCAGGACGGTTAAGGAACTTACCTGACATTGTGTTCTTATCCCACTCGAGCCAAGAGTACTTCTTAACTGAGCTAGCTGCCAAGCTATTAGTAATAACTTCGAGAGACTTAGACTTCTCGCGAACGCCGATTACCTGACCAGGCATGATGCGGTAAGAAGGAATATTAACAACCTCACCATCAACTACGATGTGACGATGACCTACGAGCTGGCGAGCAGCTGCGCGAGTAGGAGCGATACCGAGGCGGTATACTACGTTGTCGAGACGGCTTTCGAGGAGAGAGATGAGGACCTCACCTGTTACGCCCTTGATACGCTTAGCGTCAGCGTAGAGGAGACGGAACTGGTTCTCGAGTACACCATAGATGTACTTAGTCTTCTGCTTTTCCTTCAACTGAGTACCGTACTCAGAAGTTTTCTTGCGACGGTTGATACCGTGCTGTCCAGGAGGGAAATTACGACGCTCGAGGACTTTGTCTGGGCCATAGATCGACTCGCCGAAACGACGAGCTACTTTAGACTTAGGGCCAATGTACTTTGCCATGTTTGATTTTTTTGATTTTCTGGATTTGATTTTAAATGATGAATATGGCAGCCGCTATGAAATAGAAATCATATAACCAATCATTATTCAAAACGCAAATCAAAAAATACGATGGTTTGAAAAAATAAAATTGCTTTACTTCCAGAGGTGCGGAAGAGTATTATACTCTTCTGCGCTTAGGAGGACGACAACCATTGTGTGGAAGTGGAGTAACGTCTACGATCTCTGTTACCTCGATGCCTGCGGCATGGATAGCGCGGATAGCAGACTCACGACCATTACCTGGGCCCTTAACATAAGCCTTAACCTTGCGGAGGCCGAGATCAAAGGCAACCTTTGCACAATCTGCAGCTGCTGTTTGTGCGGCGTATGGAGTGTTCTTCTTAGAACCCTTGAAGTTCATCTTACCGGCTGAAGACCAAGAAATAGCCTGACCGTTTGCGTTGGTGAGGGTGATGATGATATTATTGAACGAAGAGTGAATGTGAGCCTCACCGATAGCCTCAACTTTAACTACTCTCTTCTTTTGAGTTCCTGCTTTTTTAGCCATGATTACAATTGATTACAATTACTTAGTAGCCTTCTTCTTGTTAGCAACTGTCTTCTTCTTACCCTTACGAGTACGTGCGTTGTTCTTAGTAGACTGACCACGAACTGGGAGACCAAGACGGTGGCGGATACCACGATAGCAACCGATATCCATCAGTCGCTTGATGTTCAATTGAATCTCAGAACGGAGCTCACCCTCAACTTTGTATGAGGTACCAATAATTTCACGAACGGCTTGGATTTGATCATCAGTCCAATCCTGTACTTTTACACTACGATCGATCCCGGCCTTCTCGAGAATGTTGATAGCTGTGCTCCGGCCAATACCGTAGATGTAAGTCAATGCGATCTCGCCAATCTTCTTTGATGGGACATCGACACCAGCAATTCTTGCCATAAACTGTTCTTTAAATTAAAAAATTAACCTTGACGTTGTTTGAACTTTGGATTCTTCTTACAAATCACATAGAGGCGACCCTTGCGAGATACGATCTTGCAGTCAGCGCTTCTTTTCTTGATTGATGCTCTTACTTTCATCGTTATATATTATGTATGATATGTACTAAGCTTTCCTTTATTACTTATATCTATAAGATATACGACCCTTTGTGAGGTCGTATGGAGATATCTCCACCTTTACCTTATCGCCAGGAAGGATTTTGATGTAGTTCATACGCATCTTTCCTGAGATATGTGCAATGATGACGTGACCATTCTCGAGCTCTACCTTAAACATTGCGTTTGAGAGAGCCTCTTTGATGGTTCCATCCTGTTCTATTGATGACTGTTTAGGCATACTTATAGTCGATTTTGGGCGCAAAGTTATATTATTAAAAATCTCCTTGCAAATATTTTACCCAAAAAAATTGTTAATCAATAGGATAGGTATCCAACTTAGGGTTACGATTTGGGTAATCCAGAGTATAATGGAGACCTCGAGACTCGTGACGTTTCTGAGCCATCTTAATAATAAGGTATCCGATATTGATTTTATTACGGAGTTCGCAAAGTTTACGGCTCACCTTACTATGGTTGTAGAGATCCTCTGTCTCGCGGTAGATGATTTCCAATCTATCGAGGGCGCGCTTAAGGCGGAGATTAGAACGAACGATACCCACGTAGCTAGAGAGGACTGTCTCGACCTCCTTATTAGCCTGAGTAATAAGAATCATCTCCTCGTTATGGATAGTACCCTCATCATTCCAGTCAGGAATATCAGTACGGATTTCGGTACGTTTAACCACCTCTATAGAATCCTTAGCGGCGGTATCTGCATATACCAGTGCCTCGAGGAGCGAGTTAGATGCGAGACGGTTTGCGCCGTGGAGGCCAGTACAAGAACACTCGCCTGCTGCATAAAGATTATTAATAGACGAACGTCCATTGAGATCCACCTTGATACCGCCACACAGGTAGTGAGCTGCAGGCACGATAGGGATATACTCTTTAGTAATATCGATACCGATAGAGAGACACTTCTGGTAGATCATTGGGAAATGGTGCTTAGTCTCCTCAGGATCCTTATGAGTCACGTCGAGATAGAGGAACTCATCGCCCGAGATTTTCATCTCATTATCGATAGCGCGGGCAACTATATCGCGAGGAGCGAGGCAACCACGCTCATCATACTCCTCCATGAAAGTCTTGCCATTGCGGCGGCGGAGGATAGCGCCATAACCACGCATAGCCTCAGTGATGAGGAAGTTAGGGCGTTCGTTAGGGTTATACAAAGAAGTAGGATGGAACTGAACGAACTCCATATTCTTGATTACGCCCTTAGCGCGGAACACCATAGCGATGCCGTCGCCTGTAGAGATTACAGGGTTGGTAGTAATAGAATATACGTTACCGATACCGCCAGTAGCCATCATAGTGACCTTAGACAAGAAAGTGATGACTTCATTATCCGGGCTAAGGACATAAGCGCCATAGCAACGGATATCAGTCATCCAAGGCTCATTATTACGGCCGAGGTGGTGTTGAGTAATGATATCGATAGCGAAATAATTCTCGAACACCTCGATATTAGGATGATTCTTGATTTGCGAGATAAGAGCTCGTTGGATTTCGAATCCAGTATTATCCAAGTGGTGGAGAATACGGAACTCCGAGTGACCACCCTCCTTATGGAGGTCGAACTGGCCATCGGAGCGCTTATCGAACTCGGTACCCCATTGGAGGAGAGTCTCGATTTGCTTAGGGGCCATAGTAATGACCTGGTCGACAGCTGCTGGATCGCACAAACCGGCGCCAGCGATATGAGTATCGTGAATATGCTTTTCGAAATCGTCCTGTGTACGGTCGGTTACGGCGGCGATACCGCCCTGAGCGTAAGATGTATTGGTCAGGTCGAGCGAAGCTTTAGAGATCAATGCAACTTTACCATGTTCAGCCACTTTGAGGGCGTAGGTCAGACCAGCTGCGCCTGAACCTATTACAAGGAAATCGTATGTTTTAGTCATTGTCTACCCTATTAAAAAATAGTATTGGAAGGCAAAGATAGGAATAATTCCTAATTCCTAATTCCTAATTCCCATAAAGTTGAGCCAGTATTATCACGTCAAATATAAACGAATCCAAACTAGGGCCATACATAGACCATAAAAATTCAGGTTTTGTATGTATAAACTATGTTCGGTCTACACTCGGTCTGCATACGGAGAAGTCCCTTGTTGCTCGCAGTTTTTTTATTTTTTAGTGCACATTTCGGGAAGAACAGATGCCTTGGAAGGTAGGTTGCGCAAGTCTACGATTTGTGCGGGCGCACAAGGAACGGTGGTGCGAAAGGAGAATGCAAGAGGTTTGTAGTCTATTTGTAGTCCCTTTGTAATATAAGAGAAGTCCCTTGTTGCTCGCAGTTTTTTTTTATTTTGAAGGCAGAGAAAACAGCGTTTTATCGTGAGAAGGAAGGAAAGAAGCCGTGCCACAAAGAGCCAAAAACATATAGGAATTATGTTTGCTTTTACGTATTTTTGCATGACGACAGAGAAAGGAGTCGTCCATTTTCGTCTATTAAATGGGAACGATAGAAGAAACGCGAATAACAAATTCCTTTCATAAACAAACTATATTATGCTTAACAAAATCACCTTATTTGTCGCAGCAATAATTATATGCTGTTCGATTGCGTCGGCGCAAACAAGCTTCAACAAGAACGGCATCACGTACACAGTACAAACATCCAGCGATGTATTTGTCACGGGATACACCAGCGGATGTCCAAGCGATGTAAAGATTCCTACCTTTGTATCGAACGGAGCAGACTCATACCAAGTCAAGGAAATTTCGGATGAGGCCTTCAAGGACTGCACAGCACTAGAGACCATTGAGATTCCAAGCAGCATTGTACGAATTGGCAGCAGATGTTTCATCGGGTGCAAAAACCTCGAAGCCATCACCTTTGACGAAGATGACGAGACTGCGAAATACTATATCGAGAACGATGTACTGTATGCCAAGGGAGAGTCGGGCAGACATTTAGCTGTTGTACCAGCCAAGAAAACAGGCGCCCTTGTTGTACCATCCGACGTAACTATGATTTGGCAAGGCGCTTTTGACAATTCAAGTCTGACAAAAGTAGTCATGGCTACCAGCGTCACGATTAAAACAGGCACATTCAAAGACTGCAAGAATTTAAAATCCCTGATATTTGAAGGAGCAGTTCCAGAGATACAAGCCGATGCGTTCAGCGGTTCTACAGGGTTTACAGCCTATGTTCCTAGCAGTCAATATTCATCAAGCCAATCACGTTTCAGCAACTGTTCCCCTTATTTCACTGCGGGCAGTATGAAGGTCATTATAACCAATAACGGGGAATGCCACATACTAGACACCAACCGCAGCCTAAGCAAAACCGTAACAATAAACAACAACTTATCCTCTGGTAGTGACACGTATCCTATAACAGAGATTATGGACTGTGCCTTTTCGTCCGCTTCAGGAATGAAGTCGATTTACATTATGCCAGAGCTAACAAGAGTTGGAAGCTACCCATTTGAAGAGTGCAAAGACCTGGAAGAGATACTAGTATACACTCCTGGCAAATATACATCAGACAATGGAGTGCTCTATGCCAACAGCGCCAAAGAACTATGTGCCTGTCCGATTGCCAAAAAAGGCGAGTTGGTCATTCCAAATACAGTTACCTTCTTCTGGGCGAAGGCATTTGAGAACACAAGTCTGACAAAGATAACAATGCCTACCAGTCTCACAGCAATCAAAGACAAAGCATTCAAGAATGCCAAGAACCTCACGACAATAGAGTTCATGACAAGCAAGGCTCCTACTTTTGGCAAGAAAGTCTTCGAAGGCTGCACAGGCACGATCACACTCTTAGTCCCTGGAGGAAGCAAAGCCACATACGAGGCAGCAACATCACATCTTAGCAATGTCATAGTTGTTGAAAAGAATCCTACCGCCATTGATATTGTAAATACAGACAAGAAAAAAGAAGTTTACAAGACCATAGAAAACGGGCGAGTAGTCATTATCCGCGACGGAGAGAAATTTGACCTGAGCGGCAGAAAGTTGTAAAAACGAGACACGACACATAGCGCGTATTGAATATAAAAATGAATGGGTATTTCTTTAACGGAAATATCCATTCATTTTTCTTGCGTTAATTAGCGGTCAGTTTTCTTACTACATATTAGCTTTGATATATTGTTCATCGCTGACAGGTTCAAGCCATTCATTACTTTCAGGGTCAGCAACATGGACATGAGAAGCTAGATGCTGAAACCAAGAATTCTTTGTTGCTCCATGCCAGTGCTTTACGCCCTCAGGGATATCGATGATATCACCTGCGTGGAGTAGGATGGCAGGTTTGCCCCATTCCTGATAGATACCCACACCACTGACACAAATAAGAATCTGATGAGCTCCGTGGTGGATATGCCAGTTATTGCGGCAACCAGGTTCAAATGTGACATTAGCGTAGCTCTGAACCGTTTTTTCCCCTTCGGATAGATTTTTAGGCTGAATAGGCGCAAGGTAACTTTGACCTGTAAAATACTGAGCGTAAGCATCATTAGGATTACCCTTTGGCCAAGAAGTATTTAATTGCTGTTCTACTTCCATAATATTTATATCATTGACATTTGCTTTATTAAAGATTAGAGGAAGGCATTCAGGAGCCATCTGACGCATATCCACAAGATCGAGACTCTTCACCATGTGGAGGGTACCCTGCTTATAGGTCAAGAAATGCTGTGTCTTGATATGATGCTGATATGCCTCCTGAGACGCATAGATTTCCAGGATGCGTATCTGGCAACTGTCACGCAACTGCTGCATAGGATAGATACAGATTACGCCAGGCTCCTCGCGAACGGAAGTTGCGCCAACATTATGGGCAAATTCCAGATACTCCTGCAGATATTGGGGATAAACTTCTATCTCACTTATACGAACTATCATGCTGTTATCGGTGGTTACTTTGTCCTGCGCAATGCAGCATAGTGGACAAAAAAGTAATAAAATAAAAAGTATTCTTTTCATATTGACTGTCTGAAAATAAGCCGTGAATGCCTTTATGCCGCCCTCCATTGGCTTGGTGTCATTCCCGACAATCCCTTGAAGAAGCGCACGAAATGCTGTGGATACTCGAAGCCGAGTTTCTGACTTACTTGAGTGATTGTGAGGGTGTCGTTGCTGAGCAACTCCTTGCTCCGGGACAGAATGCGGTCGTTGATGATGTCTTTGGCGGTGCGTCCCATCTCTGTCTTGACCAGTGTGCCGAAATAGCTTGTCGATAGGCAGCACTTTTCGGC
>JAKSLD010000007.1 GCA_024401395.1 Bacteroidales bacterium
TACCGCTAAACTCGATGAGATGGAAACCCGCTGGCTCGAACTCCAGATATAATTGAAGGAATTAGGAATTAGGAATTATGCATTATTATCAATATTGCCCTCACTGTGGCGCTAAGTCTTTTACCTTCCACGGCGCAGAACATTTTTCTTGCTCTGCCTGTGGTCACGAGTTGTTCCTCAATTCTGCCGCCGCTGTTGTGGCTATAATATATAATGACAAGGGGGAGATAATGCTCGCTCGCCGTGCACGTGACCCTTGGAAGGGTACTCTCGATCTCCCTGGTGGCTTTGTCGACCCGGGCGAGGGCTTCGAATTTGCTATGAAGCGCGAAATCAAGGAGGAACTGGACCGCGACTTGATAAGTATGAAGTACCTGACGTCTACTTTCAATACTTATCCTTATAGTGGCCGCGATGTCTATACTACTGATGCCGTATTCGAATGTAAATTGGATAGCATTGATAATATTACTCCTTGCGATGACGTGGCTGAAATTATCTGGATGCGCCCCGAGGATGTGGATACCTCTGTTATACCTTCCGAATCTATGCGCCGAATAATCGCTTTCCTTGCTAAAAAATAGTAACTTTACACCCATAAGCACACTACAAGAATATACATGAATAGTCATTTTGCACATAAACTGAAAATCTCAGTAGCCATAGTGTCTGCATTCTTTGTAGGCGCTACGGTCCTTTATGCCCAGTCTGATAGGTCTCAACCTCTCTCTTGTCAGATGGTTGAGGCTCACGGCTTGCATAATTTCAAGCTTAATACTAGCTCCGAGGCTACTCTCGCTACTTCTCCTTGGGATTATGTCTCTGGCCTCATAGCTAATGCTGTCCTCCAGACTTGGCTGCAGTACCCTTGTCAGTTGTATTACTATGAGCAGGTTCGTGACTATGCCGATTTTTCTACTTCGCCTGATGGTGATGCTATAACTAAAATCAGGAAGGGTGAGCGTGTAAATGCTTTGGGCGAGAGTAATATCGACGACCTCGCTGCTGGTAAAATATATTTCGAACTGTATCGCCGTGAGGTCTCTCTGGGTAATTTCTCTAGTGCAGAGCGCTATCGTAACGCTGCTACCTTGATTCGTAATACTCTCACCCAGCACCATTCTCGAATACCTGCAGGTATCGAGGGCGCAGGTGGTTTCTATCATAAGGCTAAGTATCCTTGCCAGATGTGGCTGGATGGCCTTTATATGGGTCCCGCTGTCTATGCTCAGTGGCAGCACTATTTTGGCTTGTCTGAGGGCACCGACGCTAATATGTCGGCTTGGAGTGATATCGCTAATCAGTTTATTATCCTCCATAATCATACTTATGATGCTGAAAAACAGCTTAACTATCATGGTTGGGCTGCTGTCCCTACTTCCGACGATGCTTTCTGGGCTCGTAAGGATGGCCCTCATAAGGGTTGTAGCCCTGAGTTCTGGGGACGTGGAATGGGATGGTACTTTGGCGCATTGGTAGATATCCTTGAGTATATGCCAAAGGAGCATAAGGACTATAAGACTCTAGTAGCTAATCTTAATGCCGTTGCAGCAGGTCTGGCTCGCTGGCAGGATAAGAAGTCTGGACTTTGGTACCAGCTCCTCCAATATAATGATAGGGTAAAGGGTGATGGCAAGGGCGATGTTGTGGATGGTAATACTTATAATATAGGTACAACTGCCAACTACCTCGAGTCGTCTGCTTCTTGTATGTATACTTATGCTTTCTATAAGGCTATCCGCTTGGGTCTCATCCCTGAATCTTACCTTGCCGTGGCTGATAAGGCTTTCAACGGCATCCAGAAGTATTTTATCTTCTATGACGAGAAGGGCGATATCGGAATAAAGAATGTCTGCGCTTCAGCTGGCCTCGGTCCAAGTGATGATAAATCGCGAACGGGAACAGTAAATTATTATCTTTGTGGCAAGGATACGAAGATTACCCAGAACGAGGGTAAGGCTATCGGTACTTTTATCCTGGCTGCTCTTGAATACGAAAAAAGAACAAATAACAAATAACACAAAACATAAAATATGGCTGATTTCAAATACCAGAAGACCTTTCAGGTTTTGAAGGATGACACTGAATATGAGTGCATCTCTAAGGATTATGTCTCTACTATCGAGGTAGAGGGTCGTAAAATCCTCAAGGTAGATCCTAAGGGTCTCGAGTTCCTTTCTAAAAGAGCTTTCTCTGACGTTTCTTTCTATCTGCGTCCTGCTCACTTGCAGAAACTTCGTAACATCCTCGAGGATCCTGAGGCTTCTGATAACGACCGCTTCGTAGCTCACACTATGTTGATGAACCAGGTCGTAGCTGCTGAGGGTCAGCTCCCTACTTGCCAGGATACTGGTACAGCTATCATCATCGGTCACAAGGGCGAGTGCGTATGGACTGGCGCTAACGATGAGGAGCACCTCTGGAAGGGTATCTGGGAGACTTATCAGGAGCGTAACCTCCGCTACTCTCAGGTTGTTCCTTTCAATATGCTCGACGAGAAGAACTCTGGCAACAACCTCCCAGCTCAGACTGATATCTACACTGAGGAGGGTAACGAGTATGAGTTCCTCTTCATCACTAAGGGTGGTGGTTCAGCAAATAAGACTTATTTCTTCCCTATGACTAAGGCTCTCCTCACTGAGGAGGCTCTCACTAAGTTCCTCACAGAGAAGGTTAAGAGCCTCGGTACTGCTGCTTGTCCTCCTTATCACTTGGCTATCGTTATCGGTGGTACTTCTCCTGAGACTAATATGGCTACTGTAAAGAAGGCTTCTGCTGGTTACTACGATAACCTCCCTACTTCTGGTAACGAGGGTGGTCAGGCTTTCCGCGACCTCGAGTGGGAACAGAAGGTTCTCGAAATCTGTCAGAAGAGCAATATCGGCGCTCAGTTCGGTGGTAAGTATTTCGTTCACGATGTACGCGTTATCCGCCTCAGCCGTCACGCCGCTTCTTGCCCTGTTTCTATCGGCGTAAGCTGCTCGGCCGACCGTAACATCAAGGCTAAGATTACTCCAGAGGGTATCTTCCTCGAGAAACTCGAGAAGAATCCTGCTCGCTTCTTGCCAGCTCAGGCTCCTAACATGGCTCCTCCTGTAGAACTCGATATCGACCGCCCTATGGATGAGGTTCGCGCAGAACTTACTAAGTATCCTATCAAGACTCGTTTCTCTCTCAAGGGTACTCTTATCGTAGCTCGCGATATCGCTCACGCTCGTATCAACCAGATGCTCAACGAGGGTAAGCCAATGCCTGAGTATTTCAAGAATCACCCTGTATACTATGCTGGCCCTGCTAAGACTCCAGCTGGTATGCCTTCAGGCTCATTCGGCCCAACAACTGCTGGCCGTATGGACCCATACGTAGACCGCTTCCAGAAGGCTGGCGGTTCAATGATCATGGTTGCTAAGGGTAACCGTTCTCAGGATGTCACAGACGCTTGTAAGGCTAATGGCGGTTTCTACCTCGGCTCTATCGGTGGCCCAGCAGCTATCCTCGCTAAGAATTCTATCAAGTCTATCAAGGTGGTGGATTTCGAGGAACTCGGTATGGAGGCTGTTCGCGAAATTAAGGTGGAGAACTTCCCTGCATTCCTTCTCGTGGATGATAAGGGCAACGATTTCTTCAAGCAACTCTAATTTCGGATACATTTTTTTCAAGAATATCCCGAGGGTGTACAGAAATGTACACCCTCTTTTTTGTCCCTTTTTTGTCTTTTTGGGGTCTTTTTTCGCCTATTTTATGCAGTTCGTCAAAAATTATTGCAGTTCGTCAAAAAGTTTATTGTCTTATGTCCAAAACATATTATCATTGCATCAACAAAAAAATAGAACTACTAGACAAACGTTTCAACTACTAAACTGCTAGATGACCAACTACTAAACTAAGAATAACTGCTACACTACTTGTAGAATTTTGACATGCTAAACTACTTATAGAATTTTGACATACTAAACTACTTGGAGAATTTTGACAGACTGAACTACTAGAATTATCAATCTATGGAAGCCGCAACTACTATGGCTGACAACATGAATATATAAACTACTAAACTCATCGACATTGACAACTTTGGTTACTAGAATAGTTAGATAAGTTTTTGAATTTGTTCCCAAAAGGCTAGGACGTTAGTTCTGGCCTTTTTTGTTTTCCCCGCAATAGCACCTCCCAATCTACCATCCTGCAAATCCCGCTCCGTCCCAATCCCAATTCTTCTATACTCCCATCCTTCCAAAATAGTAAAATTTACGATGAACAAGGGTTTTCCTCGAGTGTAGCCTTATACTTCTCCTGTACTATTGTATTCCCTTACTCTTATTCTTTGGCTCTCTCAGACCATTCAACGATATTCCTCTCTCTCTATCTAAACCTAAACGTATACGTCAGCGAAGGCACCCACCTATACATATACATCATATACCCTCTGACATCTGACATATCATAACTATACCCCTTCACAAATACAGAAAACGCATTCTTTCGTCCGTAGCAGTTATACACCGAAAATGTAAGACTGGAACGCCAACGTTTCTTCTCGCTGGATTTGAAATGATGGCATACAGAAGCATCCAGTCGATGGAAATCCGGCATTATATAGCCGTTGCGTTCAGTGTAAATTGCCAGACAAACACCATCATAGTTAAATGTAGTATATGGCAATGTCGCACGCCCGCCTGTATGGTATTTGAATCCCAATGAAAACTCGTCTTGCTTGTACTTCAGCGTCCCATTCACAGATAGATTGTGCCTCTGATCGTATGCCGCATAGTACCAGTTGCCCTTGTTTATCTCGTCTGATTGACGCTCCGACATTGATAACGTATAGCTTGCCTGTACGTTCATAAAGCGATTCTCATACTTTATCATTGTCTCAAGGCCACACGCTCTGCCCTTGCCCTCCTTGACCTCAAGGTCCACATCTTCATTCATGTTCAAGTCGGCATTGTCTCGATAATCCACCGTATGGTGCATAGCCTTGTAGTAAACTTCACCGTATATCTCCATGTTTATCTTTCTCAGGGCTCCGTGATAGCCAAGCGAAACTGCATCGGATGTCTGAGGCTTCACTAGTCCGCTTATAGGCATCCATATATCAGTAGGCATACCTACAGCCGAATTGGTAAGCATGTGGTCATACTGCACGGTACGCGCGTATGACGCTTTCAATGCCGCATCGGATAACAGCTTATATGAAACTGACAATCTAGGCTCAAACTGGTAGTATGTACTGCCGTTTTTCGCCATCGACATTCTGAATCCCGCACTTGCATTGACTCTCTCGCCTATTCTGAATTCGTCATTCATATACACCGCCCCAGTAACCATGCTTTTCTTTTTCAGATGGTGAGGCTCCATGACAGATTTGTCGTTGAGCGGGTCTATCTGACCTGGATTGTATCTGTGCCCTTCAACATGTAGACCATAGAATAATCGGGAATTGCCGACATAATTGTCTGCATCCGCTTTCACCGTTATTTCAGACAGACCTGCCTTCCACTCAAAATCACGTACGTCCATCTCTTGCTGCTGCATATACTCATATTTGGACGCAGTAGCTGTGTAATTGACAAAAAGCGACTCCGTGTAGATGTGATTCCATCTGAGCGTGGCTGTCTTATTGCCCCACTCTTGGTTGTTGTCTTGCGAAAGTATGGAGCACTTGAATCTGTCATAACTGTTGTATGCCGAGGCAAAGAGTCGGTCTTTCTCAGACAATCGCCAGTTCGTCTTCACACAGAAGTCATAGAATTTCACTATGTCACTATCCCTTAATGTTTTATAGTCTACATTTTTGGCTATTTCATTTATCAAGTAGCTGTCTCCATACCTGCCGGCTATCATCATCGATCCCGTTTCTTTCACAATAGGCGTCTCTACCGAAAGTCGCGACACCATATTGCCTATACTGCCGTTCATCTCAAAATTCTGATTGTTGCCTTCCTTCATCCTCATATCTACTACGGCAGAGAGCTTGCCGCCATACTTCGGTGAGTAGCCGCTCTTGTAAAACTCAACATTGGCAATGGCATCCGGATTAAAAGCAGTGAACAGCCCCATGGCGTGCGATGGGTTATATACTGTAGCCTCGTCCAGCAATATCATATTCTGGTCGTGCGAACTGCCTCTCACCGACAGATTCACACTTCCGTCCGCAGCCGATGTCACTCCAGGCAGATTCTGTAGTGTCTTTATGGCATCAGCCTCTCCGAATATGGTTATGTTGTTCTTTATGTCTTTTGCACTGACATTGTGCCTGCTCATGCGTGCCATCGTCACTTCTGTCCTGTACATGCTCTTGGCACTGACCGTCACCTCTTCTATGTCTGTATGCAGGGGCTTTAGGCTGATGTCTAATCTCCCTTCGTTCGCTTCTCTCGCATGGCGCTTGAATGTCTCATAGCCGTGCGCACTGAAACTGATGCTGTCTCCTTTCGCCTCAATGGAATAATATCCGTAGGCATTTGTCATCTCATATTTATTGCCACTTGCCACTACCGCGTTCGGTATATTCTCTCCGTTGTCTGCCCCGCTTACGTAGCCGTATATAGTCTGTGCTTCTGCCGATGCACACATTAGCAGAACCATGATTATTATCCAAAATCTCATTTCTGTACTTATTAAAATGGTACGGTGCCGTGGAACACATTCAACGACGCTACTATGAACAGTCCCTGAACATACTCCCCACTGATATTAGTCACAGGGGTAGTCGGTGCAGGCTTGTAGACGCCGCCATCGCTGGTCATCTGGTCTTTTATTACTTTAAAATAGTCATATACGCACTTGTTTACGGTGTAGAGCTCATAGTAGTAGTCCTCACCGAACCAGGTTCCTGAGTAAACCAAATAGTCAGCCCCTATGCCGAGTGAGATTTTCACCCCATCCATATCTCCGAGCAGTCCTTCATCTGTAAGTGCATTTACATACAGGAACCTATTTACATTGCTCCTCCTGATCCAATACAAACCGTTGGTGAATAGATAATAGTTGTCTACCTCTGGCTGACTGTCCCTGAAATATAGTATAGGCGACCATACTTCGGCTTCCTTTGCTTGATGGGGATAGAACTCAATATGGTCTATAATCGGTGGTTGAGGCATTGTCTCTGTGGATACGAATATACGATCGTTTACCGTGACTGTCAGTGTGTATGTCCTGCCTGGTTCAAACTGATGTCCTTCCAGTTCAAATTCTCTACCCATACCCACACGTATTAATGCATCATCCACTTCATGAAACTCTCCACACCAGCCTAGATCGTCTTCTATCTTCACAGTAACGTTTCCTATGGCATCCCAATTTTCTGCGTGGTATACGTCAATATCCATGTCCCTGCCTCTTCGTACGAAAACAGTCTGCACATCTCTATTGTCTGTCACCACGGCATCTATGACGATATAGTCCCCCGCATTCCCATACTCTATATCTATCTCTTCAACACAGCTCGACATAGAGAGGATGGTAAACAAAATGATGCCTACTATGCTAGTTATTTTCATCTATTGCTTCTTTGATTTTCTGTTCTACGTATTCAATATCGTTTGGCTTGCGTATTTTGCGGCCATTCAATATTACAGTAGGTGTCTGTCTGATTCCTTGTCTTGATAAATATTCATTATTCCCTGATATTGCTGTCAGAGTCTCTTTTGATGCGTAATCATTGACGAATTGCTCCATATCAAGGTTCAGCCCTGCCGCAATTCTCATGACTTGTGATGAGTCGGCATCGCGATTTAATGACATCAATGTGTCACTCATCTCCCAGAACTTGTCCTGCATTGATGCTGCTATAGCTGCTCGGGCTTCTGGCGTGACCCTTGAAGAGTAGTTCGAATGGACAAACTTCACATCCTTGCCATAATGATCCAGCAATTTCTTGTATTCTTTGTGCATATAATTGCACATCCCACACTCATAATCAGATAGCTCTATAAATACAATACGCGAATCAAGGTTGCCTCGCGAATGGAATATGGCAGAATCAATGTTTACCTTTGGCGCTATAGGTTCTTTGAGCGCTATTGATACACCATATCTCTCATAAAGGCTGTCAATCAGACTGTTCATTTTCTGCTCGTCTATAGTGCCGTCTTCTGTATCACTATATCTCGCCGTTAATTGTGCCACTGAAATCCCTTCTTCATCGGCCGCTTTTTTTAGAAGTATCATACCTAGATATTCCCTTGTAGCCTCAACTCTGGCATCATATATCTCACACAGATGACTGTATAGCTCTTCTTCTATTATTTTGTCTATGGTGTTCGTGCTGATTATCTCTTCGCCTATCACAGCCGCCTTTTTTCTGTCGTTCTTTGACGTGCAGGAAACTGGCAGAGATGTCATTACTGCTAAGGTTATAAGTAGTAAGGAATACGCCGCAGGGACTTTAGCTTTATGTTTCATAAACTTTCTAAATTGCAATAGATAGCATGTCTTCCTCCAGAATACAACATGAAAGTCTTGCTGCTTGTTATTACTATAGGCGTTGTTGTTACTGTTCCATCGCTGTAAGACAACACCAGCTTATCTACCTCTCCGCTTTCAACTTTAAATGTTCCTTTGTGTTCAGTTCTAATTGATCCTACTTCCCCACTTCTTTTCCGTTTCTCCGTGAACTTGCCATTTGATTTAAAGTCAAACACCGACTCTACACCTAACAACATTCCTATGTACTTCCCCTTCAGCTCTTTTGAAGACCACACTCTCTGTGCAGGTACCTTTATCTCTTGTCCTCTAAGCTCTGGATTATAATTGTATACTATGGAATCGGACCTTATTTCCTCGGCATAGTATAATGCATATCCTTGTTTCCCCTGAATCAGTGTGTCACTGTAGAAAACATATTCGTTAACGTAATAGTTCTCTTTAGCTAATGTCCAACTCTCTTTTTTGTTGTCAATTGTTATGTCAAAATGGCAACGGTCTTCTGTCGTGTATGTGAAATTCTTGTATTGAAAATTATCATTTGTAAATGAGGAATAGACACAGCCTGTTCCATCATTCTTGAATAGCAGATAATGACTCGAATATAAATCAGCGCAAAGCTCTATAACTCTGTCTAAAGAAAGACCAATATGTTTGTTAGGCTCTAATTTCCATAAAGAATTGACATCCTCCATCGGAACGTCAAACACTTTTTCTGGCTCATCCTCTTCTTTACATGCGCATAGCGCAAATACGCAAATAAATGATATGACAATGTTTTTCATATAGTATTAATTATTGAATGCCATAATGATTGGCAAAACACTGATAATTGATTTGTTTAATGTCATGCATTTTTCTGCCACTAACATTAGTGATAAAACTCGTCACAAATATATATGTGGCGCATAATTTGAGCAATTATTTTTGTTCCCTAGTTGTTCCCTAATTGTTCCCTTCTGTATAAAGCATTGAGTATTAGGAGAATATATTTTTAATAATTTCATCCATATTTTTTGTGCCGAACTCCTCTTCAATTCTTCTTATTGCATTTTGTAGCTTCTTATATGCACCGCCTCGCGACAGAAAAACTACTCTACCAATCATACTACTAGATAAATTGGCCCAATACATTACTAAACTTACCGCATCTTTTTCATCTAAATATGGGCATTTGTTCATTATTGTTTGGATTGCGGAAGGTATTGACTCTTCTATTATTGCATGCACCTGTTCTTTGCATTTTAAATCTTCAACCTCTCCAGACATCACTATCTTCACCTTGCTATTAATCGTAGTAAATGCTTTTGCATATTCTGCTTGTGTATATCCGTCGTTACGAGATTTTTTCAATAATAATGACACTCCAATTAGTAAGTTTTTATTCAATATCTTCTTGATTGCCATTTTTTGTCTTGTTGCTGACGATTCGTAATCGGCAGAAATAACCAACAATTGCCCTAATAAACGTAAAAACGGCAACATATCAATATTGTTAGTTGATTGTCTACTCTTTTCTCGTTCCAATTCGTCCATTTGTATCTCTAATTGCCTTTCCAGCTCTTTTATTCGAGTCTGTGTTGTGTATTTTTTGACAATCCAAAATACACCTAAAAGCACGACAAGTGCCAAGGGGATATACCACTTTACATAAAATAATTCAACTCTATTATTTCTGTTTGTTAGTACCTGTTGAATATCATGTTGTTGGTTGTTTTCTTTGAAGTCTATACTATCGCGTAGCCTGCTATATTCATTAGCAAATACAATAGCCGAATCTATCATGCCATCAGACGTGTAAATCTTAGAATAATTGTTAGCAACCATCGCCCTCACGTACAAATTCTCTTCAGCTTTCAATGCCAGTGATTCGAGCAATCTTTTTGCCTCCTTGTTTTCATTGGTTGATGTAAGTACACCTATCTTTGTTATTATAGAATACGTATTATCTCTTCCATACTCATGGCATAAAGCATCTGTTGAATCGCAATATCTCAGAGCTGTAGAATAATCTTTAGCGTGAAGTGCTAATACTCCTAATTGTTCATATACATCAATTTTGTCGTATATGGAAAGATCTTGTAGTATTCCTAGTGAATCTTGGTACGCCAATGCTTTCTTTGTGTACTCTTCGTCGTTATATTCTGCCCCTATTAAGCCATAGCACCTAAACAATGCGACACATGAGCTAGTATTGTAGATTTTATTATTGCATCGCTCTGCTACTTGTTTAGCATTTTGATAATATGTTAATGCCATCCGAATAGCTCTTCTTGATTCGCTTACCACTCCCATATAATTCCAGCACAGAAACTCATACCTCAAATCCCCACTCTTTTTGAAACACTCTTTCGCCTCACTATACCATCCTATTGCCGAAATATCGTTCTTCCGCATCAATATATGCCCCATATAATAATACGCCAATCCCTCATGATAATCATCCCTCGCACCATTATTCCCATAATACTCCACCGCTGCCTGCGCCAGTGAATCGTCTAACTCATAATCCATCCTGTCTAGTACCTGATTCACCAGTACAGCATACAGCGCACCTTCAGCCTCTCCCATTTCTTCCACCACACTGTCCTCCACCGCCGTCAGCATCTCAAAAGCCACCGAATCCTCTCCAGCTCTTAATGCCAAATCGGCTCGCAACAACACTTCTTCTGCTACTCTATGTTTCCCACACCCTTCTAAAACCAGAAGACACCCTAGTAACAGGAATATGATATTTGTAATTCTATTCTTCATCACGCCTTTTTTCAGCCACAAAATTAATATTCATTCCACTTCCCCACTTCGAAAATGCACTAATTTGACTTTCAATGCATTGGCACTATATGTTTTGCTTGCATGTTTCAGAATAGTTTGAAACCTATAGTTTCTTGCTAAGAATCTCTACTAACTTATAAATATTAGAAGACGGATTCTGAAATTCTTTAAGCGTTTTTGCTCTCTCAATAGCTACGCCTACATTTTCTTTCAGAAATGCCTTTTGTGTATCTGTATAAATCGACTTGTTATAGTTGTTCCATACAGCAGAACTCTTTTTCAGCTCTTTTAGTACCGCATCTGTGTTTATAGATGACTTCTGATCTTTAGCATGTAAAAGCAGCCATATTTCAAAACATGGATTGCTCAACAGGAGTTCTGCTTTGCATGTCGTGACTTTTTCATTGACAGCAGTAACATCCATATCATACATCAGGAATGTATCTACCTTGTCTAGAGCAGAAATCTTAAGTTCCTTTGTACGCTTATCTACAAGCGATTGATTAATCTTTGTTCCTTCAACATGTGATACTATGCGTATAGGGGACTTATACCACTTCTTTAGCAAATTAATATAGTTTTCCTCGCTTTCTCCTTCACAGATTACCAAGGCAATTTTTCGCATCCTTTTATCGGGTGCCTTTTCTCTTCTGCTTGCCATGGTTATCCCTCCAATAATTGTTTTATGTTGTCAACTGAAGAATCAACGTATGGTACAGCATCAAAACGCCCCTGAATATAGCCTTTCTCTGCATCCATATTCTCACGAAAATCCTTGAAGTCATATAAAGAATATACCTCTGTGACTCCATCTTCAGACTTGTTGACGAATACGATTTGATCTCTTCTCAGCCTCTTTATATCAATAAGATTTGTATTGTGGGAAGAGAACAGAAGCTGACTACCTTCTGATGCATGTATTAAATCTAGGATGAAATCTGCTAGTCGGGTGTGAAGTCCCATGTCAAACTCATCAAGCATGATGCCTTTTCTGTTCTTCACAACATCAAGAAGACGGAGAAGTATCTGAAAAAGTTTCCTTGTTCCATCAGATTCCTCCATATCCATATCAAACATTACATCTTTTTGATTGCGATGGAATGTTTTGAACTTCAACACATCTACAAGTTTCACCTCAATCTGTCCCAATACGGCAGCTGGAGCAAATACCTGTTCTTTCCTGGCTTCAATGTCGGTTATATCAGTATCACATATTTCCAGAGCTTTGAGGATAACCTTCTTGAAACTATTGAAACTTTCAAGAACCATCATCTCGTTAACATTTACCAAACCTAGCAGGAACTGATTCTGAAAATAACGATATAGTTTTTGTGCAAGCTCTCTATTCATGGAACTTGCTCGACTGAGGAATAAATTTTTGTCGCTAGTGTTCAACACAACATCTGTAGGCTTATTGAAAACACCGGAACCAAAGCTATACTTACCATCTATATCACGGACAAAGATTTTTGCACGCCTACCTACAGGATAATAATATAAACTTTCTGACAATATTCGGTTCTTGGTTAGTTCATAGGAGTATTCATACTCTACATTATCGCATACAAAATCAATCAAGAATTTGCTAGGCTTGTCTTGATATCCATCGAACTTAAATGGTTCGAAACTGAATACCACTCCTTCATTGTTAAGGTGTGAATCCAAAATCATTCGACAACAGAAATTGATAGCTTTTATGATGTTTGACTTGCCTGATGCGTTGGGTCCGAACAATCCAACAGACTTAAGAACAGGAATCCCTTCCCAGTTCAGGACATTATGTCCCAATTCACGAGCCGATGCTGTATTTATGTTTGCTGCTCTGAAATCAATCCTTATTCTGTCTCTGATAGAGAAAAAGTTTTCAAATTCAATCTTTAGTATCATTTGGATGCTAGATTTGTAGATTTTCTACAAAAATAAGTATTTAATTTGATTATACATCCGTTTTAGCAAGAGCAATGAACCTTAATTCCAATATTTAACACTTTTATAGATATAAGTAATTCGCATTTATGCCACCCCAAATCATCCTTGTCTAACAGAGATTCATCTTACATAAGACAAGAGGGTATGTCTATTCGACACACCCTCTAGCCCTTTCTTTTTACCAATAATGCAATAATTTCAATTCCTTGTTAACATATCTTCTCTTACTGGTTCTACTTATAGCTGGAAAAGTCGAATGTCCACGGAACTATATGGTAGTTTTTTATTTCCTTTTTGTCAAACCCTCCCTTATATTCTAATTTCAAATCTGGCAGACCATCTATCCCCCTTTCTATTATTGCAAATTTTTCGTCAAACAATATAGGATAAGTGTGGCTTCCTGGCAATAGATATGCCTTCATTATCCAACTTGTGGATATCTCTTCCGAAGGAACCTCATACTCTTCAACGTCTATTTCTATACTGTCGCAGACAAAATCGTACTGGTTGACAGTAATCTTTCCATGCGCATATTGCACTATCATTGCTCGGTCGCTCTCTTTTGCTTCTGAACCTTGCCATGCGTGGTTCGACAGAAAGTAGAAATCCACCTCGCCATTGTCCGACTTAATCCATTGAGATGAATATGTAGACATATTATCCGTGAACAATTTCGGACCATATTTTACATCTCTGGGAATGCATACGCACTTTTTAGCCTCATTAACTACATCTGTTCTCCAGATTAAATCAGATTGTATCCGCTCTGCACCGAAATAGTATGTAGCATCACCAATAGAGGCAGTCCCCATAGGATAGTCATCACTCCTTTCTAGCTCTATAGTACAAATATCGGATGCGTCTTCACGAGAGGTAAGCAAAATCGTATTGTCGCTCAACTCCCATGTGCCATCCTGAATATTTACCGTGGTATCGGTATCTTCATATTTGACAAAGCATCGTCTGTAGCTTTTGTCTGAATTGAATTGGTAGTACATATGATTGTCTTTCGCATTGTATATATGCTTGTCCTCTGTTGCTGCATTGGATATGTTTTCCAAATTCACAATGTGCCATAGTCCTGGAAGCGACATTGTCTTGTCTGTAGTATCATCTTCTTTACATGAATAAAAAGCTGAAATTACAGCAATAATACTTAATACTAATGTGATAATTCTCTTGCTTGCCATATTGTATTATTAATATTTTGTTAGTTATATCGTTATAGTTCTTTTGTTAGAAACTGAATTTCCATGTTATTGATGGAACGCAGCTATAGAGATACATCTTGTATCCTTGGAATTCTGTCAAATCTCTCCTGTTTCCTCTTACAAACATTGAGTAGGCATTTTTCCTTCCGTATACATTGTATATTGAGAACTCTAATTGATTCTTGAATCTCCTTATATCGCTATTCCTGAAGTTGTATGTCAAACTCAGATCTAGTCTGTGGTAGTCTGGCATTTTGAATCCGTTTCTCTCTGTGTATATCCTCAATGCCGTGCCGTATGCATAGAATGACGATATCGGCACTGTAGTTCGCCCTCCCGTATGGTATTGGAAATTTGCCGATGCTGTCCATTTTTTATTAAGAACATACTGACCATTTACCACCACATTGTGCCTCTGGTCATATACCGCATAATACCAATTGTTTTTGTTTACCCCATCTATCTTTCTTTGGGCTGATGATAATGTATAGGATACCTGCAGACTATATTTCTTCCCGATCTTCTTCATCATCGTCTCCAACCCAACTGCCCTGCCTTTGCCCGACAGTACATTGTCAACAAGATGCTCATTCATCGTGAAATTCGTTCCGTCCTTGAAATCTATGATGCTGTGCATCTGCTTGCAATATGCCTCAACCGATAGTTCTGTGCCAGCTAGCATCTTATCTTCTGGAATTATGGCGTGTACACCTATCGAAAGACCGTCTGCTTGCTGTGGCTTTATGTCTTCGTCTGATGGCGTCCATATATCTGTAGGCAGACCTAATGCCGAATTGTTGAGTAAATGCTGATACTGTACAGTATGTGCATACGAACCCTTAAGCGAAATGTCGTCATTCAGTTTACACGACAGCGCAGCTCTCGGTTCCATACATAGATACGATTTCCCTTTCTCGCCGAAACTGGTCGACAAGGATGCATGCAGTCCCATATTGATACTCATCTTGTCGCTGATTGTCAGCTCATTTCCAAAATATGCTCCCACTAATGTGAGATTCTTGTCCTTGAATTTCATCGGAATCATAGCCGACTCCCCTCGCGGAGCTAATTCGCCAGGCTCAAAATGATGGTACTCTAGTTTCCCTCCAAATGTCAGGTGATGGTTGCTGGTCGTATATCTGTCTATGTCATATTTTAAGCAGAATTCTTCCATCCCCGATTTCCAGTCAAAATTGCGCACATCTTCATCTTGCCTCTGTAGGTAGTTGTATTTAGAGTACGTAGCCGTAAGATTCGAGAAGTATTTGGCATCGTATATGTGATTCCATCTTATCGTACCTGTCGCATTCCCCCACTGCTGGTTGTTGTCTTGTGAGATTATGCTGCACTTGAACCTGTCCTTACTGTAATACCCTGATAGAAACAGTTTGTTCTTCTCATTTATAGTCCAGTTTGTCTTGGCACAATAGTCCGTGAATTTCAGAATGTCATTCTTATGAATGTGTTCATTGTCAATGACATCCAACAATGGTATCATCAGGTCTCCATATCCTTTCCTCGCCGAAAGCATGAACGAGGCTCTGTTCTTGACTAATGGTCCTTCTACGAGCAGACGGCTTTCTACGATCCCGAGACTCCCGTTCGCATGGAATTCTTGGTTGTTGCCTTCTTTCATCCTCATATCTATGACAGATGATAGCTTGCCTCCATATTTCGCTGGCGCAGCTCCCTTGTAGAATTCCATCGATGACACTGCATCCGTATTCATCGCCGAGAATAATCCCATTGAATGCGCTGGATTATATATAGGTGCCTCGTCTAGCAGTATCATGTTCTGGTCAAACGAACCTCCTCGTACCGATAGGTTAGTACCGCCGTCTGCCGAAGAGTTCACTCCAGGTAACAGTTGTAGCGTCTTCAGCGCATCGGCTGAACCGAATATGGAGAAACTTCGGGATATCTCTTTAGTCGTCAGATGGTGATGACTCATCCTCGGTGTCGATAGCTCATTCTTGAATACTGAACGCGATACTACAGTCACTTCGTCTATGGAGTGGTCCACTGGTTTCAGCCCTACATCGTGCCTCGACTTGCTGTCTTTAACTATCTTCGCACTTTCATATCCCAGATACTGCACTGTCAACGTGTCCCCATCATTCACTTCTGAAAGTGAATAGAGTATCCGTAATTGTTGGAACTGACAGCCTTATAGTTCCTGATATTGAATATTGTCGCCCCCGGTAAGTTTTCTCCTGTCTTGACATCTGTAATATACCCATATACGACTGCTTCATTTTGAGCGATTGAACCAGCTGTATAACATAGCATTGTCAATAAAGTAATAATATATCTTTTCATTTCACTATATTCGATTCATCAGGATATATATCATATATTTTGGCATCTGTAGCAATAAACTGCCCTACCACTTTCCCTCCTGTAAAGTTTGTCGGCGGCGTAACTGGACATGGAGTGTAAACTCCTCCGTCATTTGTCAATTGCTTTTTCATCTCTTCAAAGAACTCATAATTCTCCTTGCTGATTGACATTATTTCATAATGAAAATACCTCATACCTGTGGTTTTCTGATTCTCTTCAGCTCCCATGCCCAACGATAATTCTATGCCTTCATTTGTTCCTGTCATTCCCTCATCTGATAGAATAGAATAGGGCACATAATATGCACTGTATGAATCTCTATGGAAATGTGTTTCAAACCAATCGAGTTCTACAAAAAAATAATAATCTGTCTCTTTAGGATTGGGGTCTGTAATATGGATAAAAGGACGAAAAATATCTTCTTCATCTGCTGTGTAATATGGCTTAAATGTAATTTTGTCTATTATAGGTCCTTTATGAACTGTTTGTGTAGACTGATATGTCTTACCATTATATTTAACTTTCGCCGTATACGTTTTTCCTACAGCAGGAGTAAATCCATTAAGAACGTAGTCTACTGCTTTGACGCCTTCTTCTAATATATATTCTCTCTTTTCAAAATCATACTCAATCTGTGTCTCCTCATCTACCACCTTTACTTCGCAATCAATCGACTGAAAACTCGCGTACATTCTAACTAGATTGTTATGTCCATCTGACTCTAATGCGAAATCTGCATCATACGATTTTTTGACATAAGCATACTGAATAGTATCCTTAGTTGATATCAATACATCTATACTTAAATAGCCCTCATCAGACGGTAAGTATAAATCATACTCCTCCAAACAAGAAGAATAACATATAACAGTGATTAAGTAAAACACAAGCTTTTGCTTGCTGAAGCGTAATATAATATTCATTTTGGAATTAACTTGGCTATTATCATAGTTTGAGTGGATTTATAAATCCACTCAAACAATCTACAAAGATTGTATCTTTTATATAAGTACACAACATTCTCTACTCGTGGCTTGATACAAAGAGAATATAGCGTTTTTATCATGTTAATATTTGGAATTTTTCGATAAATTAAATCTAGTATTCATACCAAGTTCAAGCCAATTCTGAAAAATAATATTGTCCTTCATACTGAATCTTCTTTCAAACGAAACGTTAACTCTATATCATACACTCCCGTTGTATAACAATCGAATACGATACCGTTGACAACGATTGATAACTCTCCTGGTATAGATGCTCCTTATTGTTGGAGGTCCTAATAGCAGTTCCAATTATCCTATCTGCAAATGAATAGTTGGAAATGCACGATGCCATAATGACTGGCAAAAACTTAATAATTGATTTGTTTATTGTCATGCGTTGTTTTTTTCTGCCACTAACATTAGTGATAAAACTCGTCACAAATATATATGTGGCGCATAATTTGAGCAATTATTTTTGTTCCCTAGTTGTTCCCTAATTGTTCCCTTCTGTATAAAGCATTGAGTATTAGGAGAATATATTTTTAATAATTTCATCCATATTTTTTGTGCCGAACTCCTCTTCAATTCTTCTTATTGCATTTTGTAGCTTCTTATATGCACCGCCTCGCGACAGAAAAACTACTCTACCAATCATACTACTAGATAAATTGGCCCAATACATTACTAAACTTACCGCATCTTTTTCATCTAAATATGGGCATTTGTTCATTATTGTTTGGATTGCGGAAGGTATTGACTCTTCTATTATTGCATGCACCTGTTCTTTGCATTTTAAATCTTCAACCTCTCCAGACATCACTATCTTCACCTTGCTATTAATTGTAGTAAATGCTTTTGCATATTCTGCTTGTGTATATCCGTCGTTATGAGATTTTTTCAATAATAATGACACTCCAATTAGTGCGAATACAAGATATAAAGCATACGTAGAATATTTACTTTCAGTAATTAACCGTTGTTGTTTTGAATGCTTATGCCTATTTGATAATTCAGATACCGCTGTTGTTACATTACTCTCCAATGAATCTAGTACATCTACAGTTGACAGATATAATTTATTATAATAAACAATAGAATCGACAATCCCTAATGCGCTATATACTTTGGAAAGCTGTTCATACGAAGAGCATTGTTGATAAATGTCGCATCGCTCAGCTTTTCTATACAGCACTTCCAATGCTTTGTTGTATTCTCCCATACCGATTAGCCCTTCAACTCTGACATAATTTACCCCATTGTCACCTCCTTGCAATTCTGCACTGTCACAAAACAAAATTGCTTGCCTGTAATCCTTGGTACACAATGAGCTCAAAGCTTTGATTCTGTAATATTCGTGGTTGTATAACTCATAATAGTATTCCTTATACAATTCCATTGAGTCCAGATACATATTCATACTATCTGTCATACATGATAGGGAGTAACAGTATGCCAAAGCCGCATATTCTGAGCATAAGTATAGGTTTGACTGGTATAACTTGGCAATTTTAACTCCTTTTTTGTAAAATTCTATTGCACTTGCATTGTCTCGTCGTAAATCACTCATATATCCCATATAATTCCAGCACAGAAATTCATACCTCAAATCCCCACTCTTTTTAAAACACTCTTTCGCCTCACTATACCATCCTATTGCCGAAATATCGTTCTTCCGCATCAATATATGCCCCATATAATAATACGCCAATCCCTCATGATAATCATCCCTCGCACCATTATTCCCATAATACTCCACCGCTGCCTGCGCCAGTGAATCGTCTAACTCATAATCCATCCTGTCTAGTACCTGATTCACCAGTACAGCATACAGCGCACCTTCAGCCTCTCCCATTTCTTCCACCACACTGTCCTCCACCGCCGTCAGCATCTCAAAAGCCACCGAATCCTCTCCTGCCAATAAAGCTGAATCTGCCTGTTCCAGAATATTATATGCTTCTCCACGCTTTCCGCATCCTTCCAAAAACGACAAGCAGCCTAGCAGTACCGATATGATATATATATAGCTATGTCTCATCACACGTTATTTTCACGTGCAAAATTAATAATCATTCCTATATTCCACAAAATAGCTCCCACTCTCTCTTCTCTTACCCCCTAAACAAAAAAATTGCGATGAACAAGGGTGTTCTCAGAGTCTAGCCCGAGTCTAGTCCGAGTCTACACAAATAAAAAACTACGATGAACAACTACCCACGCTTATACTTCCAACTACAAAATTTACGATGAACGACTACCTTCCCTTATACTACAAAGGTATCAGAAAGGAACTCCACAATGCCTTGAGAGGAATCTCTCCGATCATTTTCTCCTTCAATACCAGATGCTCCCCAAATGCTCGTAAATAAAAAAACTCCTGCCTGATATTTCTATCAAGCAGGAGCCGTATGTAATTAGCTTGTTTAAGCCTTTATTTCGTAGAGAACTTATAAATAGTCGTCTGTGTATAAGTCTCGCCTGGATTGAGCTCTACAGTAGGGAACTGTGGGTTGTTTGGCGAATCAGGATAGTGCTGCGCCTCAAGACAGAAACCTCCGAACTGCTCAAATTCTTTGCCATTTCTGCCAAAGCCTTTGTTGTTCTTGATCCAGTAGCCTGTGTAGAACTGGAACGCTGGTTCTGTGGTGAAGAATTCTAGCTTGCGGCCTGTCTGGTCATCCCATGCCTCTGCTGCCTTGCGAAGCTGACCATAATTGCCGTTTATCACGTAGTTGTGGTCGTATCCGTCCTCAAATGAATGAACTCTCTCTCCAATCTTGTGCTCAAATGTAAAGTCAAGTGGAGTGCCCATTACTGGAGCAACTTCTCCTGTAGGTATGCAGGCGTCGTCTTTTGGAGTATACATCGAAGCCTCCATCAATACCTTCGTGTCAAGTATGTTGCCTTCGCCTCTGAAGTTGAAGTACGAGTGATTTGTAAGGTTGATGATTGTCTTCTTGTCGGTCGTAGCCTGATAGTCCAACTTCAGACTGTTTGTCTCATCAAGTGTGAATACTACAGTCGTTGTAACTTGACCAGGATAACCGTTCTCCATATGAGCACTTACGTATGACATACGAACACCGACAACTTTGTCTGACTCTATTGGCTCTGCTGACCAAATCTTTGTGTTGAATGAACCGATACCGCCATGGAGGTGGTTCTCGCCATTGTTAATCTCAAGTTGGTACTGCTTGCCGTCAAGTGTGAACTTGCCGAGTTTGATACGGTTGGCAAAACGTCCTACAGTCGCACCAAAGTAAAAACCGCATGCGTTGTATTCTGGAGTGAGATATGTCCTAGGATCATCAAAACCTAGAACTACTTCTCCCATCTTGCCGTCTCTGTCTGCTGTTCGGATTGATGTGATTGTAGCACCAGCATTCGTGATGCTAACCTGCATCTTGCCGTTGTCTAGCGTGTAGAGAAATATCTCATTGCCGTCAACCAAGCCGAATGAAGTCTGTTGGATGTTCATAATATTATACTTTATATTCTATTAACTGAAGAAACTTAAGATGATACCGGCTGCTACCGCAGAACCAATAACTCCTGCTACGTTTGGTCCCATAGCGTGCATCAAAAGGTAGTTCGTCTTGTCGTATTTCAAGCCTTCTACTTGTGATACTCGAGCCGAGTCTGGTACCGCCGATACTCCCGCATTGCCAATCAATGGGTTGATTCTGTTCTCTTTCTTTACAAAGAGGTTGTAGAACTTAACGAATAGTACACCGCCTGTCGTAGCAAGAACGAATGAGAAAGCACCGAGAGCAAAGATGCCAATCGACTTGAATGTAAGGAATGTAGTAGCTTGGGTAGATGCTCCTACGGTTACGCCAATCAGAATTGTCACTATGTCAATGAGCGATCCCTTTGCTGTGTCTGCCAGACGCTTTGTAACTCCACTCTCCTTGAGTAGGTTGCCAAAGAAGAGCATACCGAGAAGTGGAAGTCCGCTTGGTACTAGCCAGCATGTCATCAAAAGACCTACGATTGGGAATATTACTCTCTCTCTCTTGCTTACCTTGCGTGGGGTCTTCATACGTATCAGACGCTCTTCTTTTGTCGTGAAGAATCGCATAATAGGTGGTTGGATAACTGGAACCAATGCCATGTATGAATATGCGGATATCGCTATGGCACCCATCAAGTCTGGAGCTAGTTTCGATGAAAGGAAAATGGCTGTCGGACCGTCCGCACCGCCGATAATACCAATGGCTCCTGCCTCGTTTGGCGCAAAACCAAGTGCTAGAGCTATGGCGTATGCACCGAAAATGCCTATCTGTGCAGCCGCTCCAATCAATACCATCTTAGGATTGCTTATCAGTGCCGAGAAGTCGGTCATCGCACCAATACCAAGGAAAATCAATGGTGGATACACACCTTGCGATACTCCGAAGTATAGGTAGTTGAGTACAGAACCGCTCTCGTAAACACCAATCTTAAGGCCGTCCACAAATGGCGTGTTGCCAATCAGGATACCAAAACCAATCGGAATAAGGAGCATTGGCTCATACTCTTTGGCTACCGCCAGATATATGAAGAGAAGACCGAATCCTATCATCACTAGGTGCCCAACTGTAAAGTTGGCATACGCAGTGTATGTGAAGAATTGCGATATGCTCTCTCCTATGAATTCAAAGAATGAAGTTTCCACTGTTAAAATACTTTTGGATTAATATTACCTGATTACTAAAGCTGAATGAGTGCATCTCCCTCCATTACAGGGTCGCCTTTTTGCTTTAGAATCTTAGTAACTGTACCAGCTTGGGTAGCTTCGATGTTGTTCTCCATCTTCATGGCTTCTACTACCATCACAACCTGACCAACTTGTACTGTGTCGCCTACGTTGACTTTGACGTCGAGTACTACGCCTGGAAGTGGTGAGTTTATTGACTTGCCGCCTGCCGAAGGTCGTGGAGCCGCTGCTACTGGAGCCGTTGTACGCTGTGGAGCTGGTGTCGCAACAGGTCGTACTACTGGAGCCGCTGCTGGTCGCTCTATCTCTACGTCATACTTCTTGCCATTGAGTGTTACCTCTATGCCACCTTCTTTTTCCTCAACTTCTGCTGAGTATTTCTTTCCTGCAAGTTTGAAATTATATTGCATCTGAATAATCGTGTTTAAGGTTAGTGCTTCTTAAATGGGAACTGCCAATGTGTGGTGTTCTCGTTTTGTACGATAGTGAGCTGGCCTGCAGCATCGTCATGCGCGTCAAGCATATACATCGCTACTACAGCTGCTATGGCTGCTTGCTCTTCTTCTTCCTCAACTGCCTTGGCTTCTTTCGCTTTCTGCTTCTCTGCCTTGACTTTTGCTCTTGCCTCTGCTGTGGTCTCTCTCCATACGAAGAAATTGCCGACTGCCGAGAATACTATCGCAAGAACAACAAGAATGCCGAATACTACTGAGATGCTTATGAGTGCCATGCCGGCACCGTAAGGGTCTACTTCCTTGAAACGGTCTGAGTTGTTCTTCACAACCGCCATCTGGTTCGAGAATCCTTTGCTGTTCTCTTTCGGCGCTTCCCATGCTCCAATACCGTCTATCGCACGTGCCAATGAACCGTTCTGTGGTACCTCACATGAGTCTATCACAATCTGGCCGTTCGACTCGACTAGGTATATCCACTTGGAATCGTTTAGGTCAAAGGTCGTGTGCAATGGTCCTTCTGAACGCTTGCCGTCACAGTCAAATACAACGTAACCTCTAGGAAGAAATTGCGTGGATGTCAATCCTTGTGGGACTGGCGACTTCGTTAGCTTTTCCCTGTCGTTACTGAGGTATAGTCGAGCCATGTCAACCGTCGAATATGTCGGGTTGAATATCTCGACCCACGCTTCTGTAACAGCTCCTGTAGAATCTCGCTCTACTTTGACCTCGTTTATCTTGAGGTCACTTGCTGTCTGTGCAGAAGCAACGGAATTCATCGCAATTGCACAAGCCAATGCGATGAACCCTTTTGCTATGTTTATTTTTCTCATCCTGTAAATCTTGTGTGAGCTTGATCCACTATAGTGGAAGGTTAGAGTGCTTACGAGGCAGATTCTGATCGCGCTTGTTGACAATCGACTCCAAGGCTCTGATAATTCTGTATCGTGTATTTCTTGGCTCAATTACATCGTCAAGGTATCCATATTGCGCCGCATTGTATGGATTTGCAAACAGGTCTTTGTACTCGTTGATTGCATCGTCCATATATTTCTGCTGCTCTTCTGGTGTGGCAAGCTCTTTGATCTTCTTGCTGTGGAGTACTTCTACCGCACCCTTTGGTCCCATAACGGCAATCTCTGCTGTAGGCCATGCATAGTTGACGTCTCCTCTCAAGTGCTTACTTGACATTACGATGTATGCACCGCCGTATGCCTTTCTCAAGATGACTGTTACCTTTGGTACAGTAGCGTGTCCGTATGCAAAGAGCAACTTGGCTCCGTGAACGATTACTCCACCGTATTCTTGTGCTGTGCCTGGCAGGAAGCCTGGAACGTCTACAAGTGATACGATTGGCAAGTTGAATGCGTCGCAGAATCGTACGAAACGTGCTGCCTTACGCGATGCATTGCTGTCAAGTGTACCGGCATTCTTGGCTGGCTGGTTCGCGATGATACCTACCGAACGTCCGTTGAAGTGCGCAAAGCCAATAACGATATTCTGTGCCCAGTCTTTCTGCACCTCGAAGAACTTGTTGTCGTCTACGATAGCTGTGATTACTTGCTTGACATCGTATGGCTTGTTTACATCATCTGGAATTATCTCGTTCAATGCGTCTTCCAAACGGTCTACAGGGTCATTGGTCTCTACTCGTGGAGCTGGCTCTGTATTGTTCTGTGGAAGGTATGAGAGCAGCTCTCTGATCATCTGCATAGCCTCCTCCTCGTTCTCTGAAACGAAGTGCGCTACACCAGACTTCTGACTGTGTACTGCTGCTCCTCCCAATGACTCTTCGTCTACATCTTCGTATGTAACTGTCTTAACAACTTTTGGTCCCGTGAGGAACATATAGCTGTTTGTACGGTTCATAAGGATGAAGTCTGTCAAGGCAGGTGAATATACAGCACCACCAGCACAAGGACCAAGTATCGCTGAAATCTGTGGAATGACTCCCGATGCAATGATATTGCGCTCGAAAATCTCACCGAATCCTGCCAAAGCCGCTACGCCTTCCTGAATGCGGGCACCTCCCGAATCGTTCAAGCCAATAACTGGAGCTCCAACCTTTACGGCCATGTCCATTACCTTGCATATCTTCTTCGCCATTGTCTCTGACAATGAGCCACCCATAACCGTGAAATCCTGGGCAAATACGAAAACCAATCGGCCGTTAATTGTACCGCTACCAGTAACAACACCGTCTCCTGGATATTGGTTCTTCTCCATACCGAAGTTCGTACATCTGTGAGTTACGAACATATCGTATTCCTCAAAACTGCCTTGGTCAAGAAGTAGAGCAATGCGCTCTCTTGCTGTAAGTTTTCCCTTGGCGTGCTGAGCTTCGATGCGTTTTTCACCACCACCTAAGCGCGACTGCGCACGCTTCTGCATTAGTTTCTTTATTTCGTCCATAATAACGTATCTTTCTAAACTTTGATGCTATGTGTCGAGCGTCGCAAAGATACAAAAAATACAACAAATGCAAAAAAAAGCAAACAAAAGCGTACAACCCAACTTCTCTTTGCCTCCCAACTCGCTCTCCTGAGCACTCGTCGAATGCCTCTTCTATATGGTCTGCTTAATGAAAATTTACGATGAACAAGGGACTTCTCTTATACTACAAAGGAACTCCAAAGGGACTACAAAGAACCTTCAAAGAGTCTACAAGGCACCCTCATAGCATCTACAAAGCCCCTCTTTCCAGACATCTGTTCCCCACAAAAAATACCACCGCTCTTCTTTCTCTAATTCCTAATTATTGACTAATAATAAGGAATTAGGAATTAAAAAAAATCGCTGAATAAGCTTTTGCCTATTCAGCGATTCTATTTGTTGGCTGGATTGAAAATTATCCGCCGAAGTTATCAAACATAATGTCCTTGCTCTCAACACCAAGTGAATCCAAGAGGTCAAGAACTGTCTTAGCCATCATTGGAGGACCACAGAGGTAGTACTCGATGTCTTCTGGTGCTTCGTGTGCCTTGAGGTATGTGTCACCAAGAACTGGAGCAATGAAGCCTGCTGTGTACTTAACACCCATTGCGTCTGCCTTAGGGTCTGGACGGTCAAGTGCCAAGTGGAAGTGGAAGTTTGGATACTCTTTCTCAAGCTCGAGGAAGTCTTCCATGAAGAATACTTCGTCAATAGCACGCGCACCATAGAAATAGTGCATCTCACGGTCACGTACGTGGAGTGTCTTGAGCAAGTGCATAATCTGAGCACGCAATGGAGCCATACCGGCACCACCACCGACCCAAATCATCTCCTTGCCTGTGCCGTAACGTGGACGGAACTCACCATAAGGGCCCGACATTGTTACCTTGTCTCCTGGCTTGAGGTTGAAGATGTATGTTGATGCAATACCACATGGTACATCCATGAAGCCTGGACCTTGGTCTTTTGGCTTGAATGGAGGTGTAGCAATACGTACTGTCAATGTGATGATATCACCCTCGTCTGGGTAGTTGGCCATTGAGTATGCACGGATTGTTGCCTCTGTATTCTTTTGCTTCAAGTTGAAGAGACCAAACTTCTCCCATGCTGGTACATAAAGGTCACCAATGAGCGAACGGTCGAAATCAGCATAGTTGATATCGTACTCTGGAATCTTGATCTGTGCGTATGAACCTGGCTCGAAGTCCATGTGCTCTCCTGGAGGAAGCTTAACCTTGAACTCCTTAATGAATGTAGCAACGTTCTTGTTCGAGATAACCTCGCACTCCCATTCCTTAACACCCATTACTGCGTCGTCTACCTTAATGCCAAGATCACCCTTGACCTTAACCTGACAACCAAGACGCCAGTGGTCTTGCTGCTGCTTACGAGAGAAATGACCCTTCTCTGAATCAAGAATCTCGCCACCACCTTCTATTACTTGACACTTGCACTGACCACAAGAACCCTTGCCACCACATGCCGATGGCAAATAGATGCCTTCTGCTGCAAGTGTGCCGAGTAGGCTGCCACCCTGGCCGACCTCAACTTCTTTGTCGCCGTTGATCTTAATTTTTACGTTGCCGCTCGGAGTAAGATATTTCTTAGCTACGAGGAGCATGACAACGAGCAAGAGGATAATTACCAAGAATACTCCAATGCTCGATAGAATTAAATTCATCATATCAGCTATTGTGTTACTGAGTTTTACAATTTAAGACCACTGAAACACATGAATGACATAGCCATAAGACCTACCACAATAAATGTGATGCCAAGGCCACGCAATGCTGGTGGTACATTAGAGTATGCCATCTTCTCACGTACAGCCGCGAGCGCTACGATAGCGATCAACCAGCCAATACCTGAACCTAATGCATAGACAATTGCCGAAACAATGTCTGTAATAGCCTTAGGGTCTGTTGGCTCAAGGCCAATACGCTGCTGCATGAAGAGCGAACCACCCATGATAGCACAGTTAACGGCAATCAATGGAAGGAAGATACCGAGTGATGCATAGAGCGCTGGAGCAAATTTCTCTACTACCATCTCTACCAATTGAACGATACCCGCAATCACAGCAATGAAAAGAATGAATGACAAGAATGTGAGGTCAACTCCGTCTGCAAGACAGTTTGGACCTAACACCTTTGTCTGCAACAAATAGTTAACTGGCAAGGTCACTACAAGCACAAATGTAACTGCAAGACCAAGACCAAACGCCGTCTTGACACTCTTCGATACGGCCAAGTATGAACACATACCGAGGAAGAAGGCGAATATCATATTGTCCACAAATATTGAGCGGACGAAAAGACTTAGTAAATCCATGATAATCTTCTGCTGTTACTGTTTATTTTTCTTGTAGATCCTTATTGTGTGCACGCTCCCACCAGATAATGCAACCGCAAATGATCAACGCCATTGGAGCGAGGAGCATAAGACCGTTGTTCTGGTAACCTGCGTTCTGGATGCAATCGTAGTTCAAAATGTTGAAGCCAAGAAGCTTGCCAGAACCGAGCAACTCACGGAAGAATGCTACGATAACCAAAATCTTAGCATAGCCAAGTCCGCTGCCGATACCATCAAGCAATGACTCGAATGGTCCGTTCTGCATAGCGAAGGCCTCAAGACGACCCATCAAGATACAGTTTGTAATAATCAAACCTACGTAAACTGACAACTGTACGCTGACATCGTATGCAAATGCCTTCAAGACTTCTGATACAAGTGTTACAAGTGTAGCTACAACTACCAATTGTACGATGATACGGATACGGTTAGGAACTGTATTTCTCAAAAGTGAGATTACTACGTTTGCAACTGCTACAATAACTGTAACAGCAAGACCCATTACCAATGCTGGCTCGAGCTGCGCTGTAACGGCAAGTGCCGAACAGATACCGAGCACCTGAACAGTGACAGGGTTGTTGATTGTAAGAGGATTCAAAAATGCCTCTTTGTTCTTCTTAGATAAGCTCATTTTTCTTTCCTCCTAGTTTACTTTGTTAAGAAACCTTCGAACTTCTTGAGGCTTGTCTCTATCATAACGCTGACTGCTGAAGAGGTGATTGTACCACCTGAGATGCCATCAACATAGTCTTTACCCTCTGCTGACTGACCCTTCTTTACAACTGCGATAGATGTCAACTTGTCGTCTCTCTTGATGTTCTTGTTTTTGAACTGGTTGCAGAATGCTGGCTTAACGATTTCAGCACCAAGACCTGCTGTCTCGCTGGCATGGTTGAAATAGATGCCATATACTGTGCTCTTGTTCTCGTCGAGAGCAATGTAGCCCCAGATCGCACCCCAAAGACCGTTACCGTTCATTGGAATAACGTACTTTGTTGCACCGTTTACTGAACACTGATAGATAACGTCATTCTTATCTGAACCTGTTACGTCAAAGTCTGCTACTGCACACTTCTCTGTACCATTGTTATCCAGGATTTTAACAACATTCTTTGTAAATGTTGCCTGTGCATCTGTGAACTCATTTATGTTCAAGGCACTGAGAATCTGCTTCTTTGTGTCAAGTCGTACATTCTCGTCCTGTTTTGGACCTAGAGCAGAATGCGCGAATGCCAAGAGGAATGCAACGATGACTACCATTACTATTGCATATACAATAGTATAGGTGTTGCTATTCGTCGAGAAGCCCTTCGAATTATTGTTTGCTGCCATTGTCGTTGCTTATTTTGCTTGTTGTTTAACACGATTCTTTCTGCGGCTGATGTTGCGACCTACGATAATGCTATCGATAAGTGGAGCAAATGTGTTCATGAGCAATATCGCAAGCATCATACCTTCTGGATAACCAGGGTTCAATACGCGGATGATAATTGCCATAGCACCAATCAAGAAACCGTAGATATACTTACCACACTCTGTACGTGGAGATGTTACAGGGTCTGTTGCCATGAATACTGCACCGAAGCAGAAACCACCAATTACAAGGTGCTCGCACCAGCACAATGAACCCATGCCTGTAGCTCCACCGATATTGAAGAGGTATGCTGTCAAGGCACCACCAACGAATACGCTGATCATTGTCTTCGCAGATGCTACACCTGTGCAGAGCATCAAAACAGCGCCGATAGCGATTGCAATTACAGATGTCTCACCGATAGAACCAGGGATAAGACCATATACACAATCCATGAAGTCAAAACCTGTAGCACCAGTAGCATTGGCATTCGAAAGTGCTGTTGCACCTGAGAAGCCGTCTACTGCCTTCTCTGCGCCATACCATACAGAGTCACCAGACATCTTGCTAGGATAAGCGAAGAAAAGGAATGCACGTGCTATCAATGCTGGGTTCCAGATGTTCATACCTGTACCACCGAATACCTCCTTAGCAAGGATAACTGCAAATGCTGTTGCCAAACCAACCATCCAAAGTGGAACGTCTGCTGGCATAATCAATGGAATCAACATACCTGTTGCAAGGAATCCCTCGTTTACTTCGTGACCGCGCATCTGTGCAACGGCAAACTCAATGCCGAGACCTACAACATAAGATACGATCAACATTGGCAATACCTGCAAGAAGCCGTAGAGGAACATATCCCCAAACTCAGCTGCCTGACCTAATGCACGGAAGTGCTGGTAGCCTGTGTTGTACATACCCATCAAAAGTGCTGGAATCAAAGCCAACACTACGACGATGATGGTTCTCTTCAAATCCACCGCGTCGCGAACGTGAACACCGCCCTTGTTTACCTCGTTAGGAGTAAAGAGGAAAGTCTCGAAGGCACCGAATGTAGAACGGAGCCAGCTGAACTTACCACCTTCCTGGAAGTTAGGCTTCACGCTGTCAACATATTTTCTTAAAGCTTTCACGTCTTATTGCGTTTTTACTTTTGTTTTACAATAACTATTACGTTATCCAACTTCCTTAGCCATAAGGTCGAGACCGTTTCTCAAGATCTTCTGCAAGTTGAGTTTACTTGTACATACGAACTCGCAAAGCGCGATGTCTTCCTCAACTACCTCGTAGATACCTAGCTCAATCATCTTGTCGATGTCTTGTGCCATGATAGCCTTGAAAAGGAACTCAGGGTAAATGTCCATTGGCAATACAGCATCAAGCTCGCCAGAAACAACGAATGCTCTGTGCTCGCCGTGCATATTTGTGTCGAGTTTGTATGTCTTGCTGCCTGTCAACCACGAGAGGAATGTCTTGTGGTTCGAGAACTTGTTGAGTCCTGGCATAGCCCAACCAAGGAATTCATACTCGTTACCCTCTGGAATTACTGTGACTTGTGAGTCGTAGTAACGCAAGTAGCCGTTCGACTCAACCTGTGTGCCGGTCAATACGTTGCCCGAAATTACACGTACATTGTCAGAAGCAATATTGTCCTTGAGGATATTTGTCAACTGTGAACCAAGTGTTGTGCGAACGTATGTAGGCTTCTTAACCTCAGAGCCACAGACTACAGCTACTCGAGCAAAGTCCATAACACCTGTTGAGAAGAGCTTGCCGATAGCTACAACTTCCTGAACGCCAATTGTCAATACTTTCTCACCAGCGTTGATTGGCTGAACATGGTTGATCTGAACACCTACACAGCCTGCTGGGTGCTTGCCTGCAAATGATGTTACTGTTACGCCCTTGGCCTGAGCAAATGCGTTGTTCGCACTCTCAGAACGTACACCTACAAATGTAGGAGCAACCTTCGCCAATACATCAAGACCAGCCTGGAAGTTCGCCTCGTTGCCAGCAATGATGAAATCGAAATCTGGTGCCAATGGTGCAGTGTCAAATGTCGATACGAAAATCGAACGGATTGGACCCCATGGATCAGCTACCACGTTGTATGGACGCTGCTTGAAGTAGGTCCATGCACCAGTCTTTAATAGTTTGTTGATTACTTGATCGCGTGAGAGGCTCTTAACGTCCTCTTTGCCAAAGTCGCGTGTAGTAGCTACACCATCGGCCTTAACAACAACCTCAAGTATTACACGTCGCTCACCGCGATTAACGGCTGCAAGCTCGCCCGAAACAGGCGATACAAATAGAACCTCTGGATGCTGCTTGTCTACAAAAAGCACATCACCCGCATTCACTTTGTCTCCAACTTTTGCTACCATTTTTGGCGTCAATCCCTTGAAATCTGCCGGACAAATGGCAAACTGCTCAGATGGAGCCACTTGGGTGTAAATCGTCTCCGACTTACCTGCCAAGCGAATGTCGAGGCCTCTTTTGAGTTTAATCACTTCAGACATTGTTTGTATTTGTGTTTTGTGTTTCTTTGTTTTTTCTAATTTTCAGAGGTGTGTCTCCAAATTTATGACTACTTTTGAGCCAATAAATCGAGTGCAAAGAAAATGAAACTTAACGTCAAAAACGAATTATTAGACAAAAAAAACTTTAATTGGGAGCAAATTTTCCGCAAGAAAATTGCAACCTTCGTGATGTCGTTGTGTTTCAGCGTGTTCCTATCGGCTCAAACTGATGCTTTCCAAACCGTTTTCTATCAGCGCCCATCGGTTCACACTGTCAGACTGACTGCTCAGGATAGCTGGAAACAGCAGTATGTTTATGATTTCGATAATAATTCTACTTTAGATATTCTATTGTCGTTTGATGAGCTGTATGCCGACTCGCACCAGTTGTATTTTACTCTTCGTCACTGTGATATTTCTTGGCAGCCCGACGAAATGATGTCGATTGAATATTGGGATGGCTTCGAGAAGCAGTATGATTGCTCGGAATACCGCCTTTCTTTTAATACAACAGTGGATTATGTCCATTATGTGGTCAGGATTCCTGTCGCAAATTTCAAAATGTCGGGTAATTATATTCTGAGCGTATATTCTGTGGATGATGGTGAATTGATGCTCTCTCGCCCGATAATGTTGGCTGAACACGAAATGGGGCTGCAGTCTAATGTCAAGAGAACTAATGATGACGGGACTCAGGAACTGACGGTTTCTGTTCATGGTAGGTCGTCGTCTGCTTCGCAATATCTCCCTAGCACTCTTTCTGTCTGCTCTTGGCAGAATAATGATTTTTCGTCGCTCGCCTTTTTCAAGGATCCGGATATCATCCGAGGTAATGATATGGTTTTTCTGTCGCCTCTCGTCTATCAGGGTGGTTCTGAATGGAGGTGGGCTGATACTCGTAGCTTGCGTGGACATGTAATCTCTAATACTCGTGTCGAGTTTGTGGAGGATTATTTCCATGCCTCTATTCCTGTGGCTGTGCCTGCTTTGGGGTATTCTTATCACGAGGATTTCAATGGTTTGCAGTTTATTCATACGTATGATACGCCTGACAGTAACCCGGATACGTCGGCTGATTACTGTATAGCCCATATATTTTTCGAGGCTGATAATGATGTCAATGATTTATATGTGGTGGGTGATATGGTGGATTCTCCATTTCCAGTGGCTTATGCGAAAATGAATTTTATCGAGGGAACTAAGAATATGTACGAGACTTCTTTTTTTGTCAAGCAGTCGTTAGCCAACTTCAGAATAGTGGAGGTCAATAAGGAGGGTGTTGCTTCTATGGGGAATACTGAGTCTAATTTTTCGGAAACGGAGAATGACTACCATATTTGTCTCTATCATCGCGACCCTTCTACGGGCTATTATCGCCTCTTGGGGTATCGTAATCATAATACCTTGAAAACGCCTAATTCTTTTATCCACTAATTAAAAAATTACGATGAACAAGGGCGCTTCACATACCCACATGCTACCCAGAGCGTAGGTTGGACGTCTTTTGACTGAACTTAGCATAAACCTAAAATAGACATGAAAATATTAGACCCTGAAGATACGCACCGTGCATTGGCTCATAAACGTTGGCATACTTCTCCAATGCCAATGATTTCTATTACTAAGACGTTTGATTTGACGCATCTTATGAGATTCCAACGTCGCAAGGGCTGCAAGTTGTATCCTCTTATGTTGCATTGCATTGGTGCCGCGGCTAAGGATATCAAGGAGTTCTATTATACTGTGTTCCCTGATAGGGTGGAGGAGTATGATAAATTGGTCGTTCAGGGTATAATAGCGGATGATAGGGGCGACTTCTATTTCTGTGATATCCCATACACGGATAACTTGGAGGATTTTCTGTCTACCTATACACGACAGGTGGCGATAGTCAAGGAGACGCACGATAATTATTTTCATGAGGATCACGCACTGATAGGTACATCTTGTATCGCATCTCTCGAGTTTGATTCGTGCTGCAATCAGTATGTGCCCGAATATCCGACTCCTTTTCTCTGTTGGGGAAGATATCGTAAGAGTTGGTTCCGAACAACTCTTCCTATAACTATTCAGGTCAACCATCAGCAGATGGATGGCGGACATATAGCTCTTTTCTTTAATCGTCTCCAATCTGTATTCGATTCTCTGTAGCCAATCGTTTTGTAAATATCTCATGTATAGTTGGCAGGTTTTTCGCAAAGCATGCTGTAATTCAGTGTGTTTTGTACTCATTTTTGTGTTCGTGTATTTGCTTTTTTGATATTTATAAATATCTTTGTGATGCAGTTATTAAACATTTCTCTTATGAAACGTCATTTTTTATCAGTGCTTTGCGGGGTTGTCTTTCTGATCCTCGCAAGTTGCTCAAGCAGCAACGTCTGGGATAATCCAGTTTATTTTAATGAAAATATCGGTCATTGGGGTGAGTTGACGAAGGTGGAACTTCTCGCCAATGAAACGGTTTTGCATTTTCATACCGGATATGTGGGTGATAACGGTATGGCCCCTTTCGCAGAGTCTACTGTTCTGCGTACAGCGGATGGACAGACTTTCAAGATTCTCAATGGCAAGGCTACCTCTGCTAACGAGGCGGATGTAGTCATCGGAGAACCTATTATGCCTAATGATGGCCACGGAGCATCTTTTGCTCTCCACTTCGAGCCACTGCCTGCTGGTACTTCATGTTTTGACTTGGATGGTTGCAGTGGAAGTGATAGTTACAAGTGCTGGACTATCCGACCAAAGTTGGTTGAACCTGAAATCCCTGCCGAATGGAAGGATGTCAAGTATGCCGATAATGAGACACTCCCAGAGGTTAAAGTCGGCGAGGGGATTTTCCACATATCAGTAAAATGTCTGGGCTATCGACCAGGTATGAATATCGAAGCAGGGGTGGAGTCGTTCGGCATGTCTCTTGGCGTATCGCGTCAAGGGTACGATGACTTTTCTTTTGATGAAGAGAGGGGAGAAGTTGTTGTGGATCTGCCTCTCTCATATCCTCGTCAGGTAGATTTTTCATTATTTGGACTCGGAACCTTAAGAGGATTGGTAGCGGCTCCTGGTAATTCTCTCGAACTCCTTGTAGACATATATAATAAGGAGAACCCTGTTTTGTCTGCCAAGGGATTCTTGGCAAAGACAAATATGCAGATAGCCAATTCAGACATCAACTCTTACTCAGATGTCTTCAAGGCTTCTCTAACTGCTGATAATAGTCAGGCTAGATTGGATGCTATTCATTCTGCTGCTGAGGCTAATATAGAGAAACTAAATAAGTCGTCATATACAGATGCATACAAGCAACTGATTCTCTTCAGGGTCGAATATGATACTTATTATGTTATAACTAATTACCTGGAAACTTACGTAAAAAATATGATGGTTGAAGGGAAACTTTCTCTCGACAGTCAGCAGTATCCTGATCTCGTACAAAAGTACAGCACTTTGCTGGACCCAGAAGCTGTAGATGTGCAAGGACAGAAGATGTTGCAGGAATATGGCTGTTTCAATTCTCCGCTTGCTCCTTACTGGGATATGTTCTTCCTTGTCCCTATCAATGTCAAGGAAGGGGAAGTCTCACTGAGGGCAGATCTTTACAATGCGTTCCAAAAGGTAATGAATCCTTCTTTTGATGGTGTAATTAATAATGAGGTATGTAATAAACTGGTAGAGAAGGCGAAGGCTGCCAGGGCAGAAATGTTTGCAAATATGGGAATGGTGGAAGATCTCACAAATGGTGGCACATTCCCTATCCCAATCTCGCAGTTTGTTCCGGCTCTGGTAAGTATGCATCCTGGTAAGGTTATTCTTATTGATTTCTGGGAGACGTGGTGCTCACCATGCCGTAAGGCTCATAAGTTAATGGCACCTCTCAAGGAGTCTTTGAAGGATAAAGATATAGATTATATCTATATTGCAACATCTAGCTCAGATAGAGGCAAACTAGAGGAGATGATAAAGGATATTCCGGGTCATCATTTCTTGGTTTCGGATGATTTGGCACATGCTATCTGTTCTAAGGTAGGGTCGTCAAGTGTTCCAACTTATCTCATTCTTGATAAGAATGGTATGTTGGTACAGAGTTTCATCGGCTTCCCTGGTGAAGAAACCATGAAGCAGACTCTTCTCCAGGCCTTGGGCGAGTAAAAAGCATTATAAATACAAACGAGCTCTCATCTGCTGATGGGAGCTCGTTTTTTTCTATATATCTTATATCAGAACTTATACTCAAGCGATACGCCGAATACCTTATTTGTACGGCTGTATGTGTCTGTACCTTTAATTCCGAGACCATTGTAGTTCTCAGATACCTTTTTGTAGTCGTCGTATGTTGTCCAGAAATAGGCAATATCCATAGCCAATTTCTCAGAGAGCTTTACTTTTGCACCGAATCCGAGAGAGTAAGAATCGCAGGCAAAAGATGTATCCGACTGATAGTCGTCCGACAAGCCATAGTCGGTACGCTGATAGCCACCAGAGATTGTGAGGCGGTCTATTATGTCCCACTCAATACCAGCGAGGTATTCGTAAGTGCCACGCTCAAGAGTCTTCTGCTTGCCACCTGCCATTCTTGCGTTCTTGTCGTCGAAGAAGTGCCACTCTAGGGTAGTGCGGAGTGTTGGCATTATATTGATTCCTGCTGCCAATGTCAGCAAGGCTGGAATATCATTAGGAGTATTAACGCCGTTTTCGTATGGGCGAAGCAATTCTGCTGCAGATGCTGGTCTTTCGAGTACGTTGGTAGAATTCTCGATATTCAAATTTGTGACGAACTCGTATTTAGCTGCGAGGTCTACTATACCGACTCTGCCGAAGAGACCGATGACAGGAGTCAATCCCCAGCCAGTCTGGTCACAGTCGAGACGTATTGCAGAACTCTCCAGTTTCTGCATCATAGCTCCACCCTGTTGCTGAGCGAGCATCATAGCCTGTTGCATAGCTGCTGCAGCGTCTACACCTGCCGCTATCAGCTGCTGGTATGCTGCTGATACGATTTGCTGTCCGAGAGCCTCTGCTACGCCGTTACGCAGATTGATTTTCAAGTGACCCTTATAGCCTCCCATGAAATAGTTCATACGGCCGCCTGCAAATGCTGAGAAGTGCTCATTTATCTTATAGCCCAATCCCAATGTGAGGCCCATGATATATTGTTTGCCATCCATTGCACTTGAAATATCGTACATATCGGAAGTGAGCATTCCGTTAGATTCCTTAGACATCATACCTATTGCAGAGGCCTCGAAGAGAGGAAGGCCTTTGTTGAAAGAAGCCTTACCACCGCCACCGGTGATAGCCAGAGCAGAGGCAATCGTCCAATCGCCCTTTCGGTAAGCGAAGTGAATAGAAGGTACTATAGGAGCAGAAGCGCTGCCATGGTATGAGCGTTTGCCATCAGGAGTCTGGCTATTTGCGAATACCAAGCTCTCAGATTGGATGTCTCTGTTCTGAAAGGCACTCTGTATAGTGACAGATAAATATATCTTGTCATCTTCGAGGAAAGATAAGCCCGCAGGGTTTGAATAAACGCCATCCAGAGAAACAGAAGCTCCGCGAGCAATCATTCTGAGGAAAGATGCGTGCTGATTAGTATTGGTGAGATATCCTCCCGCCATTACACAAAAAGAAGATAAGCTCCATGTAAGAAATAGAGCCAAGAATTTAATGCGTGTCATTTGTTTGTTTCTTTGTAAAATATTCAGCGACAAAGATTAAGCTATTCTGTAAGTTGACCAAGTATATTTGCTTAATAAATATTAAAAACAGCATACGCGAATTACGTAATAATTCCTAATAGCGTTTGTTAGGCAGTTGTCTTAAAACGACGATATTGGGGGGATTCTCAATTACTCTTACGTGTGGGGTGTTGAGGTGCTTAGTGGATTGTTTGTGGATCGTTTGAGGTTACTGCGTAGTACCGTTGTGGTTATGTTGTGGTATAATGGGAGTCCCTTGTTCATCGTAAATTTTACAAATGATGAGATAAAAAAAAGAGGCTGTGTCATTGTTTTGACACAGCCTGCTTATAAGGTATTTCACCATTCCCCCTCCTTATGGGAGAAGGGACGAGATATTAATTAAGCCATACGATAGTTCTCGAGGTTTTCCTCCTGGAACTTACGGATGAATGTAATGTGCTTCTCAACCTCAGCCTCAGCATAACGGATGTATACGTTAGCCGACTTCTCGAAGAGTTCAGGAGCCTTGTTAGCATCCTGGAGGAGGAGGTGACCCATGATTGTGTGAGCGCACATCTCAACAAGACGACGAGCAACGAGATCGAGGAGCTCCTGATTCTTAGTCTCAACAACCTGGTTGATAGCCATACCAGCCTTATCAGCCATATCCTTGAGCTTGTCGCGGAGAACATCGAAACGAGCATCGAAGTGAAGAGTCTCGTATGCGTCACGGATCTGGTTCAAGTAAGCACCTGTTGTTACGTAGCGGATAGCAGCTACTGTCTGCAACTGGCTTGTACCCTCATAGATTGAAGTGATACGAGCATCACGGTAGAGACGCTCGCAAGTGTACTCCTTCATGAAGCCTGAACCACCATGAACCTGGATACAGTCGTATGCATTCTGGTTAGCATACTCAGAACCCATCATCTTAACGAGAGGAGTGAAAGAGTCGGCCAACTTAGCGAACTTCTTCTGCTCCTGACGCTCCTCAGGCTCGAGCTTACGCTCCTTAGCGATATCGTCGAGAGCCTTGTAGATATCAACGAAACGAGATGTCTCGTACAAGAGAGCGCGAGAAGCATCAAGTTTAGCCTTCATCAAGCTCAACATCTCAGCTACAGCTGGGAACTCGATGATAGCCTTGCCGAACTGCTTACGATCCTTAGCATAAGCCAAAGCCTCGTTGAAAGCAGCCTGAGAGATACCTACGCCCTGAGCAGCGATACCGAGGCGAGCGCCATTCATAAGAGCCATGACATACTTGATAAGACCAAGTTTTGTGTCGCCACAGAGTTCTGCCTTAGCATTCTTGTATACGAGCTCGCAAGTAGGAGAGCCCTTGATACCCATCTTATTCTCGATACGACGTACATTTACGCCGCCCTGCTGCTTGTCATAGATGAACATAGAAAGACCGCGGCCATCGTGTGTGCCCTCCTCAGAACGAGCGAGAACCAAGTGGATGTCGGCGTCACCGTTAGTGATGAAACGCTTAACACCATTGAGCAACCAGCAGCCATCCTTCTCAGAGTAAGTAGCCTTAAGCATTACGCTCTGGAGGTCGGAACCAGCATCAGGCTCAGTCAAGTCCATTGACATAGTCTCGCCGTTACATACGCGAGTGAGGAAACGCATCTTCTGGTCCTCGTTACCGAACTCATAGAGAGTCTCGGCGCAATCCTGGAGACCCCAGAGATTCTCGAAGCCAGCATCAGCGCGGCTGACGATATCAGCAGCCATGATATATGGAGTGATAGGGAAGTTCAAGCCACCGAAACGACGTGGCATAGACATACCCATAAGACCTGCCTTACGTGTAGCATCGAGGTTAGCCTGAGTACCAGAAGCGTACTGTACGCGACCATTTGCGCAAACTGGGCCCTCATGGTCAACGCCCTCAGCGTTAGGAGCTACGATATCGCCACAGATTTCGCCTACGATTTCGAGAACCTTATCGTAGTTATCCATTGCATCCTCGAAGTCGGCTGGTGCGTAGTCAAACTTCTCTCTATCTGCAAAGTTGCGCTCTTTGAGCTCAACGATGTGCTTCATCAATGGGTGAGAAAGATGATGCTTAAGTTCAGGGGTGTCTGTATAGAAATTTGCCATCTTCTTCCGGATTATTTGTTTTTCTTGTAATACTTAATGAGTTTAGGAACTACCTCCTCGACTGTACCTGTGATCACGTAATCAGCGATTGTGTTGATTGGAGCGTCAGGATCAGAGTTGATAGAGATAATCATTGAAGACTCCTTCATACCAGCGATGTGCTGGATCTGACCAGAGATACCGCAAGCGATGTAAAGTTTTGGACGAACAGTAACACCTGTCTGACCAATCTGGCGGTCGTGGTCGCAGAAGCCTGCGTCGATAGCTGCACGGCTGGCACCTACCTCGGCGTTGATTGTCTTAGCGAGTTCGAAGAGCATATCGAAGCCCTCCTTGCTACCCATACCGTAACCACCGGCTACGACGATAGGAGCGCCCTTGAGGTTGTTCTTAGCCTTTTCGATATGACGCTCGATAACCTTAACTACATAGTCAGTATCTGCAACATACTTCTTTACGTCGTGCTTGATAACCTCGCACTTATAGTTAGCGTCCTTGATTTCCTTCTGCATAACGCCCTCGCGAACTGTTGCCATCTGTGGGCGGTTCTCAGGGTTAACGATAGTAGCAACGATGTTACCACCGAAAGCAGGACGAATCTGATAGAGGAGGTTCTTGTAAGTAACGCCCTTCATCTCGTGGTCGCCAATCTCAAGAGATGTACAGTCGGCTGTAAGACCGCTGAACAAAGCTGAAGATACGCGAGGACCGAGGTCGCGGCCGATTACTGTAGCACCCATCAAGCAGATTTGAGGTTTCTCCTCCTTGAAGAGGTTAACGACTACGCTTGTGTGAGGGAGAGAAGTATAAGGGTAGAGACCTGGAGCATCAAATACGTGAAGCTTGTCAACACCATAAGGTGCAACCTGCTTCTCGATGCCGGCGAGATTAGAGCCAGCTACGATAGCCTCAACCTCTACTCCGAGTTGGTCTGCCAACTGACGACCTTTGGTCAATAGCTCGAGGCTGACGTCTGCTACTTGTCCTTCCTCGATTTCGCAATATATAAATACGCTATTCATTGTTCTTCTTTTTTTCTATTAACCGACAATCTTGTTCTCGATGAGCTCAACCATGAGGCTCTCAATATCAGCATCGGCTGCTGTGAATTTCTTAGACTCCTTAGCTGCGAATACGATGTTCTTGATGGTCTTAACCTTAGTAGGAGAACCATTGAGACCGCACTGCTTAACGTCGCCGTCGACGTCAGCTACTGTCCACTCCTTGATATTGAGGTAAGGACGAGCCTTGATAAGTTCTGCGTTACCGCCCTCTGCAGCTGCCTGAGAAGGAGTCTGTGCATACTTGAACTTCATTACGCGCTTAGCATTACGTGGGCGACAAGGGTCAGCCGAACCATTAACTGTGATAACGATAGGGAGAGGACCCTCTACAGTCTCGATACCGCCAGGGATATGGCGCTGTACGCGGATTGTCTTACCCTCAATCTTCTCGATCTTCTCAGCGTAAGTAATCTGAGTAAGGCCGAGCTTCTCAGCAACCTGTGGGCCTACCTGAGCGGTATCGCCGTCGATAGCCTGACGACCACCGATAATGATATCGTACTCACCGATTTTCTTGATTGCTGTAGAAAGAGCATATGATGTTGCGAGAGTATCTGCACCTGCGAAAGCACGGTCAGTCAAAAGAACACCTGCGTCTGCACCACGATACATACCCTCGAGGAGTACCTCTGCGGCACGACCAGGACCCATTGTCAACATAGTAATTGTTGAATCTGGATATTTGTCCTTGATTTGAAGAGCCTGCTCGAGAGCATTAAGGTCTTCTGGGTTGAAGATAGCAGGAAGGGCAGCACGGTTGATAGTGCCCTCTGCTGTCATAGCATCTTTGCCAACGTTGCGCGTATCAGGCACTTGCTTGGCTAGAACGATTATTTTGTATCCCATTCTTCTAATAGGTTTAAATTTACCTGTGAATAAATGCAAAATTGCGTTGCAAAGATACAATCTTTTTCAATATAACCAACTATTTGCCAAAAAGTAATAGCTAGGGCAGCCTATGGGAGCCCCAATCGCAAGTGGAAGCGTAACCTATATTAATATGTATAAGAAAGAGGAGCTATCCGCACAGCTGCAGAAGTTCGTTGCGGTACTCCGTAGCGTTGTCGAAATTAATGAAATAGAAAGAGTTGCCATTCTTAAAGAGTCTCCTGTCCGGCTTTGCAGGATGGAGCTCCTTCAGCTGGTCGCCATGTTCAAGCAGCAATCTATAATAGAAAGATACGGCAGCTCTGTAGCCACCCTTATGCTTGTGAGTCCTAGCTATTCGTCTCCAATGCCTGATGCGGTTCCATTTCTGGTAGTCATCCTTAGCGAGACGTTGAGCATCGGCAAAAATATCCCTAGCCCTGCGTTGCTTTTTAGTAACGTGGACCATGATAATCTTGAAGTTGTTTCCTGGATATCTCTTTATGAAGATGCTTCTGCCATCGATGCGAGCGGTTGAGTCTGTTCTAGCGGCTCTGCGAGCGATAGTAATATGTCTGGGTTTGATGGTAACTGACGCCATAGATTGTTTAGTTTACAGTTCTCGGTTCTTCTACGGATGGTTCGATCTAAAGGTTACACATTGAGAGAAAAATTGTGTTATTTTTTATCTGACTACGAGTAAGGTCAGAATCAAGTCTCAGAGAATAGCGAATTCCGAGCAGTATAGTCTTTGGGAGGCTATGGCTAGGCACAGGCTAGACACGGGCTAGACTCGGAGAAGTACCTTGTTCATCGTAAATTTTCAATGATGAAGGCAAAAAGAGAGGCTGTGTCGTTGGTTTTGACACAGCCTCCAAATATGAATTATCAATAGTCATTATTATTACTCGACACCCTTCATCATCTTCTTGAGGAGAGGGCAGAGAGCGAAGAGCAACAGAGATGCTACGCCAGCGAGGACTACGAATACCATGAAGAACTCATCCATAGTCTCGATTTTGAAGCCGCAGAAAGTCTTTACAGAAGAACCATCAGGGTAGAGAGTAGCGAGCTTACCAGCAAGGATATTAGCTGCTGCGTTACTCATAAACCATACACCCATAAGGAGAGAAGCCAACTGAGCAGGTGCCAGCTTGTTTACCATCGAAAGACCGATAGGAGAGAGGCTAAGCTCACCGATAGTGTGGATGAAGTAGAGAGAAATCAACCAGAACATAGAAACCTTTACGCCAGGCTCGAGATTCTTAGTACCGATAGATATTACGAGGTAGCCAATAGCGAGGAGTCCGAGACCGATAGCCTGCTTAACAGGAGAAGCAGGTTCGAGGTTCTTCCTGCCGAGGAAGCTCCATAGGGCAGCCATGACAGGAGCGAAAGAAACCACTACGATAGGGTTGATAGACTGGAACCAAGTAACAGGAACCTCAAACTCACCGATCATACGGTTAGTCTGCTCCTGAGCGAAATAAGTAAGAGTCATACCAGCCTGTTCGAAAGCCGACCAGAAGAAGATTACGAATACCGCGATGATATAGATAACGCCGATACGAGAAATCTCAGTCTTAGTCAAAGTGCGGTCAGTAATGATAAATATAGGCATCATTATACTGAGGTCGTAGATAGCTGCAGAGATATAATCAGTCATGTTCTCGGCATCAGCAGAGAATACGAAGAACAAAACGACCAAGCCCAAAGCGCAGAAGATAAGGCGCAGAGGTGAATTCTTCTTAGCGTTCTCCTTAACCTGCTCAACCTCACGTTTAGACTCCTCCTTTTTAGCACGGAGAGCGCTCTTCTTAGGAGGGAGTCCGATCATATCACCCTCTGGAGTAACGAGGAATTTGCCCTTAAGAGAGACAAATACAACTACAGAGAGAATCATAGCGATACCGGCGCAGAGGAAGCCCCACTTAAAAGGAGCCAAGTTATCCCAAGAGCCCTCGCCCAGAGTACCACAGATGAGAGGAGCTATGAAAGCGCCAACGTTGATACCCATGTAGAATATAGTAAAAGCAGCATCCTTGCGGCGGTCGGTCTGCTCGTAGAGGTCGCCCACCATTGTAGAGATATTAGGCTTAAAGAAGCCATTACCCATGATGAGGCATACGAGGCCAGAAATCATGAGGAATAGAGGAAGTCCGCTGTTTACCGATGTGTCAATCGCGCCACCCTCGACAGAGATAGCAGGTTGAACGAAGCAAGCAGAAAGGAACATAAGGAACTGACCGACAGCCATTGTGAGGCCGCCCACGATGATAGAGCGGTTGTTGCCCCAGTAACGGTCGGCAATATAACCACCGAGAAGAGGAGTAAGGTATACGAGTCCGGTATAGCTACCGTACATCTGAGATGCAAAATCTTTTGAGAAGAAAGCCGCTACCATGAAGAGGGTAAACAAAGCTCTCATTCCGTAGTAAGAGAAACGCTCTGCCATTTCGGTAACGAAAAGCAGATAGAGACCCTTTGGATGTCCGCTATTATTTGCCATTGTTATTATTTAAGATATATATTAGAGGTATATTTTATTCTATTATTCCTTACGAGCCTCAGAGAGTTCAGCCTCAGTAGCAGGGCGGCGACCAATCTCGCGGTCCTTCACGTCGTCATTCTTAGAGAAATAAGGGAAGAAATCCATGATTTTAGTCTCATCGATAGTATTTATCTCGAAGTCGTCCGTGTCACCACCCATACATTCGATAGTCTTATCGAAAGCATCCTTGATATCAGAAGCGAGGATTAGGATAGTTTGCGATACGCGCTTCTCCTTACCCGATTTCTCGTCGACAAGGAGGAAAGAAACCTTCACCTTATACCAGCGGTCGCCCCCTTCAGGTTGGAAAAGTTCAGCGTAGCGAGCCTTGCGTATAGAAGCAATCTGGAATTCGCCACTTATATAAGAAGCCATTTCTTCAGTTACACGAGCTTCAGCCTCTGTGTATGTCAGCGCGTCGAAGAGATACAATTCGGTAATAGGCTTAGACTGGCCATCGACCTCCTTAGCATACTTCACACGGCATTCGTAAAATGTTTGCATTGTATTGATTAAGTTTTAGGTGCTTTACAAAAAACAAAGCGGTGCAAAGTTACATTTTTTATTCGTCATAATAGACATAGTTCAAGTCTTTTTCAGATAAGGGCTGAGTATATATAGAGAAGAGTATTGCAAGGTCTATGCTGATACAATAGAGCACCCTTGTTCATCGTAAATTTTCATTTAAGAGCGAAAAGAGAGAGGAGAAGAGAAAGTAACCAATAGAGCGATGTTTGCGTACTCTTAAAAAATATCAAATGGTCGGAAGGTAGAGTTATTTGTCTTAACTTTGTGACCATGTTGTGATATACAATCAAAAGACAAGTGATGCATCGATCAACATACACAACGCCAAGAAATTTCATGCGTATTCTTGTTGTGCTTTTCTCAATAAGCATAGCAACACTATTCTTCGCCTCGGAAGAATCCAACAATTCAGTTGCGTTTGCGCAGACAAAGCCACAGTTCAGCACCAATCCAGAAGAATTCATCAAGCAATTTGGCGAGTATTTCTCGACATCATCAACGAAGAAAAAAGCAGAAGAATATTTTGAAGAATTCCAGAAGTTCTTCATGGCGCCGACTACATCCGAAGAGTTGCGACAGAGGATAATAGAAGACTGCAACCATCTGCGAAAGCTCAAAAGTGCGCATCCACTGCCAGACTATAAGAACCTTATAGAAGTATTAAAGCTGACACATGAGAACCCAAACATATCAGGCAAGAACTTTACCGTATGGCACGAGCAGCTGGTAAAGAAGATGACCGTCAAGCCACAGTTGAAATACATCAATAAATTTATCCAGTCGACCACGATGTATGCCGAAGACAGGACACTCGGCTACACATCAGCGTTACGATGGAGGATAGATACCAAAGATGCTGTATTCATTGCCGGCGAGAAGCAGATGGAGATAGAAGTGCCGAAGACCAGGTTAGTATGTGCTTCGCAGACAGACAGTATAATAATCAACGATACCAAGGGACGCTATACATTTGACGACATGCAGTGGGTCGGCACAGAAGGCCGCATTACCTGGGAGAGGGTAGGGTTGCCGGCAGACCAGACCTATTGTACATTCGGCGAGTACAAGCACGACATGACCAAGTCGACCGTCATAGTACCCAAGGTAAAGTTTGTCAACAAAGACTACTTTGCGGAACCACTCTACGGAGCGGTAGAGCATCGACTCATAAGCGTCAAGTCGCTACATGGAAAGAACTATCCGAAGTTTGAGACGACAGACGAGCGACGAGAAGTGAAGCAGATATTCAAAGACATGGACTATCACGGCGGCTTTGCGCAAGACGGAGCAAAGATGCGCGGTTCCGGTACCGGAGAGAATCCTGCAGAGCTGACCATATACAGGAACGACACAGTATTCATAGTAGCGCGGTCATTAAGTTTCACGCTATATCCCAACAGAATAGAGAGTGCGCAGGCGCATATATCCATAAAGCTAGACGACAAAGAGATCATGCACCCGGGACTCCATTTTACCTACCTAGACAAAGACAGAGTAATCCGTATGATCCGATTAGGAGAAGGTATAGAGAGGAGTAAATACTTCGATACCTTCCATATGGTAAATATGGATATAGAGCAGATACGCTGGCATATGGACCAGCCCTATATGGAGCTAGGCATGGTAGACGGAGCGGCCAGAGCCTATGCAACCTTCGAATCCGTCGACTACTTCCGTCCCGAGTTCTTCCATCAGCTACAAGGCATGGACCTTACGCATCCATTCCAGTATTTAGCCGATTTCCATCACTACATGGGCGGTATGCCATTCACTGCGGCCGACTATGCAGACTACAGAGGCATGGCGCGAAATTCGATACGCAATGAACTAATCCCCCTATCATATCAAGGATTCATAGACTATGACCAGTCTACGGACGTAGTTGTCATACGCGACCGCCTGCTCAACTATCTGGCATACCAAGTAGGGACGAAAGACTACGATGTGATACGTTTCGAGAGCGATATAGACCTGACACCAAAAGACAACGTTGCGGTGATGCCAAGCAGTCAGTCCTCGGCACCTAATGGAATCCTAGACCTTAAGAACTACGACATCCAGCTAATAGGAGTCAAGGGTATAGCAGTATCAGACCATCAGAATGTGGCTTTGCGACCAGAAGGCGACAAGATACAGCTCAAGCGCAACAGAGACTTCCAGTTCAACGGGCGAGTAGATGCCGGAATGCTATCGTTGTATGGAGAAGGATTCTACTTCTCGTATAATGATTTCCGTATAGAGCTCAAGAGAGTAGACAGGATGCAGTTGAGAGTAAAGACAGACAAAGTAGACCATCAAGGCATACCAGTCAAAGAATCAGTGAGGCCATTAGTACGAGACATTACAGGCTATATAGAGATAGACAAGCCCGACAACAAATCCAGTCGCAAGCTATATGCCGGTTATCCACGTATGACCTCATTAGAGAACTCCAAAGTATATTACGATGACCAGTCGATACAGAACGGGCGATATAAGAGAGAAGAATTCTACTATACAGTTGATCCATTTGTATTTGAGGATATTAACAACATTCAGCATGACAATACCAGATTTGAGGGAGTGCTCACGACCGGTATTTTCCCAGAGATACGTCACCCGTTAGTAATCCGCAAAGACAACTCACTCGGTATGGTAGTAAAGGCTCCAAGTGAGGGATATCCAATATATGGCGGCATAGCGACATTCCATAATGATGTTGATTTGTCATGGGCCGGACTATTAGGTAATGGAGACCTAGAATACCTCACTTCGCACAGCGTTTCGCCAAGGTTTACATTCCTTCCAGACCTTGTATACGGCAAGACGACAGACTTCACGGTAGAAGAAGGCGAATCAGGTATAGTCAAGTATCCTGGAGTATTACTTGGACAGTCGACAGAATTCATGATAGACGGTGCGAAGCAGAAGGGACAGACACAGCTCTACTTCTCGCCATACGCGCAACGCCTTAACGTCAGTGCAACAAGAGGTAAGTTCAAGATGTTCCCTACAACGAAAAACGAGTCGGGCTATGAATGCGAGCTACTTGGCGCATTGAATGTTACTCCGACAGGACTATGGGGTACGGGGCGAATAGACATAGACCATAAGCGAGTGAAGATGGAAGGCGCCTATATGGCATTTGACGATCACTCAGTACAAGCCGACACCGCATTCTTCCGTACAGAAGCCTGGAGAGAAGAGTTGCAGCGATATGTGCCAGACTATGGAGAATTACGCAAAGACATTGTAGTCAAGCATCCAGATTCAGATCCGAACGATGCCAAAGGAAAGAGACGCAAGTTCTTTGAGAAAGAGTACAGACTAGCAGATGCACACTCCAAGGGACGTAATGAGGCATTGAAAGAGAATCAGACATTCCAGACGATAGATCCAGAAGCGCACAAGATAGTGATGGAGCGACGAATGACCAGCCGACTAGACTTCTCGACACGCATTGGAGAGTTCAAGTTTACCGTCAAAGGTAACGATATGACATTCAAGGAAGTCAAGTATGAGGCAAATGTCCAGTTCTTTACCTGGAATATGGACCCCAACGAAATATCCATTGGACAGAGAGGCTCATCAGGTAACCGATTCTTCTCAACAGCAGAGAACGATTATGACGAAGAAGAGCGACTCAACTTCCTAGTACCTGTAGCGGTATATACAGGACACGAGCTATTCTGCGAAGAAGTAAAAGAAGTCAAGACAGCCGATGCCAGCATAAAATTGCTAGACAAAGAAGGAAAGCTTACCATACGAGCTACGAATAAGAATCCGGCCAAGATAGACCAGTTGAGCAATGTAGAGATTATCATAGCACATCAAGATTCGATAGGCAGGAACAAGTCATACCATAGAATATACAATGCCAAGACACGCATTGACGGAGCGCAATCGTACCAAGGCTGGGGTGACTTCGATTTCGTGAATGCCAACAAGAAAGTATATCAAGTGTATATGGACTCAGTTGGTACCGATATTGACAGGCGTTCGAAGATAGGTACATCCTACGCTTGGGGTCGTGTAGGAGAAGAGATAAATTTTGACGACCACTTTGCGTATCGAGGACGTATGGGTATCAAAGGCGGGCGACAGTTGCTAGAGTTCCGAGGAGGAGCAAGGCCTATACACAATTCGCCACACTTTACTAAAGGTATGGTTCGTTTCGAGTCGGTGGTAGACCCAGAGAACGTGCGTATTCCTATTGGAGACCGCATAGTGAACTGGAACATGGGAGAGATAGACCGAGGACTATTCCGTACGTACGACTCAACGCACGTATACAGTTCGTTCCTTGAGGTAAAGAAGAGCAAAGGAGACAAGCCTATTGCCAGAGCGCAAGGAGTGATGCATTACAACAAGATATTCGAGAGTTTTGAGATATTGCCTGAAGAGAAGATATCCAAGCCAGATACCCTTGGTAATGTAGTAAGGTTCTCGCCAAAAGAGCATACACTCACAGCTATGGGTAATCTTGACTTCCAGAGTACACTGCCGACGCTCAAGAAGCATGGTCTAGACCTGAATATTGCCGGAGAAGCCAAGCATAACAGAGTAACGAATGAAGTCACGATGTCCACGGTAATGGATTTCTATTCAGAGATACCTACAGATCTGTCGACCTTGATATATCAGCAATTATTGAATTCAAAGGCAAAGGTCTGCGACTCCACGTCGTACAGATATGAGCAGCGCATGGCATGTCTGTATGATACTACAGAGTTGAATCTGATAAAGAGAGAGAGATGGACGGGGTTGTATGTTGATCCTAAGACAAAAGAAGAGTATCTGCCAGACGACAATTTTTCGCCGACATTCACATTCAGCGATTTTAATGTCAGCTGGTGTACCAGTAAGCGAGCATGGATATGTGACACAACGGTCAATATCATGATGATGCATCACAGAAATGTGAACCGTACGGTACGCATCAAGAGTGAGATGCGCATTTTCAAGGATAATACCGACTTTGAGATGCACATAACATTTGATGATGATACATGGCTATACATAAGATTCTACAACAAATTATTCCTCTATTCGTCGGCTTCAGACTTCAATAAAGCCATTATTGATTTGAAATCTAGACGAGTTAGTCAAGGAAATAAGAAGCAAGTTCAAAAATTCTTGACTAACTTTGGGTGCGATTCCGACGAACCGATGGCGCAAGAGCCGTCAGAAGACGAAGAAGAGCAAGAAGACAATGGTGAGTCAGAAGCAGAGAAGCCTGAAGACGAAGAGTAGTAACAAAAAACAAGACATAAGAAGAAAATTTCGTATATATAAACAATGATACAATTCTTTAAGGGCACTGATGCCCACATTTTGGCAGTTCAGACTGCAGCTCCTATCCAGAAGGAAGATCTCTCCAAATTAGAGTGGCTCTTCTCTGGTGCGCAGTACATTGATGCGCAAGAAGTCAAAGGTTTCTTCGTAGGTCCACGTCGTGAGATGATCACCCCATGGTCTACAAATGCAGTAGAGATTACACAGAATATGGCTCTCGCTGGCATTACTCGTATCGAGGAGTATTTCCCAGTAAAGGATGAGAACGCATCGTTCGACCCAATGCTCCAAGTTTTGTACAAGGGTCTAGACCAGTCAATCTTCACTATTGACAAGCAGCCAGATCCTATTGTTTATATCACAGATTTCAAGGAGTACAACAAGAAAGAGGGTCTCGCACTTTCTGAGCCAGAGATCGCTTACCTCGAGGGCTTGTCTAAGCGCCTTGGTCGTCCATTGACCGACTCAGAGGTATTCGGCTTCTCGCAGGTCAACTCAGAGCACTGCCGTCATAAGATCTTCGGTGGTACATTTATCATCGATGGTGAGGAGAAGGAACTTAGCCTCTTCAAGCTCATCAAGAAGACTTCTGAGACAAATCCTGGTCTTCTCGTTTCTGCTTATAAGGACAACGTAGCCTTCATCGAGGGCCCTACAGCAATGCAGTTCGCTCCTGAGCGTCCTGACGTTCCTTCGGAGTTTGAGACAAAGGATATTCCTACAGTTCTCTCTCTCAAGGCAGAGACTCACAACTTCCCAACTACAGTAGAGCCATTCAACGGCGCTGCTACAGGTTCGGGTGGTGAGATTCGCGACCGTCTCGCTGGTGGTACTGGTTCTCTCCCTATGGCTGGTACAGCTGTATATATGACATCTTATTCTCGTGTCGACGAGGATCGCGTATGGGAGAAGGAGATGGCAGCTCGTAAGTGGCTCTATCAGACACCGGCTCAGATTCTTATCAAGGCATCTAATGGTGCATCAGATTTCGGTAATAAGTTCGGTCAGCCTATGATTTGTGGCTCTCTCCTTACTTTTGAGCATGAGGAGAACGACCGTAAGTATGCATACGATAAGGTTATCATGATGGCTGGCGGTGTCGGCTTCGCTAAGAAGAACGACGCGCTCAAGCAGACTCCAGAGAAGAACCAGAAGGTGGTTGTTCTCGGTGGTGATAACTACCGCATCGGTATGGGTGGTGGCGCAGTATCTTCTGTAAATACAGGTGAGTATGCTGGTGCTATCGAGCTCAACGCTGTTCAGCGTTCTAACCCTGAGATGCAGAAGCGTGTAATGAACGCTATCCGCGGTATGATCGAGACTGATCATAACCCTATCGTTTCTATCCACGACCACGGTGCTGGTGGTCACCTCAACTGTCTCTCAGAACTCGTAGAGGAGACTGGTGGTAAGATCGATATGAGCCAGCTCCCAGTAGGCGACCCAACTCTCTCGGCTCGCGAGATTGTAGGTAATGAGTCGCAGGAGCGTATGGGTCTCGTTATCCGTCAGAAGGATGTAGAGGAACTTAAGAAGGTTGCCGACCGTGAGCGTGCACCTATGTACGTCGTAGGTGAGACAACAGGCGATATGCAGTTCTGCTTCGAGCAGAAGGATGGTACAACTCCTATCAACTGGCAGCTCTCTGATATGTTCGGTAACCCACCTAAGACTATCATGAAGGATGAGTCTGCTCAGGCTAAGTATAAGAAGGTCGAGTACGATGAGGCTCAGATCAATGAGTATGTCAACCGTGTCCTCCAAACAGAGGCTGTAGGTTGTAAGGATTGGTTGACAAATAAGGTCGACCGCTCCGTAACAGGTAAGGTAGCTAAGCAGCAGTGCGCTGGTGAACTTCAGTTGCCTTTGAACGACCTCGGTGCTGTAGCTCTCGACTATAATGGCAAGAGCGGTATCGCTACTTCTATCGGTCACGCTCCAGCAGTAGCTCTCGTAGACCCTGCTGCAGGTTCTATCATGTCAGTAGCTGAGGCTCTCACAAACCTCGTTTGGGCTCCTTTGGCTCATGGTTTGCAGGGCGTATCGCTCTCGGCAAACTGGATGTGGCCTTGCCGCCAGAAGGGTGAGGATGCTCGCCTCTATAAGGCTGTTGAGACAATGTCCGACTTCGTTTGCAAGATGGGTATCAATATCCCAACAGGTAAGGACTCTCTCTCAATGACTCAGAAGTATAAGGACGGTCAGGTTGTTCTCGCTCCTGGTACTGTTATCATCTCTGCTATGTCTGAGGTATCTGACGTTCGCAAGATCGTTGAGCCTGTTATGCAGAAGGAGGAGGGTAGCGTATTGATGTATGTCGATATGTCTGGTGTGCCTCTCGCTCTCGGTGGTTCTACTTTCGCTCAGGTTGTTAACCGTCTCGGTGATGAGGTTCCTACTATCGCTGATGTTGAGAAGTTCAATTATATCTACAAGAATATCCAGTATCTCGTATCTGAGGGCTTGATTCTCGCTGGTCACGATATCTCGGCTGGTGGTATCATCACTACTCTCCTCGAGATGAACTTCGCTAATGCTTCGCACGGTATGCAGCTCGACCTTAGCGACCTCGCTGCTGATGCTGATATCGTTAAGGCTCTCTTCGCAGAGAACCCTGGTGTGGTATTCCAGGTTTCTAAGGCTAACGTCGACCGCGTAGTTAAGGTTCTCGATACTGCTAAGATTAAGTATTCTTACCTCGGTTGCCCTCAGCAGAAGCGTGAGCTCTCTATATCTGTCAATGGTGAGACTCTCAACTTCGATATCGACGCACTCCGCGACGTATGGTACAAGCCTTCATACCTCCTCGACCGCTTGCAGAGCACCGAGGCTAAGGCAGCAGAGCGTTACGCTAACTATAAGAACCAGCCTCTCAACCTCCGCATCTCGGATAAGTTCACAGGCAAGTTGGCCGATATCGACTGCAAGCTCAGCCGTACAAATAAGACTGGCGTCAAGGCTGCTATCATCCGTGAGAAGGGTGTCAATGGCGACCGTGAGATGGCTTACACATTGTTCTGCGCTGGATTCGATGTTAAGGACGTTCACATGACCGACCTTATCACTGGACGTGAGACTCTCGATGATGTAAACATGATAGTATATTGTGGTGGTTTCTCTAACTCCGACGTACTTGGCTCTGCTAAGGGTTGGGCTGGCGCATTCCTCTACAACCCTAAGGCTAAGGAGGCTCTCGACCGCTTCTACGCTCGTAAGGATACCATGTCTCTCGGTATCTGTAATGGCTGTCAGCTCATGATTGAGCTCGGTCTTATTACACCAAACGATGAGAAGAAGCCTAAGATGCTCCACAACGATTCTCATAAGTTCGAGTCTAACTACGTATCAGTAGAGATCGCTAAGGAGAATAAGAGCATCATGATGCAGTCTCTCGCTGGTCAGCGTCTCGGCGTATGGGTAGCTCACGGCGAGGGTAAGTTCTCATTGCCAATGGATATCAACCACTACAATGTGGTAGGTTACTATGGCTACGAGGGCTATCCAGCAAACCCTAACGGCTCAGATCACAACATCGTGGGTATCTACTCAAATGATGGACGTCACCTCGCTATGATGCCTCACCCAGAGCGCGCAATGTTCCCATGGCAGTGCGCTTACTACCCTGCTGCACGCAAGAACGACGAAGTTACACCTTGGATGGAGGCTTTCGTTAATGCTCGCAAGTGGATTGAGTCTATCAAGAAGTAATTGGTAAAAGTAATTACTGTATAATTAATGAGCCGTCACGGATATCCGTGGCGGCTTTTTTGTGCCCTCTTTAGTGAAAATTTACGATGAACAAGGGTGCTCTCTATATCTAGCAAGGGTGTTTTATAGGCTTAGCAAGGGACTATTTCTGTATTCTGATACTGCCTCTTTGTTCATTCTTTCTTTGTTAGTCGTATTATCCGGCATCCATGTCCTGGAATATCAAGGTTTATTTCCCCGTCTGTTTCTCCTATATCTTCGTGTAACCATAGGTCTCGCATCTTCCATGTCCCTTTAATGCCAATTTGTGTCAGATTTAACGACCGGTTCTGGTGTTGGTTTTCTCTGTTGAATAAGCCTATTACATAACTTCCATCTCTCATCTTGCCATGCCAGATCTGACTGTCTTTGTCATAGCTCTTTGCAGATAATGGCTTACCTGCAAAACGTTCTTCGTTTAATGCCAGTAGTTCCTTGTTCTGATAGAATGATACTTTGTCTCCAATGGTCGATGGCATATCGCTTACGGATATAGGTCCTCCTGCCATAAGTTGAAGGGATATGACGGACTGACATTCGTCTGTTGTCGAGAACGTATTAAGTCTGGTGAAATCTCCATCTAGAATGACGCTCTCTTCCCCTGATATCTTTGACCAATGAATGAATCCATCGAACATATTGTTGCAGTTAGGCCAGTTCGGATATATCTCTCCTTGTCCGTTATCGGAGAAATGTCCCCAGCCTCCGGTTCCTGTGTCTGCAACTATTCGCACCATATTGCCATATTTGGATTCGACCGAAGCATTGTTGTTCAGATGTGGCATGACAAGCGAAGTGAATATGCCATAACGTTGTGCCGATTCGCAGATGTATTGAAGCGCTAGTTCGTAGCATTCTTGTCCATAACCTCGCCCAACGATTCCCATTCCTCTGTCTTTGCCATCTTCATACCATGACAGGAAATCCATTCTGATAAACTGAACTCCCATTTCTGAATAGTGACGGAAAAAACCGTCGATATACTCTTTTGCACCATCATGTGTTGCTACAACCCAGTTGAACCATAGGTCGTTGGTTTTATGCTCTACTTTGTCTCTTTCTTGGTATTTAAGGTCGGCAAAAGTTACTCTGCCACCTGTTCCATCGACGGGTGTCGAGTCTGCTCCATGTATCCACAGAGGATTGTCATATACCCCAAGTCTGAGTCCGCGTGCCTTGCATTTCTCAACAAGTGTGGCAAGTTTCACTGAGCCATAGCGGGTCATATAGCCCGACTCATCGTCTCCCGTAAGCATGGGTATGAACCCATCTGTACAGATCATGTCGTAGCCGTATGGCTTTAGTTCCTGTGCTACCCATTCTATTATCTCGTCCCATTGCTGCTCAGTGAAGTCTATATCTTCATTGGATACGCCATTCTGACTCTGTTGGTAACAATATTCATATATGCTCCAGTAGAGAGGAGCAGGCTGATTGTGGATATTGTTGTATTCTGAGTTGTCAATGTTATCTTCCGACACGGTGCTGTCCTCGCATGCAGCTGCAGCCACAGCAAACAGGCATATTGAATATAGGATGAATGTTTTCATTGCTCTATTGAATAAATGTCCTGCACCAAATCAATTGAAAAGCATAGATTTGATTTGGTGCAGGACTGCAAAAACTAAATTATCTAGATATGTTATTCAAAAAATGGAGCGTCTGCTTCAGTAGCGACTCTGCTGTCATTGCTTAGATATGGCCACCCGTCTTTGTCCCAGAAGAGTTCCTGTAGGAACATCGGACGTGGACCGCCGTTGTCGATTTGGGAATCATGACAGTGGTATGTAATGAAGTTTCGTCCGAGGTTGTCCTTGATAATCTCTCCGCAATGCCCAGGGCCATAGAAACGCTTTGTCGAGTATACCACAGGTGTAGCAATTCCAGTGAGAAGTGAGTTGCCGTATTTGTCGACAAATTCGCCCTCGAGGCTCTTGCTTCTTCCAACACGTAATTGGTATGTATTATTGTTATACCAGCCAGAGCTTACAAATAAATACCAGTATTCTCCGTTCTTGTATAGGTAGGAGCCTTCAAGAACCTTGATTCTGCTTGGATCCTGATCTGAGTTAAGTCCGGCTACACGAGTATATTCTGCGCCTTCTTTAAGTGCCATACCGTCAGAGGTCAACTCTATACGGTGGATACCGCCAATACTTCCGAAGAAAAGCCATACTTTACCGGTCTCATCATCTACTACTACCTCAGGGTCTATAGTGTCGGCTATACCTGTAACTTTGCCCTGTGTGAGTATACCCACAAATTCGAAGTGGTTTGGAGATACTTCCTTAGAGACGCAGATTGAAGCATCGTTAGCGCCGTTATAGCATGCCACGTAGCAAAGACGCTTGCCGTTGACTGTAGTTACGTCTGGAGCCCAGAGGTTCCAACCTGCAGCCTGAAGCTTTGCCTTGGATTCTTTGTCGAATGGGTCAATGTGTGCATCTTCCCAGTCAACAAGATTTGTACTCTTGATAACTACTTCGCAGTTTGTCGACATACTGTAGAAATAGCCGTCATCTGCCTTCCACACAGTTGGGTCTGGCCAGTCGCGCTGCCAAACAGGGTTGGTGTATGTAGCCAGAGGACCGTGGTCAGGTTTCTTCTCGGGCGTAGGATCGTCGCTACCGTTAGAGTCGCATGATGTCATAGTCAACATCGCAGCGATCATAAGTAATTCTTTCATATTATCTTCTAATAGGATATTACTATTAAAGTGCAGACTTGTATACTACATCAATAGACCAGTTGCGAAGGTCGAATGTCAATTTGTAGTTTCCAGACTCTGTGACATTCCACTTCTTGTCAGGGTTGCCACCTTTTACAAAGTCAAACTCTTTCTCTGCGCATCCGTTGCTGTCAATCTCTGTCTGGTCTGTAAGAGGCATAATGAAATCACCTCCCCAGTTGCCTGTGCTTATAGGACACTTCATCTCGCCTTGGTAAAGAGGACCGTCATATACAAATACAGAAGGTTCTGTCTTTGTCAATTGAACTGGCTCGTCAATATTCCAACCAGCAGGTGTAGCATTTCCTACGATGTAGAGAGTTGCTATTTCAAGAGGTAATTTGGACTCATACTTAACATCGATAGTCCAGTTGCGGAGGTCGAATGTCAATGTATAGATACCAGCTTCAGTCACATTCCATTTCTTATCAGGGTTACCACCGTTGACGAGGTCAAATGTAGTCTCCTTGCAACCTTCCTTGTTGATTTCGATGTAGTGTGTAATAGGCATCACGTAGTTGCAACCCCAGTTGCCTGTTGAGAGAGGACATTTGATTTCACCACGATAGAGAGGGCCATTGTATACGAAAACCAAAGGATCCTCTTCAGAACGGGTGAGAGCGACTGGCTCGTCGATATTCCACCCTGCAGGAGTAGCGTTTCCTACCATGTAGAAGTTGGCTGTTTTGATTGGAAGATTTCCCTCGATGATAATCACATCCTTCTCATCTGAGCAGCTAGCCATAGAGAGGCATATTCCAACAAGAGCCAATATATTCAATAGCTTTTTCATTGTTTGTCATTTTTAGTTTTCTATAAGCTCCGCTCAATATTATGAGCGGAGCATGCTATAGATTTGTTGATATATTTATTAGGGTAAGCTATTTAATAGCCTGGGTTCTGTTTGAGATCAGAGTTAGTGTTAAGGATATCCTGAGTCAAGCAGTAGATTTCTGTGTGTCTGTCAGCATCAGGATTCTTGTCCCACCATGAACCTGTAGAGAACTTGTCGTAGCGGATCAAGTCTGTACGGCGACGACCGCCCTCTGCGAAGAACTCACGACCCCACTCATCAAGCATCTCAGCCTCGTTGAGTACCGCATTGCCATCAGGAGCGTAGAGATATGTGCTCCAATCTTCCTCTGGATAGTTACGACGACGAACCTGGTTGAGCAAGCTGCCTGCACCATTGATATCGCCAGCGCGGAGTTTGCACTCTGCCAATGAGTAGTACATCTCAGCAAGACGAATCTCTGTATAGTCTGACTCCATCTGGCCCTCATCGTTATCTGTATAGAAAGGATACTTAGCGAACTGCCAACCTGAGTTGTGGTCGCCATCCTGGAGTGTACTTGTTGCAGCATCAATCCAGCCCTCTGCACCCTGGAACTGACCTACAGCATCGCGGATGTTAAGGTCGTACTTACCATTAGGGTCACGAACGAAACCATCAGTACCATCCAAGCAAGGGAGCTTGCCGAAGAAGAACATACCTTCGCGACGGCTGCCACCGAGGTTTGTATAGAGCTTCAAACGATAGTCGTTAGGATACTTCTGGAACTTGCTTACTGTATTACCGAGCTCGTATGGAAGCAAATCGCCATTTGGAGCGTGGCTTGGAGTACAAGCGTACATACAGTTGTGGTCACCACCTTCGGACTTAGCATCATTTACGTAGTGCTTAATCTGAGCAGGAACTGTCCACCAGTACACATCGCAGCCATAGTGCCAGAAACTATAAGCCATAGAACCAGGGAAACCGAAGATTACCTCGTTACAGGTCTCATTGTTCCAATCGAAAGGAGCATCCCATCTGTCAGCAAGAGTATAGTTGCCATACTTGCCGTCGATGATATTCTGAGCGTATGTCGCGCAATCATTGTAGCGATCCTCACCGATATAAACTTTGGCATTGAGGTAGAGGCGAACTAGTAGCGCTGCTGCACTGGCCTTTGTCCATTGTCCCTGAATTCTGCCGTTGCCACCGTCTGCATTAGGTTTTGCAGAAAGAAGCTCGATACAAGTCTTGAGTTCGCTCTCAATAAAATCGAACAATACTTTAGGGGCAACCTGTTCGGTCGTGTTGAGGCTCTGGTCGTAGTAGCTGACGATGAGAGGTACATTACGGAACTCATCGATAAGGCGGAGGTAGAACCATGTACGGAGTGTACGACTCTGAGCCTTAAGGTTGTTCCATTCTGCCTGAGTGAAACCAAAATCATCTGGATTCAAAGTCTCAAGGTCTTCGATTACATAGTTACATTGACCGATACCCTGATAGCAACCAGTCCATTCAGTCTGGATATTGTCATTTGTGTCAGTCCAAGTGTGGTAGTGGAGGCGACGCCACTTACCGCCATCTTCCCACCAAGAGTCGCGAGTACAAGTGATAAGCTGGTCAGCTGCGAGCTCATTGAGAGCCTGGCGAGGCATGATGCTCCAATATGCGTGCTCGAAAGGACGGAATACGCTACGCACGACATCCATCTTTGTATTATAATAGTTAGAGGCATCAACCTGATCGTAGAGCGTCTCGTCGAGATCAGTACAGCTAGTAGTACCTGCTATTGCTGTACCACAGAGGATGCCGTAGATTATATGCTTTAGATTCATGATTTCTTTTTTTGCTATTAACTAATTAACCGATCAGACTTTATTAGAAGTCAACCTGGAGACCAAGGATAAACTGGCGGCATGAAGGGTAGTATGTACGAGAACCTTTTGCACCTGGTGTCAAACCATTGACATTGTAGTTAGAAGGGTCGATACCGCTGAATCCGGTGAATGTAGCGAGGTTTTTACCTGTAGCGTTGATACGAACGCGGTCGATATACTTAGCCTTGATGTCGAAAGTATAACCGAGAGTTACCATGTCAAGTTTCACGTAGTCGCCCTTCTCGATGTAATAATCGCACAATACCTGGCTACCCTTGATATCCTTGTTCTTCTCGTAAGCCTTCTTCATTGTATTTCCAGTAAATGCCTGTGTGCCGTAGTAGAAGTCGTGGATGTTGAACAAGTCGTAACCGAATGCTCCACGCAAGAATACTGTTGCGTCGAAGTTCTTGTAGCGGAAGTTATGGGTCATTGATCCAGTGAACTTAGGCAAACCGTTACCGACAACCTGGTAGTCGTTCATTGTTGCATTGTCAGCAAGAATCATATCACCCTCCTTGTCGTAAACTACGAAGTTTCCATCTTCTGTGATACCAGCATACTTAAGCATATAGAAGTTACCGAGGCGTTCACCCTTCTTTATGCGCTGCAAGTTATAGCGTGGGTAAGGAGTCTCTGTACCGCAGGCATCGAAATAATCCTGTCCGACATATTCAGAGTTACTGAACTTGGTGAACTTATTATTCTGGGTTGCACCGATAACACCGATTGTGTAGCTCAAATCTCTAGTGTTGATTACTTTGACATTTACATCGAACTCAAAACCAGAGTTGTTCATTGTACCCACGTTCACGAAAGTCTCGCTGAAGAGGTATGGAGGAACAGATACCTTATAGTTACCGAGCAAATCCTGCTGAGTACGGTTGTAATAGTTGAGGCTACCGCTTACTCTGCTATTGAGGATTGCGAAATCAATACCGATATTCCAGTTCTTACCCTTCTCCCAGCGGAGATCAGGGTTGACGTTTTTAGAAGGGCCCCATACCTGGAAGTACTTACCCTCATAGTTGTAATATCCGTAGCCCGACAAAGTGTTGAGAGAAAGATAGCTGCCGAATTCCTGATTACCAGTTACACCGAAGTCGCCACGAACCTTAACCTCGTTGATCCAGTCGATATCCTTCATGAATTCCTCTTCAGAGAGTCTCCAACCTGCAGATACGGCAGGGAAGTTACCCCACTTATTGTTGTTACCGAACTTAGAAGAACCCTCATGTCTCAAAGAGGCAGTAAAGAGATATTTACCTGCGAAGTCGTAGCTCAAACGACCGAAGAATGCTATAAGTTTAGAATCGTTCTTGTAGCTATTGAGGCAAATATTACCCTCCTCGTTAGCATATTCACCAGTGCTAAGAGCGTTGTATGACAAACCATCGTTAGGGAAGTCCTTATTGTCGGCTGACATACCTGAGTTCTGATTGTACTGGTAGCTATAACCAAGCATCAACTTGAATGTATTTTCACCAACAACATTAGAGTAGTTAGCGAGCCACTCGAGCGAACGGCTGTTAGACTTGCCATAAGAGCGAGAAGCCTCACCGCTATAGCCCTTGTTGACAGCCAAGGTGCTTGTTGAAGGACGGAACCAGAAGTTGAAGTTGTCATACTGGTGCTCTGCGTAAGTCAACTGAGTATCGAAACTCTGCTGTTCATATTTAGGCATAAGCAAAGGGAAGATATTCACCTTAACAGTAGCATCCCAGTCTATGAGTTTAGTTTCACCGCCATCCTCCTCGAGCTTAGCGAGCTCAACAGGGTTGTAGCCGGCAGTCTGACCCTGTACATTGTAGTACATTGTTGGGTTCTCTGGGTCCATGATTGGGGTAGTAGGGTTCATGTCGAGGCTATTACGGAATACATCCCACGCGCCTGTCTTACGGTTAGCAATACGAGGAGCCACATTACCCATGAAAGTAAAGAGGCCGCTGTTGGTAGTGCTTGTAACCGACAAGCGAGCGCCATATTCGCGGCGAGCAGAACGAATGTCCATACCTTTAGCATCGCGGTAGTCGAAAGAAGCGCGGTAGTTTGATTTAGCGTTACCGCCACTGATTGTCAGTGTATGCTGCATGCTGTGGCCAGTCTGACTAACTGCGTCGAGCCAGTTGTCGTTACCGCCCAAGTCTACGCCGCGACCATATTTTCTATAGTCCTCTGCATCGAGCATTTCAAGTTCCTCTATCATCTTGTCCATAGAGAAAGAAGCGTTGTATGAAGTATGAACTTCGCCATCCTTCTTACCCTTTTTTGTTGTGATGAGGATAACACCGTTAGAACCGCGAGTACCGTAGATAGCAGAAGCTGCACCATCCTTAAGGATATCGAAACTTGCGATGTCATTAGGGTTAACATTAGTAAGATTACCACCAGGAATACCATCGATTACGATAAGTGGACCAGTTCCTGCGGAACGGCTGCTAACGCCACGAATCTGGATGCTAGCCTGCTGGTTAGGGTCGCCCACGCCTGTGTTAGTAATAGAAACGCCTGGCACCTTACCCTGAATCATCATTGATACGTCAGAGCTAGTTGCGGTAAGGAGGTCCTTCTCCGAAATGTGAGAGATGGCAGAAGTAAGCTCCTTCTTGTCCATAGTACCATAACCGATAACTACGACTTCATTAAGAGCGAGTTCATTGTCAAGCAATGTCACGCTCAGCTGCTGACCATTATAGACCAGCTCCTGACTTTCCATGCCGATGCAACTTACAGTGAGTGTTGTTCCTGGTTCGCCAGGAAGCTCAAAGATACCATCCATGTTTGTAACAGTACCAGTTGTAGTGCCCTTGATTAATACATTGGCTCCGATCACTGGGTCGCCGTAGGTATCCACGACAGTACCCTTGATGTTACTTGTCTGCGCCCACGCCGTCAGAGAAGAAAGAGCCATCAGAATAAATAGACTGCTTTTTTTCATGATGTGATTGATACGATAAAAAGTTGTTCAAATGCTTTTGAAAAAGTCTTGAAGTTCGAGACCCTTGACCGAGCATTTTGATGACGCTAAAATAGACTATTTAACAAATCGGATTTTTTGATAGGAGCGTTTTGGGAGTGGATGGGAAAAGTTATGGTATTGAATATCAAGTGTATAGAATTATTATTGGGGTAGAAAAAAGGAGCATCTCTTTTCGTTGGTTTTAGTCGTTTCTTTAAATTCTTTCACACTTTCGCTATGTTTTCTCTTAATAAAAACTCCTTACTGAGATGTCATTTGGTACCCTATGTCTATATAGTGTGAAGTAAGCGTGTGCATCCTTGTTCATCGTAATTTTTTAAAATGAGGGTAAGCGAAAAAGTCGTGCCCGAGACAAAATCTATACTCAAATTGTTGTAAGATTTGAAAAAAAAGGATAATCTTGCAATGCGAAATTGCTGTCACACACATATTAACATCATTATATGTCGAATAGTCTACTCAAGTTTGTTGTTACCGCCCTGGTTATCATCATGTCGCACGATATGAGTGCGAAAGATATTGAGCCTTTACTCAATCGTCTGGATGAAGTTGTAGCCAACCGCAGTCAATATATTCAGCAGAAAGAGAATGAGATAAAAGAGATGAAGATCTTACTTCAGCGCACACCATTAAATGCGCGTTATGAGGTGTGTGATGTACTCTGCAATCTCTATATGGTATGCAATACAGATTCGGCGCGACACTACAGTGAGTTGTGTCTTGCATTTGCGAAGAAAGCCGAGTGGTGCAGTGAAGCACGCCTGCAAGGAGCACATATAAAATTGGCTCAATGTCTGGCAATCAACGGATTGTATGAGCAAGCCAAAGAAAAGCTAAATGAAATAGAAGGTCAGATATTTGAAGAAAACAAGCTCAGTTACTACCGAGTCCTAACACAAGTATACATTTGGGAAGCCGAGTTCTCGACACTTCCAGATGCATACCAGCGAACAGAGTCGAAAGTATTACAATATCGTGATTCCGTACTTTATTACGAAAACGAGAAAGTACATCAAGATCATACGGCAGCGATAATTAAAGCCTACACAGACAATGCAGAATCAAATAGAATGGTTCTGCCGATGCTGGATACCATGTCATTTGACAATCCCAACCTTCGTTTCATAGCCAATACGGCAGCATCCAATTATGAGTCGTTAGGAGACAATGATTCAGCATGCTACTATTATGCCCTCAGTGCCATATCCGATGTGACACAAGGCGTTATGGAACATACCTCATTGAGGCGTCTGGCAGTAAAGCTCTTTGCGAAAGGAGATATAACCCGTGCATATACCTATATTAATATATGTATGGAAGACGCAAAAGCCTGCGGTGCCCGTTTGCGTACGATTCAGATGGCAGAAGACCTGCCAGTCATACTCAATACCTATCAAGATACCGTCAACAGTCAGAAACGCAGTTTGGAATATACCGTTGTGATACTTGCAGTTCTTCTTATAGTTGTAGCATTCACGCTCTATAAAATCTACAAGATACAGAAGAGACTCAAAGAAGCGCAAGCGCAACTGATAGAGTACAATGACGGACTTCGCCAGAGTAAGGACATGGTAGAGCAAGCATTGCAACAAGTACAGAGAGTCAATCGCGATCTCAAAGAAAGCAACAAGATTAAAGAAGTCTACATTACCAACTATATGAAGCAGTTCTCGGCAGGTATAGCCAAGCTAGAGTCGTACCAGCAGATGCTACAGAAAGTTGCGCATACCTCGAATTACGGAAAGCTAGTTCAGACAATCAAAGATACCGAAATACTTGACCATGAGCTAGACGTCTTCTATCAGTCGTTCGACGAGACATTCCTTGGTCTTTTCCCATCCTTTGTCAAAGATTTCAATGCGCTACTCCGTCCTGAAGAACAACTGCCAGAACCAGAAGGAAATCACCTGTCCACAGAACTTCGAATATTTGCGCTGATACGTCTAGGAATCAATGACAGCGAAGAGATAGCGTCATTCCTTCGCTACTCAATCAAGACAATATACAACTACAGAACCAAGATACGCAACAAGGCACTAGGTGACCGTGCTATGCTAGAAGAGCAGCTGATGGAAATTGGCATTACAGAGGCGTGAAAACATACTGAAAAGCCATGTTTTCAGGTTTCCCGGGCGCTCCTTTTTTCGCAGGTGTTGGTATCGTAAATGCTTGATACATTGATGAGTACGATATAAAACAACTCCCAAAATACTCCACGCTACCCTTCAAATGTGAAAAAAGTGTTATTCTTGCGATGTGGATTTAATAAAAATTATATGAAAACAATCATCGCAATTTCACTTTTAGTTCTTGGTTGCACTACTGCGATGTCGCAGACCATCTACCAAAACAAAGAATACAAGTGGAAGGGAAATCAGATAATACAAGGTAAGTTCAAGGCTACAGCCAAGACAGCCACAGACATTGTCAGTAATTATGTTGAGCCAGAATGGAATTCGCCTGCGCCAAACTTCATGCCGCAGATGGAGACAGGTATCAACAGAGAACACTGGCAACTAAAGCGAGACATTTCGCATCTTCCGCACTACACATCCACTCTTCTTTTAGACAATGCACTATATAATATGAGTCTTGAGGAGAGTGAACTAGCTATTGAGCCAGACTCGACATACCGTACGGGAGTATATTGGGGTGGGGTATGGACAAGAGATGTATCCTATTCGATACTTCATTCACTTGCGCAACTCTGTCCAGAAGTATCTATGAAGTCACTCCGTGCTAAAGTAAATAGTCAGAACCGTATTATACAAGACACAGGTACAGGCGGAGCTTGGCCATGTTCGACCGACCGTACGACTTGGGTGTTGGCTGCGTGGGAATGTTACCTGGTGACAGGCTCACAGGACTGGCTGAATTTCATATTCCCTGTAATAAAGAATACACTGGAAGACGATCGCATTGTTGCGTACGATCCAGAGACAAAACTTATGCGAGGCGAGACATCATGGTTAGATTGGCGCGAGCAAGAATATCCTACGTGGGCAGAACCAAAAGATATATATAATTCCGAGGCGATGAATACCACAGCGGTTCATTATCGTGCGACCCAGATATTAGCCGAGATATGCCGTCTTCAGCATCAACCAGCCCTTGCTGCTAAATATGACAATTGGGCAAATGATCTAAAAGAAGGGATGAATAATCGTCTTTGGAATGACAATATGGGGTTGTATGCTATCTACCTATATGGTCGAAATAACCTTGTCCAGCACGAGCAGATGGAGATTCTTGGTGAGTCGTTCGCCATTCTTTGGGATATTGCATCCCTAGAGCGACAAAAGACGATCAGTCAGAATTTAGTTAGTGAGCCATTCGGAACACCCGATTTCTATCCCAACCTGAAAGACCAGTACCCATATCATAATGATGCCATGTGGCCATTCACGCAAGGTTACTGGTTAAAGGCACAAGCCAAGGTAGGGAACGAAGAAGGCGTTCTTCATGCCATATCCTCCATATACCGTCTTGCGGCGCTTACGCTGACAAATCTGGAGAATATGGTCATATATAGCGGTTGCGAAAAAGGGTTGCCCATCAACTCTCCACGTCAGTTATGGGGTGTCGCAGCTAATGCGGCCATAGTGCCAAATATTTATTTCGGTATCTCTTATGCTATAGATGGAATTCATTTCTCGCCTATGGTACCAAAGTCACTCAAGGCAGAGCGCCATCTTTCCAACTTCAAATACCGCGAAGCACTTCTCGATATGAAGGTATCGGGTTATGGCAATGTCATAAAATCGTTCCGTCTTGATGGTGTTGAGACCAGTCCATTTATTCCTGCGTCCATTACAGGAGCGCATACTGTTGAAATAATACTAGACAACAAACAGCCAGCTCCTATGCGAATGAAACTTCAAGACAATCAATATCAGCCCCTCACGCCGAAAGCGCGTATAGAAGATAAGCAGCTCAAGTGGGAAGCCGTAGATGGAGCAGAAAGCTATGTCGTCATCAAGAACGGCAGAGACTGGAAAACACTTTCTTCAACATCGCTCAGTCAGACACTCGAAGGAGATGGAGAATATGCAGTTATTGCTGTAGGCGAAAACAAGTGGCGTTCATATATGAGCGAACCTATAAGTTACTACAGCAATGTACGCACCTATGAAGTCGAGCATTATGCTATGCCTTCAGCTAGTAAAGGTACAGCAGTGAATATCACACGCAATGAGAATATCCTCATCACAATACCAGTAGACATTTCTGCTGATGGACGTTATGCTATAGATTGGCGCTATGCCAACGGCAATGGTCCTGTGAATACAGAAAATAAGTGCGCCACACGTCTGCTTACGGTCGATGGTCAAGTTGCGGGTATCAGCGTATTCCCTCAGCGAGGTTCTAATGAGTGGGACAATTGGGGCTGGAGCAATGCATCTGTCGTGTCGCTTACTAAAGGTAGGCATACAATTACACTTGAATTCAAAGATTGTGTTGAAAATATGAATCTTCTGGTCAATCAGGCATTGTTAGACCAGATGCGAATCGTAAAACTATAATTCTTACATAATGAGAAAAACAAAAACATCACTATTGGCTTTGGCCGTAATGACCGTTGCTACACTTATAGAAGGATGCGGCAGTTCGGTCCAGCAGCAAACAGACGAAGCTATAGCGTTAAACAAGAACATCGCTTGGCAAGACCAGCAAGTTCGTTTCACAGTCATTACCGATGGCGTAATCCGTATGGAATATGCTGCCGATGGCAAGTTTACAGACAATCCTTCATTTGTTGCTACTGTCCGTCAGTATCCGAAGAGCGATTACACAGTAAAAGAGACAGAACAACTTGTACTTATCTCTACACCAAAGATGTGTATGACTTACCAGAAGGGTACCGGTAAGTTTACAGACAAAAACCTCACTATTCAGAGTGATGCCTCACTTTCCAAGACTTTTGAGTGGCATCCAGGAGTTGAGCAAAAAGAGAACCTTGGGGGTACATATCGTACACTTGACTGCTATGATGGTTCAGAATACTATTCGTGGGTAAATGGTAAATTTACACATGGCAGTGGTATGCCATTAGAGAAAGGTCTCCTTGCTAGAGATGGCTGGACCCTTATAGACGACTCAGAAGGTCTCCTTTTCGGGGGCGATGTCAATGATGTTTCCCAACCAGGACTTCCTTGGGTTAAGGAGCGAGAGAAATCAGAGTCGACAGATAAAGACAGTCAGTCGCAAGACTGGTACTTTATGGCATACGGACACGACTATAAGCAGGCGCTTAACGACTATACCGCTTTTGCTGGTCGCATACCTCTGCCTCCTCGTTTCGTGTTTGGCTATTGGTGGAGTCGCTATTGGAGCTATTCAGATGCAGAAATGCGTAAAGTAGTATCTGATTTTAAGACCTACGATATTCCTTTAGATGTTCTTGTAGTAGATATGGACTGGCATTGGGTTGAACAAGGCAAGGGAGGTTGGACTGGCTACACATGGAATGATCGTCTTTTCCCATCACCTGAAAAGTTCCTTCAGTATCTCAAGGATAATGATCTTAAGATTACGCTCAATCTTCACCCTGCTGACGGCGTGCCAGCATACGAAGACAAGTATGCTCAACTGGCAGAGTTCCTAGGAAGAGATCCTAAGAGCACAGAGACTATACCTTATGTCGGTTCAGACTCATTGTTCATGCGAGGTTGGTTGGATAAAATGCTTCTTCCTTTGCAGAAGCAAGGTGTAGATTTCTGGTGGCTCGACTGGCAGCAGCAGCTTCAGGATTCCAAGATTTCCTCTTTGAGCAATACGTGGTGGATCAACTATTGTGTATTCGAAAATCAGCGTCGCACACAGCCAGAGCATCGTCCTATGCTCTATCACCGTTGGGGTGGTTTAGGTAACCATCGTTATCAGATTGGTTTCTCTGGTGATGCATACTCTACCTGGTCTTCTCTTGCTTTCCAGCCTTACTTCAACTCTACAGCTTCTAATGTCGGCTATGGCTACTGGAGCCACGACCTTGGCGGACATATGTTTATTGCCGGCGAAAATAAGCTCGACCGTGAGCTTTACACACGTTGGATGCAGCTTGGTACATTCTTGCCTGTCATGCGTAGCCATTCTACAAAAGATGCTAATATGAAGAAAGAGCCTTGGAATCTCGGTCCTGAGTATCAGCCTATCGTTACAGCTTCTATTCAGGAGCGTTATAAGTTGGCTCCATATATCTATACTGCGGCTCGTGAAGCATTCGAGACAGGTGTTTCCATTTGTCGTCCTTTGTATTACGACTATCCAGAGGCAGCTGAGGCCTACGCTCCTGAGTTCCGCAACCAGTATATGTTCGGTTCGCAGATGCTGATAGCTCCTATCACTGCTCCTATGAAAGATGGTGTCAGCACCGTAAAAGTTTGGTTGCCAGAAGGTGAGTGGTTTGAGACAGCTACAGGAACACTCCTCAAAGGCGGTCAGGTTCTGGAGCGTCGATTCCTTCTTGATGAGTATCCTGTTTATGTCAAGGCAGGTAGCATTGTACCTGTAACAGGAGAGACTGTCAAGAATCTCGCTTCGTGCGACGATAAGATTTGCATTGATATTTATCCAGGTGCTTCAGATAGCGAAGGCGTATTCTACGAGGATAACGGTAACGATCGCGACTATGCAAGCAATTATGCTATGACTCGCTTCTCTTCAAAGAGTGAGGGTAGAAAGCAGACTATAACACTTGGCGTTCGTAATGGTAATTATGAGGGTATGCCTGCTAAACGTGCATACGCGGCTCGTGTATATGGTGTAGCAATTCCTTCAGATGTGAAACTTGATGGTCGTCCTGTCGAGTTTAGCTATGATCCAGCTCGGTTGGCTCTTATGGTTGAGATGGGTGAACCTAGTCCTGCAAGTGAGCATACACTTGTTATAACATATCCAGACAACACTCCTGAACTCAATGATGGTCTCGTAGGTCAGTTCCGTCGTGTCAAGAATACGATGACAGACATGAAGTTCCGTGCTTCTTATATCAACTACCTTGAGGGACTTGGTGAGATGGGTTCAATTTGTGAGGCTATCGGTTACTATCCAAGTGAGTTCAATTCGAGAATTGGCGATTTCCGTAAGAGTTATTCAATTCTGCCTGATTTGCTCGACCGCCAGGATATAGGTGCAGAGAATAAGGAGTGGTTCCTTAAGTCCGTGGTTTACTAATATAGTTTGTGTATTATATGAAGAAGTTATTTGTATTGCTTAGCTCATGGTTTTTGTGCCTGTGTGCCTATGCAGGCCAACCTAGAGCAGAGTATCCAAGACCTCAGTTTCAAAGAGCCGAATGGGTCAATTTGAATGGTGAGTGGTCATACGCATTCGATTTTGTCGGAAGTGGTATGGAGAAACAGATGCACCAAAGCACTGGTTTTGACGGTAAGATTATTGTCCCATTCTGCCCAGAGAGTAAACTGTCGGGTGTAGGCTATACAGATTTTATCAATAATATCTGGTATCAGCGCTCTATAGCTATCCCACAGGAGTGGACTGGCCGCCGTATTAATCTTAATTTTGGCGCGGTGTATTATAACTCGGAGATATTCGTAGATGGACATCTGGCTGGTCGTCATTTCGGTGGCAGTACATCGTTCTCTATTGATATTACCAAATTTGTAAGCGATGGCAAGGAGCACTCTCTTGTGGTTCACGCCTATAGCGATACCCGTACTGGAAAGCAGTCTGCTGGCAAGCAGAATATGCGCCATACCCCATTCGAGTGTATGTATACCCGCTGTACTGGTATATGGCAGACTGTATGGATGGAGCCTGTTGACAGCAAGGCTGTTATGCGCGCTCAGGTCATCACTGATATCGACCAGAATCAGGTTGTTGTCAAACCTGAGTTCTACAGCGAGGCTGGTTCTCAACTTAAGGTGACTCTCAAGGATGGTAAGAAGGTCGTGTCGCAGAAGACTGTGAATGCGCAGAACAGTAGTATCATCATTCTGCCGGTTAAGTCTCCTAAATTATGGTCTCCTGAATCTCCTTTCTTGTATGACCTTACCTATGAGGTCCTTGATAATAGCGGCAAGGTAATCGACCATGTTGATTCTTACGTAGGTATGCGTAAGATACATACGGCCGGCAATAGGGTATATCTCAATAATCAGCCTTACTATCAGCGTCTTGTTCTTGATCAGGGCTATTACGAGGATGGTATATGGACTGCCCCTTCTGATGAGGCTCTAAAGCATGATATCGAACTCTCTATGGCTGCTGGTTTTAATGGCGCTCGTCTGCATCAGAAGGTCTTTGAGGAGCGTTTCCACTATTGGGCCGATAAGTTGGGCTATCTTACTTGGGGTGAAGCTCCATCATGGGGTATGGATTGTAATGACCCTGAGGTGGCTCGTAATTTCATGTCTGAGTGGAGTGAGGAGTTGGTTCGCGACCGTAACCATCCTTCTATCGTATGTTGGACTCCTATGAATGAGGAGTTCTGGCCAGATCGTGTTCAGTTCCCTCGTTTCGTAACAGATATTTATAATCTGAGTAAGATGCTCGATCCTACTCGTCCAGTCTGTGACGTAAGTGGTGGTGTGCATATCAAGACTGATATCTGGGCTATGCATCATTATGAGCAGGACCCTGCTAAACTTAAGGAGATTATCTTTAATGGTGAGCGTTTCTTTGCCGGCTATCCTGAAGTGCAGGATGTACCACGTATGAATACAGGATACAATCGTCTGACAGATAATAATGTCTACGAATTTCCTGAGTATAACCCAGCTACCACACCTTATATCATGGATGAGATTGGTGGTATCAAGTGGGTAAAAGGACAGGACGAAGAGACTGGCAATAGTCAGACTTCATGGGGATATGGTGAGCCTCCTCATTCTCTGGAGGAGTTCTATTCACGCCTCGAGGGTATAATCGATGCAATGATGGATTTGTCGGATAATGTATGGGGATATTGCTATACCCAGCTGACAGATGTTGAGCAGGAGCAGAATGGTATCTATTTCTATGACCGTTCTTCTAAATTCGATATGAAGCGTATACGGGCTATCTTTACGAAGCAGCCTAAACTGCAGAAGTAAAGATTGTATGGATATAACAAGAGGCTGTGTCGATGTTTGGACACAGCCTCTTTTTTGGTATGATTACTTTGCCTGCTGTTCGAGCCATGTGGCTAGGTTCTGTCTTGTGCCTGACAAGGGGCGGTAAAGATGATGCAGAGAATGCATGCCAATAATCCGCTGGTAGTAATCAGATTTCTCATAACTGTGTATATTTTGATGTGAATGCTATGTTAATGCTCGTTTTTTGTCTGTTCGTTGATGTAAAGTTAGTAAAAAATGGAACGGTTTTTCGGTAATTGGATTATTCTGTTGTTTTATTGAATTATTTTGCCTGACTTCTTCGCTGGGGGTATCTTTGAATAATGAAAGGTAATAAATCTATGAATTGTCTCACTGGAAAAAGAAGTTTTGGTAGCAGAACAATAATGACTATTGTGTTGCTTTCTGTTGCTATAATGTTATGCGGACAGGTCAATAATCTGGTTTTTTCTTCGCAGAGGTCTTTCGCGTGTGTTGTTATAGACGCACAAACGTCCGAGCCATTGGAGAATGCTACTTTGCGTCTGGGACAATATGGGTGTAGTGCTGATGGAAACGGACGTATTGAAACTTTTGCCAATGTAGGGGATACGTTGGTGTTTACTCATGTCGGCTATTTCCCTGTAGCGTTGGAAGTCAAGGAGTCTTTTTTCGTGCAGAGTATAGTGGCTGTCAAATTGTCTCCTGATACGGTGTTTCTCTCGGAAGTCGTGGTGAAGCCTAGGAATCTTTTGTTGCGGGAGGCAAGGCAGATGATTGAGGAGATGCGTGTTAATGAAGAGATAGCTAAGGTCGCTTTTGCTAACTCTAAATATGATGCGCTGTCACGTCCTTCTTCTAAAGCTATGGATGCTTTGGATAACCAGAATTTTATGCTGAATAGTCATGTCTCGAGAACGGAGAATAATGGTCTGATCACTGGTGCTTCTATATCTTTCACTCAGTCTTTGGATAGGATTGTCAGTCGTTTGAAGCGTAACCACAAAAGAGTATATAAATCGTATAAGGGTTTGGATATTAAACCTTTAAGCGCAGAGGAACTGGCTTCTCTTATTCGTGAAGAATGAATTATTTATCGTTTTACGATAAATAATTACTGTTTTTATTTGGCGGATTCAAAGATGCGTTATACATTTGCATATCGAAAAACGATAAATATTGAATCTAATACAATAAAGACACAAATGAACAAGAGATCTGTAATCGGAGTAGTGGTTTTTATTCTTGCATTGTTTGTATGGGGTAATTACCTTAGAATAGTGGAAAAAAACACTCAGTTGACTTTCCAGGATTTTGATAATGACGGGTTGTATTTCGAACAGAATAGTGAATGGGTGCTTAAAGAGGGCGCCTCTGATAGTTCGGATATAAAGAATTGGGAGCGACATAAAGAGCCTGGGTATGACCTATTGGTAACTCTTACTCCTGATTATAATCCTGATGCACCGGTACTGCGCTCTAGAATGGAGGGAAGTGCTGTGAAGGAGCCTGTCAAAATAGAGATGGAGACGGTGTGTCTTAATATTCCTGAGAGTAAGGTGGATGAATTCAAGGTGTTGATATTCTGTGACAAATTCCACAATATTCTAGAATGGGCGCTGGCTATCAGTATTTATATATTGGCGTTTGTGCTTCATGACAAAATCAAGAATGGTGCTGTATTCTCAGATGCTATGTCTGGTTGCTTTAAGTGGGCTGGAACTTTGATGATAAGTGTATTCTTCATCGAATGGTTTTTGGACTGCTACGCGGAGGCTAGTTCTGGTCTTAGGATTGCTTATCATAGCATAAGGTACGTTAGACCCGACATTTTCCTTATTGTTATAGGTGTATTTCTGATTCTCATATCTCTGATAATCAAGAGAGCTAAGACTATTAAGGAAGAAAATGAATTGACTATCTAAGGGAAGGTGTTGATTATGGGTATTATAGTTAACGTAGATGTGATGATGGCTAAGCGTAAGATGTCGTCACAGGAATTGGCTGAAAGGATTGGTATAACCCCTGTCAACTTGTCTGTTCTTAAGACTGGTAAGGCAAAGGCAATACGCTTCAGTACCCTTGAGGCTATATGTAAGGCTCTGGACTGTCAGCCAGGTGATATTCTTGAGTATGTAGAGTCTCCTGAAATGGATGAATCTTAGGCTTGTGTGTCGTTGGCTCGTTGATTCTCTCTTATGCGGCTATCTTCCGGATTGCCGCATAATATTCTTCTTCGTCCCCGAACTTCCTGTAATAGAATGGCGAGGCCTTGTCCATCTCTTTCCATTCTCTCGTATCGCACAACTTGCTATCTCCCAGTATGTTCGTCTCTCTCGTCTCTTCTTTTTTCTTCCCCAGTCGCCCAAGCCTCATTCTCCTCAACACTTCCTCAAGTTCTATTCCATATTCTTTCAGTAGGCCATAGAAATAGGATACCGCTGCTCTGTGCCCTCCTTTTATCTTGTGTCTCCGCGCTTCTCGCTCCCAATGTCTCTTTTTGTTCCACTGCTTTAGCTCGTATGAGGCTAGCTTCTGCGCATCGGCAAACATATCTCTACAGTTTCTCTGCTTCTTTGTCACCTCTACCCCTATCAAGAAATATCCACTGGGACAGCGCTTTATATACACGCTCTTCCCCGTCAGCCTGGCTTTGCTATCTTTCCTGGCCGCCTTCCTCGCTATCGTAATGCACTTATGTACTATGCTGACTCTTGCCACTTCTCTTAAAAGTTATATTGATAAAAATCCGACTGCAAATATAATACACCCAACCCTAATTCCTACCATTCACATTAAAAAAATTGCGAGCAAACAGGGACTTCTCTTATATTAGCAACTGTCTAGCCTTAGACTTGTGACGTATCTCGTTCCTATTGGCAATTATGAAGTTTGACTAAATGGTATTACTTTTATAGTCGATATGCAGAGATATAACGTTATAGGCGATATTCATGGCCGTACTAAATGGAGGATGCTTGTTGTAGATGACGCAACGAATATCTTTCTGGGCGACTATTTCGACCCGTATTCCTTCATGTCGTTCGATGATATGAAGGCTAATTTCCTCGAGATAAAGGAATATTGCAGGGAACATGGAGGAGTAATGCTTATGGGTAATCACGATCTGCATTATTTTCACCATGAGGAGTCTTCTCGAATGGATGTTGACTCTAAGGATGAGATTAAGGAGTTGCTTGGCGGAATTGTGTCCGAAAGTTCAATAGCGTATGCCATAAATGAGAGTATTATATGCTCTCATGCTGGCTTTACTGACCCTTGGGTACGGGTTGAGTCGGAGATTCGCTCGGAATATAAGCTGGATGAAACGTCTGATGCTTGCCGTCTGGCCGACTTCGCCAATGAGTTGTTCTGCAAGCAGTATTACGATATGTGCAATGGCAGGGTAGAAGAGTCGTTGCCTTCGTTCCGTTTCAGGAATCATGCAAGGCATATCGACTCCTACGGTATTTCGCCCGCCCAATCTCCTGTATGGGTTCGCCCCGAAACTCTATGCCAATACGCATTCAACAAACAGAAAATAACACAGATAGTAGGCCATACTCAGCAATATGGTATCAGACGAATATCTCTTACGCCCGCCAATCCAGGCCCGGAACTGATACTAGTAGACTGTCTTGAGCACCCTACAGCCCAGTCATTACTCATCACCCTAAACGATGACGACACCACAACCTTCGAAATCCACTATATGTACCGCCAATCTCCCTAACCGCCTACCCAAAGCCACGATAACCATTTAAATTCTCCCTCCCCAAGTAGAATTAGCCATAGCCTATGATGAATCCATATAAAAATGGAACCGGAGGCTCCTCTTTAGTGACATCTCGGTATGCTTTATAGCTGTCACCTCTTTGCAGATTTTGTTTTCCGATTTATCTGCTCTACTTTTGCATCTCCAATCATCGAAAGAATGAGTTTTTCAGATATAGTAAAAAATGAGTTCTCCGGCTGGAAGAGCTGGGAAATTATATGGATGGCTGTCGCTTGTGCCGCTATCGTTATCCCTTCTTATATTGCAGGCAACACCCCTTTGCGACTTGTTTGTGGCGCTTGCGGAGCAATAAGCGTCGTGCTCACAGGCAAGGGTAAACTTAGTTGCTACCTGTTTGGTACAGCTCAACGTCTGATATATGCCTATATAGCGTTTGGGGCAATGTTTTATGGTGAGGTAATGCTCAATCTCCTGTATTTCTTCCCATTGGAGTTCTATGGTGTCTATGAATGGTATAAGAACATGGATTTCAGCACGCACGAGGTAAAGAAAAGACGTATGTCTGCCAGACAACGCTGGATCGTAGCCATAGTAGTAGTTGTCGCAACTGTCCTCTATGGTCTCTTCCTAAAGTATCTCAATGGTAAGTTGCCTTATGTCGACTCTCTATCTACAGTGGTCTCTGTTGTTGCCATGCTAGTTACCATCAAGATGTACATGGAGCAATGGCTTCTCTGGATGTTCATAAACATTGTGACCGTGGGTATGTGGGCGTATGATTTGTACAATGGCGGACAGAATATTGCCGTACTGCTTATGTGGAGTGTATATCTCGTGAATTCTATAATTATGTTCTTCAGATGGCGTAGAGAAACTTCTGCTCAACTGTCATAGCATTTGCAAGCATTTGTCATTCTTTGGCAGTTATATGTTTGGTAATTTTCCGCTAAATATCACTATTTTTGTTCAAAACTATAATAACATGAAGGTATCCCTTATACTCTCGTATGCTCTCTCCATTGTCGCTTTTTTGATGATGATTAATCATCTTCCTGGTAATGGCCTTTTGTTTGTTGCCTCGTTTCTATTGCAAGTATTGCTGTCTGTAATATATGCTATCCGTTCTAGAGAATTTAGACCGTTGTTAGTCTATTCTTTAAGTTGTTCTGTATTGATACTGTATTTGGTTGCTCGACTTATGTTCTGGCCATATATGTATCTTGTTGAAGCTGCTATATTTCTCGGGGCGTTGCATTTATATAATGACTACAAGAGGGGTTGTCTATATAAGATTAGAAATGGTGTACTGATAATAATTCTGATTTGTGGCATAGCATTGTCTTTCGTTAACACAAGTTCTTTTTACAAATTCAAGTACGGCAGCACATTGTTGTCTGCTAATGAAGTAAGCTATGATGAAAATTGTGCATACAGTTCTGTATCATACCAATGTACTCATTGGGCTCATTATTCCTATTTCTTAGCAATTGAAGGTAATAAAACGGAGGCGTTGGAGTCTATACTAGTAAGTATAGAGATAGCAGATAGGGCGAATTGTAAATCTGAGGTCATAGAAGCATTGCAACAGCAACGTCGTCTTATTGAAACCGAGCATAATACGCAAGAGGAACTCTTGCCTGTCTTAATCGAAGAATGGAATTTCTAGGTTAATGTCATTCATTATCGTTCTTCATCAAAGTCTTAAGTTTGTAAGAATTCCAGGATTTCTATGTGGTGAGAAAAACTTATAGCAAAGAAGTCTGACCAGTCAAAATCGTTATAGGTAGAACGGTTAAGCGTTGTAAGCAGCAGATTTTCATTGACCTGTAATTCGTTCATTGCTATTGGACGTTTTATTACATTATTCCATTGCTCATAAAAGATACTTCGTTGTAATAAATGTACCACCTTTGCACTCGAAAATCATTTACGATGCATTGTTATAGCTTGCTATGTGCTAAATTCTGCGCCCACTCAGGAACTTCTTGGAAATATCTTTTCGCTACATTGCCATCAATAGTGCGATATAGCAATCTAGGAAGAGTATCTTCAATGGAGTTGTCGTAAATATATGCTCTGTCGACAAATTTAATAGCATCAGCTGCATTTAAAAGCGACTTGTAATAGCGATTTATAATTTTTGATATGGGAACTTCATGGCCTCCATCAAGGAATCTTTTGGTTATTCTGGCTACATTGATTTCTGGACTATTTGTGCATACAAAAAAGAAACGAATAAAGAAGCCGCATTCATGAGCCTTGCGTAAGAACTCTAATTTTTCGTCAGATGAAAACACTGTCTCAAAAACAAAGTCTCGTTTCTCTTCCAGACATTTATACCTAAGTTCTGTAGCGTATTGCGCAGCTTTTAAAACTGCATTTTGGGAATTCCAATCGCCAAATATTTCTTGCGCAATGTTGTCGGGATTTATGTATAGGCTACTTTCCGTCCATTCATTAGCAAGCAGTTGAATTGTCGTAGACGTTTTGCCAGAACCATTAGGTCCGGCTACAACACATAGGACAGGTTTACGCTCATTGGTCATGTCTATTCTTTTCTACGTTCCTCGATTTGTCGTTTTAACTCCTCCATCCTACGGGAAAGTTCTTCTTTGACTCTTATGGTTGATTGTCGAGCAGCTTCTTGCACTCCAAGCATTATTGCTTCGAGCATATCGTCTGTTGGTTCCTCCATAGAGTTTAATCTGTATGATTGAAGTTCTTCTTTCGACATGGCTTTTTTATTTGGTATAGGCAAAGATAATGAATGATTTTGACATTTGCATAACAACAAAAACCATAAACGATAACAACAATTCGTTTATGGTTTCTATTCATCATTAAATCGTGGAGCTGCGGGGGATCGAACCCCGGTCCAAACATCGCAAGAATATGATTTCTACATGCTTAGCCTTTTCTTGGTTTTCGTGATGGCTGTGGGTAAAGGCACCCGAAACCACCCTTATCTCTTTAAATCTCATCACAGGCAAGGAGCATACCAGTGACCATCCCGGAATTTCCAGCACCTCTGAACCAAACGCCTCCTGGATTCGGCTTTTGAGAGATGTCTCGTCTCAGCCTCTTAGGCCGAGATAAAACCTATCTACTGTACTTCGATTAGGCAGCGAGAGCGTAATTGTTTTCGCCAGTTATAGTTCGAAACCCGAGATTTAAGAGCCGTAGTTCCACCAGCTCTGCATGCTTACATACCCCCATCAAATGCTGTCAAATCCATGTCAACCCCAAGGTGTATGCCTATCTGTTACGGATAGGAACGCAAAATTAGCGTTATGTTTATTCTTATCCAAATTTATTCGCTTAAAATTGAGTTTGCATTGTAGGTATTTTCTGACTACTTTTGCAAGTTGAAATATAATGCATTTTAGATAGTTATAGGATTTCAATGTACGCTATATACAAATATCTATTTGTAGTGCCAGTATTCGCTGTCATTACGGTGGTGTCTACCGTATTCATTGTCATACTGGGTTTTATCAACCCTAGCCTTACATACTACTGCGGAGTGGTGTGGGCAAAAGTTATGCAGTGGATAACACCAATGCCTGTTGAGGTAGTGGGTAGGGAGAATGTGAAGCCAGGTCAGTCTTATGTCATTGCCTGCAACCACCAAGGGGCATATGATATTTTCGCAATTTATGGTTCTCTCGGCATTAATTTCCGTTGGATCCTCAAGCAGGAACTCCGAAAGGCTCCCGTACTCGGATTCGCTTGTAAGCACATGGGACATATCTTCATCGAACGTTCTTCACGCCGTGCAGCATACGATAGTATCCAACGCGCCAAAAATATTCTTACAGGTGGCACATCGGTAGTTATTTTCCCTGAGGGTACCCGCAGCGGTAAGCCAGAGATGGGTCCTTTCAAGCATGGTGCATTCAAGATGGCTATGGACCTCCAACTCCCTATCCTCCCAGTGTCTATCAAGGATACTTATAAGGTAATGGGTAAGAATCTTGCCTCGCTCAAGCCTGGCAAAGTGACAATGACAATACATAAACCAATAGATATAACAGAGTACGAGGAACGACGCGATGACCTGATAGAGGCTGTGCGTAGTTCAATAGCTAGTGCGGTATAACGAAAGATTTATGCTAATAGACGAAATTCAACGCAGGCGCACATTCGCCATCATCAGTCACCCTGATGCCGGTAAGACAACATTGACCGAGAAACTGCTCCTCTTCGGTGGGGCTATTCACGTGGCTGGTGCTGTAAAGAGCAATAAGATTAAGAAGACTGCAACGTCGGACTTCATGGAGATTGAGAAGCAGAGAGGTATCTCTGTTGCGACTTCCGTGATGGGTTTTGAGTATGATGGCTATAAGGTCAACATTCTCGATACTCCAGGTCACCAGGACTTTGCCGAGGATACATTCCGTACCCTCACCGCTGTAGACAGCGTTATTATTGTAGTCGATGCCGCAAAGGGTGTAGAGACACAGACTCGTAAGCTCATGGAGGTCTGCCGTATGCGCAATACTCCTGTGATGATATTCATCAATAAGATGGACCGTCCTTGTGGTGATCCATTTGACCTTCTTGATGAGTTGGAAAAGGAACTCCATATCGGTGTTCGCCCTCTTAGCTGGCCTATCGGTAATGGCGAGACTTTCAAGGGTGTATACAATCTCTTTGAGAACAGCCTCTATCTCTATGAGGCATCTAAGCAGACGGTTCAGGAGGGTATAGCTATCGCTGATGTGGCTGACCCACAACTCGATGCTATGGTGGGTGAACGTGCTGCAGAGCATCTTCGCGAGGAGTTGGAACTCGTTGCCGGCGTTTATACAGATTTCGACAAGGAGGCATATCTCCGAGGTGAGGTAGCTCCAGTATTCTTCGGTTCTGCGTTGAACAATTTCGGTGTACGTGAGTTGCTCCACTGTTTCTTGCGCATTGCTCCTCAGCCAGGAACTTCGCAGACTGAAACTCGAATTGTTCATCCAGAGGAGGAGAAGTTCTCTGGTTTCGTATTCAAGATTCACGCCAATATGGACCCTAACCACCGTAACCGTATCGCTTTCGTGAAGGTCTGCAGTGGTAAGTTCGAGCGTAATAAGGCATATCGTCATGTTCAGCTGGGTAAGGACCTCAAGTTCTCGAGTCCAACAGCCTTCATGGCCGATAAGAAGAGTGTCATAGATGAGGCTTATCCTGGCGACATCGTGGGTATCCCTGATTCGGGTAACTTCAAGATTGGCGACTCGCTCTCAGAGGGCGAGAAGTTGGTCTTCAAGGGAATCCCAAGTTTCTCTCCAGAGCTTTTCCGTTATATCGAGAATGATGACCCTATGAAAGCCAAGCAGCTCGCTAAGGGTATCGACCAGCTTATGGACGAGGGCGTAGCTCAGTTGTTTGTCCATCAGTTTAATGGCCGTAAGATTATCGGTACTGTAGGTGCTCTCCAGTTCGAGGTTATCCAATACCGACTCCTCCATGAGTATCAGGCTGCCTGTCGCTACGAGGGAATCAGCCTCTACAAGGCTTGCTGGATCGAGAGTGATAATGCGGCTCAGCTCGATGAGTTCAAGAAACGTAAGGTCCAGTACATGGCCAAGGATAAGTGGGGTAGAGATGTGTTCCTCGCAGAGTCTAACTATATGCTCCAGATGGCTCAGGAGGGCTTCAAGGACGTGCGTTTCCATTTTACTAGCGAATTCTAAGAAATCAATAGACATACACCTATATATATGCAAGACGAAAGATATATAGCAAGAGGCGTCAGCGCTTCGAAGGAGGATGTTCACAACGCTATAAAGAACATCGATAAGGGTATATTCCCAAAGGCATTCTGCAAAATCATCCCTGATATCTTGGGTGGTGACGAGCAATATTGCAACATCATGCACGCCGATGGCGCTGGAACTAAGTCTAGCTTGGCGTATCTCTATTGGAAGGAGACAGGCGACCTCAGCGTATGGAAGGGCATCGCTCAGGATGCTCTCATAATGAATATTGACGACCTCCTCTGTGTGGGCGCCGTAGATAATATCCTCGTTTCTTCAACTATCGGCCGTAACAAGCTCCTCATCCCTGGTGAGGTTATCTCGGCTATTATCAATGGTACCGACGAACTTTTGGCTGAACTTCGCGAGATGGGTGTGGGCGTTTACGCAACTGGTGGTGAGACTGCCGACGTGGGCGACCTCGTACGTACTATCATCGTAGATTCTACCGTGACTTGCCGTATGAAGCGCTCGGATGTTATAGATAATGGCAATATCCGCCCTGGCGACGTCATCGTAGGTATGTCTTCATCTGGTAAGGCAACTTACGAGAAGGAGTACAATGGTGGTATGGGTTCTAATGGCCTTACTTCTGCCCGCCATGATGTCTTTGCTAAGTATTTGGCAGAGAAGTACCCAGAGTCGTTCGACCATGGTGTACCTTATGATTTGGTATATTCAGGCGCTCTTCGCCTTACAGATAATGTAGAGGGCTCTCCTCTTAATGCAGGTAAGTTGGTATTGTCTCCTACTCGTACCTACGCGCCTGTAATCAAGAAGCTCCTCGATGCTCTCCGTCCTCAGATTCATGGTATGGTTCACTGCTCTGGTGGTGCTCAGACCAAGATTCTCCATTTTATCGGCGACGGTATCCGCATCGTTAAGGATAATCTCTTCCCTATTCCTCCACTTTTCCGTACTATCCACGAGCAGTCGGGTACTGATTGGAAGGAGATGTACAAGGTATTCAATATGGGTCATCGTATGGAGGTCTATATTGCACCTGAACATGCTGAGGAGGTTATCGCTATCTCTAAGTCTTTTGGTATCGACGCTCAGATTGTCGGCCGCGTAGAGGCTAAGGAGGGTGGCAAGGAGGTTGTCCTCAAGACTGAGAATGGCGAATTCCAGTACAATGGTTAAAATTTCATAGATATAACAATATAAATGGCAAGTAATACTACAATTCTGGAACGTCTCGATGGCCTTATGTCGCGTTTCGAGGAGGTGTCAACTTTGATTACCGACCCGGGCGTGATTGCCGACCAGGCTCGTTTCCGTAAACTTACCAAAGAATATAAGGACTTGGATTCTATCCTTAAGGTTCGTCAGGAGTACGTCGATACTCTCAATGGCCTCGAGGAGGCAAAGGATATTTTGGCTAATGAGTCTGACCCTGATATGAAGGAGATGGCTCGCGAGGAGGCTAATGCTTGTGAAAAGCGTATTCCAGAACTGGAGGAGGAGATAAAGTTGCTCCTCGTTCCTGCTGATCCTCAGGATGATAGAAATGCTATTCTCGAAATCCGCGGCGGTACAGGTGGCGATGAGGCTGCGCTTTTCGCCGGCGACCTCTTCCGTATGTATACTAAATACTGCGAAACTAAGGGGTGGCACTTGACAGTATCCTCTGCGTCAGAGGGCGCTGCTGGCGGATATAAGGAGATTATCTGTAGTGTAACGGGCGAGAAGGTGTATGGCACTCTCAAATATGAGTCGGGTGTTCACCGCGTTCAGCGTGTCCCAGTTACTGAAACTCAGGGCCGTGTCCATACTTCTGCCGCTTCGGTGGCTGTCCTCCCAGAGGCTGAGCCTTTCGATGTGGAAATCAACGAGGGCGAAATAAAATGGGATACTTTCCGTTCATCAGGTGCTGGTGGTCAGAACGTTAACAAGGTTGAGTCTGGTGTGCGTCTCCGTTATAACTGGAAAAACCCTAACACTGGCGTGGTTGAGGAGATTCTTATCGAGTGTACCGAGACTCGTGACCAACCTAAGAATAAGGAGCGCGCTCTTAGCCGTTTGCGTACCTTTATCTACGATAAGGAGCATCAGAAATATATTGATGATATCGCTTCTAAACGTAAGACTATGGTATCAACGGGTGACCGTTCTGCTAAAATCCGTACATATAACTATCCTCAGGGTCGTATCACTGATCACCGTATCAACTATACTATCTACAACCTCGGCGCATTTATGGATGGCGAGATTCAGGATTGTATAGACCACTTGATCGTGGCCGAAAACGCTGAGCGCCTTAAGGAGAGTGATATGTAAGAAAACTTTCTATTCTGCTTCTCTAGTAGTTCTCTTAACGCTCTCTATAAGCACGCTTAATACAGAGACTACCCAGAGTGAGTTTTGAATAGAAGAAATAATAACGAAAAAAGAAACTTTACAATACAATGAAGAATATCTCTTATGCCATTGGCATGAACATCGGCGCTAACCTCCTTCAGAGTGGCGCAAAAAATTTGGATTACGCTGAGGTGGCTGCTGGCTTGCAGGCTATCATCGAGGGTAAGGAACCTCGTATCGCTAAGAATGAGGCTGGCGCTCTTCTCAATAAGTTCTTTACCGAGCTCGAGGAGAAGATGGCTGAGGCTGCTAAGTCTGAGGGCGAGGCTTTCCTCGCAGCTAATGCTACTCGCAAGGAGGTCGTTACGCTCCCTAGCGGTCTTCAGTACGAGATCATGAAGGCTGGTAATGGCCCTAAGCCTAAAGCTACTGATACTGTCCTCTGCCACTACCACGGTACTTTGGTAAATGGTACTGTATTCGATTCGTCTGTACGTCGCGGTCAGCCAGCTGCTTTCCCAGTCAATGGCGTTATCGCTGGTTGGGTAGAGGCTCTCCAACTTATGCCTGTGGGTTCTAAGTGGAAGCTCTTCATCCCTTATAACCTCGCTTATGGCGCTCGTGGCGCAGGTGAGTCTATACCTCCTTACGCAGCTCTCATATTTGAGGTGGAACTTCTTGAAATCAAATAATAATCAAAGATTCAACTAAATAAAACAATGAAAACACTCGTAAAGATTGCAGCTGTAGCATTGGTGTCTATGGCTACTCTCATGGGCACGTCTTGCTCAAAGTCTTACAATGGTAAGGTGGAACTTAAGAACAATATCGATAGCGTCAGCTACGCTCTCGGCGCTTTCAGTGGCGCAAATCTTCGCCAGATGTTGAATCGTGTCCCTTTCATCGGAACTGATTCTGTCGCTTTGGCTAAGGTTATCCTGAATGGTACTTTGCACGATGATTTCGTAACTAGCGTTAAGGAACAGCTTATTGGCGATGCTGATCTCAACGAAACCGCATTCCGTCATGGCTTCGCTCATAAGTATATCTATGGCGAAAAGACTCAATTGTCAGAGTCTGAGGCTAATGCAGTATGCCAGAAGATGCAGTCTGAGATGCGTAAGGCTAAGGAGGCTAAAAGAGCCGCTAAGGAGGCTGAATATCGCGAGGCTGATAAGATTTTCCTCTCTGAGGAGCCAGTTGAGGGTGTAGTTGTTCTTCCTAATGGCCTTAAGTATAAGGTCGTTACTTCTGGTAATGGCGCTTCTCCTGTAGTAGCTGAGGGTTCTGTAGATCGAGTTAAGTGTCACTATGAGGGCCGTAACCTCGAGGGTCAGATCTTCGATTCTTCCTACGAGCGCAATCAGCCAGCTGTATTCCCATTGGACGGCGTAATCAAGGGCTGGACTGAAATCCTCCAACTTATGAAGGAGGGCGATAAGTGGACTGTATATATCCCTTCTGAACTTGCTTATGGCGAGCGTGGTCAGGGTCCTAAGATTGGCCCTAATTCTCCTCTCGTATTCGATATCGAACTTATCGAGGTCCTCAAGGCACAAAAGGCAATACAATAAAAATAATACATACACTTACACATATTCCAAATATGAACAGAGATAATACAATCTTCGAGCTCATCGAAAAGGAGCACAACCGCCAGAAGCGTGGCATCGAGATGATCGCTTCTGAGAACTTCGTGAGCGACCAGGTAATGCAGGCTATGGGCTCTTGCCTTACCAATAAGTATGCCGAGGGTTACCCTGGCAAGCGTCACTACGGCGGTTGCGAGGTGGTAGACGAGGTTGAGACTATCGCTATCGAACGTCTTAAGCAGATCTATGGCGCTGAGTTTGCTAACGTACAGCCTCACTCTGGTGCTCAGGCTAATGCTGCTGTTCTTTTGGCAGTATTGAACCCTGGCGATAAGTTCATGGGCCTCGACTTGGCTCACGGTGGTCACCTTTCTCACGGTTCGGGCGTTAATACTTCTGGCCTTCTCTATACTCCATGCGCTTATCACCTCAAGCAGGAGACAGGTCGCGTCGATTATGACGAGATGGAGGAGGTTGCTATGCGCGAAAAACCAAAATTGATCATCGGTGGCGGTTCTGCTTATAGCCGCGAGTGGGATTACAAGCGTATGCGCGAAATCGCTGATGCTTGTGGCGCTCTCCTCATGATCGATATGGCTCACCCAGCTGGTCTCATCGCTGCTGGTCTCCTCGATAACCCTGTTAAGTATGCAGATATCGTGACTTCTACTACTCACAAGACTCTCCGTGGTCCTCGTGGTGGCGTCATTATCCTCGGTAAGGATTTCCCTAACCCTTGGGGTAAGACAACTAAGAAGGGCGAAATCCGTTCTATGGGCTCTTTGATCAACTCTGCCGTATTCCCTGGTCAGCAGGGTGGTCCTCTCGAGCATGTTATCGCTGCTAAGGCTGTAGCATTCGGCGAGGCTCTCACTCCAGAGTTCAAGACTTACCAGACTCAGGTTAAAAAGAATGCTGCTGCCCTCGCTAAGGGTATGATGGATAAGGGATTCTTCGTAGTATCAGGTGGTACTGATAACCACTCTATGCTCATCGACCTCCGTCCTAAGTATAAGGATCTCACAGGTAAGGTGGCTGAGAAGGCTCTCGTTGCTGCTGATATCACAGTCAACATGAACCTCGTTCCTTTCGATACTCGTTCTGCATTCCAGACTTCAGGCCTCCGTCTCGGTACTCCTGCTATCACAACTCGTGGTCTCGTTGAGTCTGATATGGATATCATCGTAAACATGATCGACCGCGTCCTCGCAGATCCAGAGAACGAGAAGGTAATCGCTTCTGTTCGCGCTGAGGTTAACGAGATGATGTCTCCTCGACCAATGTTCGCATGGTAATTAAGTAAGGTAATTATCTTTTATTCCAATAATAGTGCTCTTTTCTCCACCGGAGAAAGGGCACTTTTTATTTTTTACCCCCCTTAAAACTATTTTTTCACCTCTCGCTCTGTTAACAAATGATAACTTTGCATTGAACAAATGTGCAAAAGTGTATCTGCTTTTGCCGTGAATAGTGAAATAAACTTAATACGCAATATTTTATGAAGAATATTCTCCACAGAGGTCTCTCTGTCATTATGCTCTCGCTGGGAGTATGTGCGGCAGTCTATGCACAAAGTAAGGCTTCTATTATTGTTGATGCTGATCAGGGCGAAGTGCAGATTTCTCGCCATATCTATGGTCATTTTTCAGAGCACCTTGGTCATTGTATTTATGGTGGCTTTTATGTAGGTGAGAATTCTCCTATTCCTAATACTAAGGGTGTACGTAATGATGTAGTCGAGGCTCTTAAGAATATACAGATTCCTAACCTCCGCTGGCCAGGTGGCTGTTTCGCCGATGAATATCACTGGCGTGATGGTATCGGCCCTAAGGCTGATCGCCCTAAGATGATCAATACTCACTGGGGTGGCGTGACTGAGGATAACTCTTTTGGTACTCACGATTTCCTTGATATGTGCGAACTTATTGGTACAGAACCTTATATCTGTGGCAATGTAGGCTCAGGTACAGTGGAGGAGATGTCTAAGTGGGTGGAATATATGACTTTCGATGGCGAGAGCCCAATGTCTAAACTCCGTTCTGAGAATGGTCGTGAGAAGCCTTGGAAGGTGCAGTTCCTCGCCGTAGGTAACGAGAGCTGGGGTTGTGGCGGTAATATGACTCCTGAGGCTTATGCCGATAACTATCGCCGCTATCAGACTTTCTGTCGTAATTATGGTAATAATCAGTTGCTTAAGGTGGCTGGCGGCGCTAATGTCGACGACTACCGTTGGACTGAGGTTATCATGCAGAAGGTTCCTGCTTCTATGATGTGGGGTCTCTCTCTCCACTATTATACTCATCCTGGTGGTTGGGATAATAAGGGTTCTGCTACTCAGTTCTCTACCCGTCAATATGCCGAGACAATGAAGCGTTGCCTCTATATGGACGAACTCGTTACTCGTCACGATGCTATCATGACTAAGTATGATCCTGAGAAACGTGTCGCTCTCGTTGTCGACGAGTGGGGTTCATGGTACGACGTAGAGCCAGGTACTAACCCAGGTTTCCTTTTCCAGCAGAATACTATGCGTGACGCTCTTATCGCTGCATCTACTCTTAATATCTTCCATAAACATGCTGATCGCGTCCGAATGGCTAACATCGCACAGATTATCAATGTCCTCCAGGCTGTAATCTTTACTGATGGTGATAAGATGCTTCTTACTCCTACTTATCATATTTTTGATATGTATAAGATTCACCAGGATGCAACTCTCCTCCCTTCTACTGTCCGCAGTGAGAAGTATAAGGTGGATGAGTTCGAAATGGATCAGATTAATGCTTCTGCATCGGTGGATAAGGATGGCGTAATCCATGTTTCTGTGGCTAACCTCGACCTCAATAAGTCAGTGGAGGTGTCTGTTGATATCCGTGGCACTAAGGTTAAGGGTATTCAGAACGTTCAATTGCTTACTTCTGATAAGATCGGTGATTTCAATTCTTTTGATAACCCAAATAAGATTCAGCTTGCTGATGGCTCTAAGAAGTGTAAGCTCAAGGATGGTATTCTCACAATATCAATGCCAGCTAAATCTGTAGTTACTGTTGCTGTAAAATAATTTTATACTATGTTATACAAGAATATCGTATCGGCCTTGGCAGTTGCTTCTTTGGCTTGCTCATGTGCGGTGAGCAACGAGGGAGTGACAGCTACAGACCAGAATAATTTCTCTCTCGACGTTCTTCATAAGGGCGCTGAGATCCAAAGTACAATGTATGGCCTCTTCTTTGAGGATATCAACTATGGTGCCGATGGCGGTCTCTATGCAGAAAAGGTGAAGAACCGTTCTTTTGAGTTTCCTCAGGCTCTTATGGGTTGGAAGACTTATGGTAAGGTCGAGGTACGTACTGATGGCGCTCCTTTCTCGCGTAACCCTCATTATGTACGCCTTGCTGACCCAGGTCATGCTCATAAGCGTACTGGTATCGAGAATGAGGGCTTCTTCGGCGTGTCAACTCAGAATGGTGCTGAGTACCGCTTCTCTGTCTGGGCTCGTCAGGCTTCTGCTAATGCTTCTAAGATTCGTGTCGAACTCGTAGACCCTGCTTCTATGGGCGAGACTCATGTTAATGTCGCAGCTGATATTGATGTCAATTCTAAGGAGTGGAAGAAATATACTGTAGTCCTTAAGTCTACTATGGATGTGCAGCGTGGCCTCCTCCGTGTGTTCCTCGATTCTCCTGCTAGCGTAGATCTTGAGCATGTCTCTCTCTTCCCTGTAGATACATGGAAGGGTCGCGAGAATGGTCTCCGTAAGGATCTCGTTCAGGCTCTCGCTGATATCCACCCTGGCGTATTCCGATTCCCTGGTGGTTGTATCGTAGAGGGTACAGACCTCGAGAGCCGCTACCAATGGAAGAATTCTGTGGGTCAGGTGGAGAACCGCCCATTGAATGAGAACCGTTGGCACTATACTTTCCCTCATCGTTTCTATCCTGATTATTATCAGTCTTATGGCCTCGGCTTCTATGAGTTTTTCCTCCTTTCTGAGGAGATTGGTGCTGAGCCTCTTCCTGTAATCAGCGTAGGCCTGGCTTGCCAGTTCCAGAATGAGAGCCAGAAGGCTCACGTCCCTGTTAAGGAACTTCAGCCTTATATCCAGGATGCTCTCGATCTTATCGAGTTCGCTAATGGTCCTGTCTCTTCTAAGTGGGGTAAGCTCCGTGCCGAAATGGGTCACGAGGAGCCTTTCAACCTTAAGTTCCTTGCTATCGGTAACGAACAGTGGGGGCCAGAGTATCCTGAGCACCTCGCTCCTTTCGTAGATGCTGTTCGTGAGAAATATCCTAATATCAAGCTCGTAGGTACTTCTGGCCCTGATTCTGAGGGTAAGCAGTTCGAGTACCTCTGGCCTGAAATGAAGCGCCTCGGTGCCGATTTGGTCGATGAGCATTTCTATCGTCCAGAGGACTGGTTCCTCTCTCAGGGTAATCGATATGATTCTTACGACCGTAACGGACCAAAGGTATTCGCTGGTGAGTATGCTTGCCATGGTAAAGGTAAGAAGTGGAACCATTTCCACGCTTCTCTCCTCGAGGCTGCATTCATGACTGGTATCGAGCGTAATGCTGATGTGGTTCACATGGCTACCTACGCTCCTCTCTTCGCTCACGTTGAGGGCTGGCAGTGGCGCCCAGATATGATCTGGTACGATAATACTCGCTCTGTTCGCACTTGTAGCTACTATGTTCAGCAGCTCTTCGCTCAGAATAAGGGTTCTCATACTTTGTCTATGATGCTCGATGGTAAACCAGCAGCAGGTAACGATGGCCAGAATGGTCTCTTCGCTTCTGCAGTTTATGAGGCTTCTGAGGGTGTCTATATTGTTAAGGTGATTAATACTGATTCTCAGGCTCATAACGTGTCTGTTGCTCTCGATGGCCTCGCAGATGGTCAGGTTATCGCTAAGGCTAGCCGTACTCGTATCCAGTGCGACGAACTTGATGCTGATAATACTCTCGATAACCCAACTCGCGTTCTCCCTGTAAAGGAGGAGGTTAAGTCGATGTCTGGCAAGAAGGCTTTGTCTTCAACTGTCCCTGCTTATACCGTGGAGATGTGGCGTTTCGATCTTAACTAAGACGATAATTAGGTTCCATATTGTTTTTTGATGAGTGCCCTTCTGAAATGCTTTCAGAAGGGCATTTTATGCCTTCTTCCGACAGCTGATGGGCCTTTCTCTATATTCGCCTCGACTGATGCAAAATGAAAATTTACGATGAACAAGGGATTTCCCCGAGTGTAGACAGGGAGTAGACAGGGTCTTCTCCGAATATAGCCCGAACGCTCGGACTACATAATCATCTTGCCGAAACTGTGTCCTGATTTTGATTTTATTGCCCTTGCCGTGATTAAAAGGAAGAAAAATGCATCTTATAGATTGTCATATCGTTAGATTAATCTATATTTACAAGTCGAAACCGTATGTGTTTTCAGTTAGGACACAATAAATAGTATAATCAACATAACTAATGCCTTCGTAGGAGGTAGACTAATTAAACAAACAATACAATGGAAATCAAGAAGATCACAGATCCCGCATTCAGAAAATACGGTCGTCTCGTAACTAACGTAGATTTTACAGAACTCATTGAGGCTCTTAAGACAAAGACTCCACTTCCAGAGGGCGTAGGCTATGAGCCTTCTGTTCCTGCTTTGGAGGCTACCGCTACTGCTAAGCAGCTTAAGACTATCACTTTCGGTGAGTTGCCTATCGAGGTTGGTTACTGCAATGGCCACAATACTAAGTTGAACGCTCTCGAGTATCACAGAAACTCTGAGATCAACGTTGCAGCTACTGATGCTGTCCTCCTCGTAGGTATGCAGCAGGATATTGCAGACGACTTCACTTATGATACAGCAAAGGTTGAGGCATTCCTCCTTCCTGCTGGTCAGGCTGCAGAGATCTATGCTACTACTCTCCACTATGCACCATGCTCTTTGTCTCCAGAGGGCTTCCGCGTAGGTATCGTTCTCCCTGCAGGTACAAACTATCCTCTCGACGAGGCTCACAAGCCAGGCGAGGATAAGCTCATCACTGCTAAGAATAAGTGGCTCATCGGTCACAAGGATGGTGGTCTCGATGCTAACGCTTTCATCGGCCTCAAGGGCGAGAATATCGACATAGCTAAGTAAGATCGTAGTTAATCAATAAAAAGAGGTTGCGTCGTTTGGGCGCAACCTCTTTCTTTTTGCCTGTCTTGAAATATAAAAACTGCGAGCAACCTTATACTTCTCTTATACTAGACCGTGACTAGCGACTGTTCTTGCAAAGGTCTTTTGCTCTCTTGTCTATATGCCTATAGCTTGAATACTATCCTCTGTACTCCCTCTTTCCAACTGCTGCTGCTGATGCGGAATTCTCCAATCTCTGATGTCCTCGCAACATGTGTGCCTATACACAGACATTCGTCATAATCTCCCACATGTACTATCCTCACTGTCTCCGATGCGTCGTCAGGTAGTCTGGTAAGGTCAAATCTTCCCACCATATCTTCTTTCTTTACATATTCGGTCCACACTTCTAGGTCTCGCTTGATGACGTCGTTTACTTCTGCTTCTATGGCGGCTATCTCTTCTGGCGTCAGTTCGTGATTCAGATGAAAGTCTAATTTGGATTTCTTTTTCTCTATGTGTGCCGAAAAAGCTCGTCCACATCCGTATTTCTTGCTCATTAGTCCATTGACTATGTGCTCTGAGGTGTGCATTCTTGGCTCTTCTGCTTTGTTGTGCTCGTTGAGCTGTATATTGTTTCCTTCCATCTTATATATATTGGTATTTGTCTTTGTATATCCTTAATAGTATTATCGCAAGACAGCATGCTATAGATTCTCCGACTACTACCGACCACCATATTCCTTCCATCCCGAATATTAGTGGTAGTATCATCACGCTTCCTGCTTCAAATATCACGGTCCTGCTCATGGCTATCAGTGCCGAGATGGGACCGTTATTGAGCGCCGTGAATAGTGCAGACGAGAAGTTGTTCACTCCTGCCACAAGCAGAAATAGCATGTATATTCTCAACGCATGGGTTGTCAGCTTATGTAGCTCTGGGTCATAGCCGACAAATATATATGCGAGTTCTTCCGCAAATATCTGCGCTAGTATCACAACTACTATGCTGATTGTCAATATCAGTTTTATGCTCTTCCTGAATATGCTTTTTAGCTCTTCTGTATTCTTGGCGCCATAGTGGTATCCTATCACTGGTACCATGCTGAGGCTGTATCCAATGAAGAATGAGCAGAATATAAAGGCGAAGTACATCAGTATGCCGTATGCCGAAACTCCGTTTTCTCCGCTCCAGCGTATCAGCTGGTACATATACACCATGCTTACTATGGATATTGATATGTTCATAATGAATTCTGATACGCCGTTCGAACATACTTTCCATAGCGCATTAATGTCTATGTATGGTTTGCCTAAGTATAGCTTTGGTCTTGCTGTCTTTCGTCTAACTCCGATAAAGTACATGAATGGTATCACGCTCGCTATTACCATTCCTGCTCCACTGGCCCATGCAGCACCTGCTAGTCCCCACCCGAATAATGCAATGAATACATAATCTAATACGGCGTTGGTCACTCCTGCTAATATCGTAATCCACATACCCCATTTTGGCTTCTCTGCTGTGACAAGGAACGACTGAAAGAATACCTGAAACATATATGTAGGTAGCAGATAGAGTAGTATCGAGGCGTATGTCACGCACTCTTCTATCATCTCTCCTTCTGCACCAAGAAATATTGCCACTGGTCTCACGAATACCAATCCTAATATTCCTCCTGCTATGGATACCACTAGGGTAGTGTAGACAAGGAATGAGAATATCCCTCTGGCTTTCTTCAGGTCTCCTTCTCCCATAATCTTTGCTACCAAAGCACTGCCTCCTGTGCCGAACATATGCCCTAATGCACCAATGATGGCTACGTATGGCCATATCAGATTCAATGCCGCAAATGGTACTGTCCCAACGTAGTTCGATACCATCAGTCCATCTACAACGCCGTAGACTGATAGAAATAGCATCATCGTAATGCTCGGACCTGTGAACCTCAGTAGGCGTTTGTAGTCAAAATGATCGGATAATTCTATGATGTCTTTCTTCATATTCATCTTTTCAATGCACAAAGATACTCTCTTTTTCCCACTTTTTGTGCTTTTTTCTAGGCCTCTGGAAGAGGCTGGAATGTGACTTGACGTATTGTTATATGCTTGAATGTCAAATTTATAAAGGGTTGTGACGTGTGCTTGACGTGTCTGTATTTCACCCCTGACGTATTAATGAATAATAAAATATTTGCCATCATATTAACATCTCTTCATCTTTGCCATATCGAATTTCGATGCACACATGTTATGAAAAGATTTTACGAATCAAGAACATCTAACAAATGAGTATGAACAAGATTAATTTCAAAAAGCTCTTGACCTCGGCTCTCTTTTGTGTATTCGTTCTAGGCGCAAATGCACAGAACGCTACACAACAGATTACGGGTCGCGTGCTGGATGGTAAAGGTGAACCTGTAATAGGTGCCGCTGTCGTTATTAATGGTACTACTACTGGTACTGTAACTGATTTTGATGGTAACTATACTATCAATGCAGCTCCAGATGCCGTAATTAGGGTATCATTTATCGGTTATGATGAGGTATTGACTCCTGTTAATGGTCAGTCAGTTCTCAACTTTACTCTCTCGGATTCTTTCACTGAGTTGGACGAGTTGGTAGTTGTAGGTTACGGCGTTCAGAAAAAGTCAGTCGTTACAGCTTCTATCGCAAAGGTTTCTTCAGAAGATATGAACGGCAAGGCTCCAGTACGTATGGAGAACGCTCTTAAGGGTCTCGCTGCTGGTGTTAACGTAACATCTGCTTCTGGTCAGCCAGGTTCTTCTCCTAAAGTTCGTATCCGTGGTAATGGTACTATCAACAACTCTGATCCTCTTTATATCGTAGATGGTATGCCAATCGAGGGTGGCCTCGACTTCGTTAACCCATCGGATATCGAGTCTATCGAGGTCCTCAAGGATGCTGCTTCTGGTGCTATCTATGGTGCTCGTGCTGCAAACGGCGTTATCATGGTAACAACTAAGAAGGGTAAGCAGGGTAGAACTAACATCAACTACAACTTCTCTTATGGTTGGCAGTCTGCAGCTCGTAGACGTGATGTTACATCTGCTACTGATTACGCTATCCTCCAAAATGAAATGTATATCAATGGCGGTGAGAAGCCTATCTTCGATGATCCTTATAACCTTAAGGATATTAACGGCGAAGCTATCGTAGGTAAGGGTACTGATTGGCAGGATCTTGTATTTAATGACAACGCTCCAGTTGTAAATCACGATTTCTCTATCGCTGGCGCATCTGATAAGGTTAACTACTACCTCTCTCTCGGTTATTATGATCAGGAGGGTATCGTAGGTGGTAACTATGGTCAGTCTAACTACAATCGTCTCACATTGCGTAGTAATACTCTCTACAATATTCTCGACGATTCTGCTGAGCGTAACTTCCTTAATAAGGTTGATGTAACAGTTAACCTCGCTTATACTCGTATAAAGAGCAATGGTATCGGTGAGAACTCTGAGTATGGTTCTGTTCTCGGTTCTGCCCTTTATATGGCTCCAGTTCTTCCAGTCGTTGCTAAGGGTGAAACAGCCGCTAAGATGAAGAAGAATTATGAGGGTTATGATCTCTTCACAGATGCTAATGGTAATCCTTACACTGTTCCTGGTTACTTCGGTTCTTATCAGGAGATGAACAACCCATTGGCAATCCTTTCTATTCCTCCATCAAATAACTGGTCACATAAGTTTGTACCTTATTTCGCTCTCGACCTCCAGTTGTGGGATAACCTCAAGTATCATGCTTCTTATAGCGCAGATATGTCATTCTGGGGTTCTGAGTCAGCAGTAAGGAGCAAGTACCTCCTCTCTGGTAACAACCGTCAGGAGCATACGCAGGCTTCAGCTAACAAGCAGCAGGGTGTTGTATGGCAGGTTGAAAATACTCTCTCATACGACAAGACTATCGGTGACCACTCGTTCAACGTAGTCCTCGGTCAGTCTGCTTTCAAGAATAAGAGTGATTATTTAGGCGGTAGCCGTTGGAACCTTGTTAATGTAGACAAGCCTTCTATCGACTACGCAACAGGTAACTACGAGCTCTCTTACGATCCTAACGATCCTGAGAAGGTAACAGGCGCCACAGTTCAACACTCTGTATGGGGTGGTAAGAACACTGAGCACCGCATGAGTTCTCTCTTCGCTCGTCTCAGCTACAACTTCGCAGAGAAGTATATGTTCCAGGCTACTGTACGTCGAGATGGTTCTAGCCGCTTCGGTACAAATAACCGATATGGTGTGTTCCCATCTGTATCTGCAGGTTGGAATATCTTGAATGAAAACTTCATGGAGTCTGCTCGTGATATCCTCGGCAACCTTAAGCTCCGTGCTAGCTGGGGTAAGAACGGTAACGATAATATCGGTGATTTCCGTTACACAACAATGACTTCTATGGGCAATAACGCTCTCTTCGGTAAGAACGCTGTTAAGTTCAACGGTTCTAAGTCTAACGGCTTGGCTAACCCAGATCTTAAGTGGGAGGAGTCAGAGCAGTTTAACGTAGGTCTCGATTTCGGTTTCTTCAGCAATGCTCTTACTTTCAGCGCTGATTACTACATCAAGAAGACTAACGGTATGTTGATGACAATGCCTATCCCTTCTTACGTTGGTGAGACAAAGCCTATCGGTAACGTTGGTGATATGGAGAACAGCGGTTTCGAGTTCGAACTTGGTTACAAGTGGAACGTTTCTGATGCTCACTTCTCTGTAAAGGGTAACGCTACTTACCTCAAGAACGAACTTACTAATCTCGGTAATGATACAGGTTACCTCGACCTCGATGGTGTTCAAGGTATCTCAGGTGGTGGTACACGTGGTTCAAATGGCAAGCCTTTCCCATACTTCTTCGGTTACAAGACAAATGGCGTATTCCAGAACGTAGCAGAGGTTCAGGCTTACAAGAATGCTGATGGTAGCCTCATCATGCCTGACGCTGCACCTGGTGACGTTCGCTTCGTAGATGTTAACGGTGATGGCCAGATTACTGCTGACGACCGTACAGATATCGGTAACGGTACTCCTGACTGGACTTTCGGTCTTAACTTCAACGCTGATTGGAAGGGCTTGGATCTCAACGTATTCTTCCAGGGTGTTCAGGGTGCAGACGTATTTGATGCAACTTATCGTACAGATGTTTACTCTGGTAACTTCCCAACTTGGATGTTGGATCGTTGGACAGGTGAGGGCACAAGCAATAAGTATCCTATCCTCCGCCTCGGTGATGAGAAGAACTGGCAGATGTCTGACCTCTACGTATGTGATGGTTCTTACCTCCGTCTTAAGAATGTTTCCCTCGGTTACACTCTTCCAAAGGATATCACAAGCAAGATCCATGTCGATCGCCTCCGCATCTACGTAATGGGTGAGAATCTTATGACTTGGACTAAGTACTGGGGCTTCGATCCTGAAATCTCTTCAGGTGCTACATCTCTCGGTGTTGACCGTGGTGTATATCCTCAGGCTCGTACATTCACTGTAGGCCTTAACCTTACACTCTAATCAACTTAATACTGTAAAACAATGGCAAAATTTAACAATATAGCCCTCGGCTGCATCGCAGCAATGGCATTGGCCTCTTGCTCAGATGAGTTCTTGGAGGTGACAAATAATACAGGTGAGAACCTCGAGGATTACTATACCACTGCAGCTCACATCGATGAGGCTCTTACTGCAGCTTACGACCCTCTCCACTGGCCTGACTGGGGATTGGATCAGTACAACGCTCTCAATATCGACGCTGAGATCATGGGTGATAACTTCTGGGTAGGCGGTTCTAACGCTTCGGATATGCTTAACTGGCACCTTTTGTCTAACTATAGCGCCGACGCTAACAATACTCTCCAGTCTCTCTGGACTGTAGACTACTCGGGTATCAAGCGTTGTAATGATGTCCTCCGTTATGTAGACTGGGCAACAGATATGACTTCTGACGCTAAGGCTTCTACTATCATGCAGGCTCGTACACTTCGCGTATACTATTATAATATGCTCTGGCACTACTTCGGTAACATTCCTTTCTATCTCGTAAACCTTAGCTCACCTTACACAGCTCCACAGATTTCTGCTGATGAGGTATACGCTAATGTTATCAAGGAGCTCGAGGAGGTTATCGCTAGCAATGTTCTCCCAATGCGTTGGGACGACAAGAACTGCGGTCGTGCTTCACAGGCTATGGCTTATATGTTGTACGCTGAAATGGTAATGTACCAGAATGATGAGTCTCGCTACGCTAAGGCTCTCGAGTATATGGAGAAGATCGTTGCTGATTCTAACTACGAACTCCTCGCTGATTACGCTGATATCTGGAAAGAGAGCGGCGAGTGGAGCAAGGAGAGCATCTGGGAGATCAATTACGATGACAATAACAACGAGCGCGGTTGGAGTTCTCCTCTCGCAATCGGTGGTACTGTAATGCCAACTCTTATTTCTCCTAACTCTTTCAACCATGAAGAGTACGGCCTCTCAAGCCGCGATGGTTGGGGCTTCATGCCAGTTCGTATCGAGACATACAATATGTTCGATGAGAACGATACTCGTCGCGCAGCTACTTGCTGGGATGTTCGTGGCGTAGAGTACACTGAGCGCTACCAGGATACTCATATCTGGCTCGCTAAGTATGTAGCTCAGAATGCTAACAACGCTGATGCTGCTGGCGATATCAACCTCAACTACAACAACAACCTCCGTGTTTACCGTTATGCTGAGGTTCTCCTCAACGCTGCAGAGCTTTGCCTCTCTTCTAATCCTTCTAAGGCTCTTGAGTATGTAAATATGGTCCGCACTCGTGCAGGCATCAGCAAGCTCGCTAGCGTATCTAAGGAGGATATCATCCAAGAGCGTCGCCTCGAGTTCGTAGGCGAGGGTAAGCGTTACTTCGACCTCGTTCGCTCAGGTCTCGCTGCTTCAGTTCTCGTTCCTGATGAGTACGGCTACCGTACAAATGCTTGGACTCCTAACAAGAAGTATATTCCAATCGCTCAGGCTGAGCTCGATAGCGATCCTAATCTCGTTCAGAACAACTATTAATCTTGATTCATTATGAAACTATCATATAAAATACTTGCTGCTGCCATGGCCTTCGCTGGCCTGGTAGCTTGCACCCCAGACGAGTTCGAAGGAGCTGATCCAAATAATCTCCCTTCAATTCAGGCGGTTAAGGATAATATATCTGTATCTGTAGACCAGTCTACAAATATCGTTACTTTTACCCTCAATGAGAAGGGTGTTATGCCTCGCTGGATTTTCGAGACTGAGAAGGCAACAACATATTCTACTCAGAATGGTCTCCAGAAGTACTACGCTCTCGCAGGCGACTATACTGTTAAAGTTCAGGTAGGTAACCGTAATGGTTGGTCTGATGGCTACGTTGAGAAGACTTTCCACGTAGAGAACACTGATTTCGATTTCGATAAGTACGAGAACTACCTCGCTGGTGCTGCTGGTAACGCTGAATGGCGTATCGAGTACGCTCAGAAGGGTCACATGGGCTGCGGTCCTTCAGGTACAGATGGCCTCGAGTGGTGGAATGCTGATCCTTCTGCTAAGGCTAACGAGGGCGTATACGACGACCGTATCACTTTCTCTGGCGACGGTAAGTATACCTATACTCCAGGTGAGGGCGGTACAATGTATGTTAACTATGGCGCTTCTATCTTCCCTGAGTTCAATACTCAGAAGGAAAAGGAGATCGACTTCATGGCTAAGGTAGAGAATCAGGAGTCTTCTTACTCTCTTTCTGTTGAGGGTACTGATCTTATCCTTACTCTCGCTCCTAATACCTACTTCCCTTATATCCCTAACGATGACTTCTGGGCTAACCCTCGTTTCGTTGTCCTTAATATGAACAGCAAGACTATGGAGCTCGTTACTGATAACGGTGGTATCGCATGGCACTTTATCCTCACAAGCGTTAAGGATGTTGAGGTATTCAAGGGCTTCAAGTACGATTCTGAGTTCAATATGTGGAAGACAGCTACAGTAGAGCCTGTTAGCTTCTACTATGCTCCAGGTTGGAGCCAGCTCCCTGATCCTGTAGTTACTAAAGATGGCAATAAGTCATACTCATTCACTTTCCCAGAGGCTACTGGCGATACATGGCAGGCTCAGACTTTCATCGTATCTAATGTCGCTCTCTCTGCAGCTAATACTTACGACGTAAGTTTCGTAATCAGTGCTAACAAGGATATTCCTAAGGCTACTGCTAAGCTCCACAGAATGGTTAGCGCTACTGAGGCTGATGATAATACTTCTCTCTTCGCTGAGGTTGGCTCTTTGAGCATTAAGGCTGGTGAGGATTTCGTATTCTACGCTTCTGATCTCGCAGGTATCGACGCTGCTATGACTCGCTTCGTATTCGACTTCGGTGGTTGCCCTGCTGGTACTGATGTGACAATCTCTAATATTGTTGTCAAGGATCATGCTAACGATGACGGCACAGTCCTCCCTTCTGAGAAGCCAGAGGAGCCTCTCCCTAACGTAACTTGGGACGATGCAGCTAACCTTTGGGCTACTGCTACTTTCGGCGACATGACTTACTACTACGCTCCAGGTTGGGCTCAGATTGCTAACCCAGATTTCAAAGCTGAGAATGGCGTATACACAATCTCTCTCCCTGAGGCTACTACAGATCAATGGCAGGGTCAGGTTACTTTCCATACTAACATTGCTACTAGCGCTGAGAAGACTTACGATTTCATGATGAAGATCATCTCTACTCAGGATCACCCAGGTGTAACAGTTAAACTTACTCAGGAGGATAACGATGATGTATTCCTTACAGCAGACCGTCACGCGATTTCAGCTGATACTGAGACAACTATCGTTCTTCCTGCTCTCCCTGGTCAGGATATCTCAGCTCTTAAGTTCGTTCTTGATTTCGGTGGTTGTGCTGCAAATACTGATATCACAATCTCTGAGATTCGTCTCCAGGAGCATATCGGTCCAAAGGTAGTTAACTGGGACTATAACTCTGATAAGAACCTCTTTAAGAACGCTTCTATCCTCGACCGTTTCTTCTACTACGCTCCAGGTTGGTCGCAGCTCCCTAACCCTGAACTCGCTGAGGACGGTGGTAGCTTCAGCTTCTCTTTGCCAGAAGCTACTACAGATCAGTGGCAGGCTCAGTTCGCCCTTAAGACTGATATGTCTACTTCAGCAGACAAGAAGTACGATTTCCATGCAGTTCTTTCTTCTTCTGCAGATATCGCAAAGGTAACTGTAAAGATGGTTCTCGATGGCGACGATAATGTGTTCTATTTCGCTGATAATATCTCTCTCGAGGCTGATACCGACTATGAGTTCGTTAAGACTGATATGGAGGGTATCGATATGTCTAAGGTTAACTTCTTCTTCGACTTCGGCGGTAACCCAGCAGGTACAGAAATCACTGTTAAGGATATCATCGTATACGAAGCTGAATAATATTTCAAACAATCCTAATAATTATGACAAGAATGGGCAGATTTACATCTCTTCTCGCAGCTTTCTCTCTCGTGGTTCTAAGCTGTAGCGGTGAGGATAAAGATGAGCCGAAGTACCCTTCAAATGGTTCGGCTCCTGCTCTGAGTCAGTCTTCCATACAAGCCTCATGCAACGGCGGTGATTTCTCTATCACCGTCGATGCAGGTGGCGAATGGAGCGCTTACTCTGATGCAATAGATTCTAAAGGCGATAACTGGGTATCTGTACAGTCGGCTTATGATGACGATTGGAAAAAGGGTACGGTTTACGTTCATGTGGACCCTAATGTCAATAAGTATACTTCTACAGAGCCACGCCAAGGTTCAGTAATCGTTAAGTCTGGTTCAGCTCGCTCTGAGGTGACCGTTAATCAGGAGGGTAACGTAGTAGATAACTCTATCAATTGCCCTATCGATGGTTATGCTCTCGTTTGGAACGATGAGTTCGAGGGCGATGACGTAAACGGCGATTGGACTTTCGAAAGTAAGGGACCAGGTTGGGTAAATAACGAACTCCAGACTTATGTGGTTCGCGACCCTAAGAGCTGTTCTGTTTCTAATGGTTCTCTTAAAATTACCGCTTATAAGGATGGCGACAAGGTAAAGAGTACTCGTATGTACGCTTGCGCTAACACTGGTTGGCAGTACGGTTATATGGAGGCTCGTATCAAACTCCCTAAGGGATCTGGTACTTGGCCTGCTTTCTGGATGATGCCTACTGTCTTCACTTCTTGGCCTGCTTGCGGTGAGATAGATATTATGGAGGAGGTCGGTAATCACGCCAACTATGTCTCTTCTTCTCTCCACGCTACTGGTCACTACCATGCTAATGGTACTCAGGTGACAAAGGAGATTCTTTGTCAGGGTGCTGAGGATGATTTCCATATCTACGCAATGGAATGGACTAAGGATTATATCCAGTTCTATGTAGACGGAAATAAGACTCTCTATTATGAGAATGATGGTAAGGGTGAACGTAACTGGCCTTATGATAAACCATTCTATGTTATCCTCAACCTCGCTTGGGGTGGCGACTGGGGTGGCGCTTGGGGCGTAAATCCTGCTCATCTCCCTACTACAATGGAAGTCGACTACGTTCGCGTATTCCAGCGTAAGTAATTTGGCGCGATAGTGATAATATTGTCGCGACTCAATTCCTAAAGGATTTTCTCGTAAAAAATATATATGTTTAGTTAGTTGTTTGTACCTCGTTGTTTTTGTGAGGATGAATTTCGGGATGAAACCATCCTCGCAAAACAACTTTTCCAAGCAGCATGACTAACGTACTCTCATATCGTTTTTCGGAGGATATAATTAAAAAATTACGATGAACAAGGAGGCTCATCGTACGCACAAGCTACGCATCTGTGTACTTCAGGCTTATTTCTAATGCCGATTCTTTGTCCTCGAATTTGTCTTCCGTTGTTCCCAATGATTTTTATAACAAAACAATCCCAGCAAATGAAAAGATTATTCTATACCCTTTCACTTGCGCTTGCCCTCGTGAGCTGCTCGACCGCCCCTAAGTCGGCCGATTCTGCAGTGGATCAGCGCGTGGAAGACCTTCTTTCCAAGATGACTCTCGAGGAGAAGATTGGTCAGCTCAATCAGTTGAGCTCTATGAACAATCTTGAGGATATGGCTAAGCAGATCCGTGAGGGTCGCGTAGGTTCTATCCTTAACGAGGTCGAGCCTGGTCGCATCAACGCTCTACAGCGTATCGCTAAGGATGAGTCTCGCCTCGGAATTCCTATTCTTATGTCTCGTGACGTTATCCACGGTTTCAAGACTATCGCTCCTATTCCTCTCGGTCAGGCGGCTTCGTTCGACCTCGAGGCTGTTGAGGCTGCTGCTCGCATCGCTGCTATCGAGGCTACTAACGATGGTATCCGTTGGACTTTCTCTCCTATGATTGATATCGCTCGCGACGCTCGTTGGGGCCGTATCGCTGAGGGTTATGGCGAGGATACTTACCTCACTTCTCTCATGGGCGCAGCTACTATCCGTGGTTATCAGGGTCCTGATCTTTCTGATCCGACTTCTATGGCTGCTTGCGCTAAGCACTTCTGCGGCTATGGCGCTTCTGAGGGTGGCCGTGACTATAATACAGCTAATATTACTCCTCGCCAGTTGCTCGACGTATACCTCCCTCCTTTCCAGAAGGCTGCTGAGGCAGGCGCCGCTACTTATATGACTTCTTTTAACGAAATCGATGGAGTACCTTCTACAGCTAATTCTTACCTCCTTAAGACTATGCTTCGCGATGCTTGGCATTCTGACGCTATGGTCGTTACCGACTGGGCTTCTACTTCTGAAATGCTCGCTCATGGTAATACCTATGACCGCGCTGATGTCGCTGCTAAGGCTATCAACGCTGGCGTGGATATGGAGATGGTTGGTGAGACTTTCATTCAGAATCTTCCTCAACTCCTCAAGGAGGGCCGCGTTAAGTTGTCTACTATCGACAACGCTGTTCGTAATGTCCTCCGCCTTAAGTTCCGCCTGGGGCTCTTCGAAAATCCTTATGTCGACGAGAATAAGCGCGTAGCTTATGCTCCTGAGTTCATCGAGAAGACTCTTAAACTCGCAACTGAGTCTGCTATCCTCCTTAAGAATGCTGATGAGACTCTCCCTCTTTCTTCTAAGGTTAAGACTGTCGCTCTCGTCGGCCCTATGGCTGATGCTGCCTACGAGCAGTCTGGTACTTGGACTTTCGATGGCGACGCTTCTCATACCGTTACTCCTCTCGCTGCTCTCCAGGCTATCAATGGTATCAAGGTTCTCTATGAGCCTGCTCTTACTCATTGCCGCGACCAGAAGGCTGCTGGTATCGCTTCTGCTGTAGCTAAGGCTAAACAGGCTGATGTAGTGATTTGTGTTGTGGGTGAGGAGGCTATTATGTCTGGTGAGGCTCACTGTCTCGCTGATATTAACCTCTATGGTAAGCAGAAGGATCTCGTCGAGGCTCTCTCTAAGACTGGTAAGCCTCTCGTAACTGTCATCATGGCTGGCCGCCCTCTTACTATCGCTAAGCAGGTCGAGGAGTCTGATGCTCTCCTTTATATGTTCCACCCTGGTACAACTGGTGGTACAGCTCTCGTAGATCTTCTCTTCGGTAAGGCAGTGCCTAGTGGTAAGACTCCTGTTACTTTCCCTTATATGGTGGGTCAGGTGCCTATCTACTATAACCATAAGAATTCAGGCCGTCCAGCAGCTGGTACTGAGCTCCTCATCGACCAGACTCCTGTTGGCGCAGGCCAGACTTCTCTCGGTTGCTCTAGCTATTGGCTCGACGCAGGCTTCGGCCCTCTCTTCCCATTCGGATATGGTCTCTCTTATACAACTTTCGAGTATTCTAATCTCAAATTGTCTAAGACTGAGCTTGCTAAGAACGAGACTCTCCATGTGACTTTCGACCTCGCTAATACAGGTAAGTATGATGCTACTGAAATCTGTCAGCTCTACATCCGCGATCTCGTAGGTTCTGTTACTCGCCCTATTAAGGAGCTTAAGGGCTTCAAGCGTGTAGCTCTCAAGGCTGGCGAGAAGACTACAGTGGAGTTCGATCTCAATATGGCCGACCTCGCTTTCACAACTCTCGATATGAAGCACGAGGTTGAACCTGGTGATTTCAAGCTTTGGGTTGCCGCTAATAGCGACGACAATACAAATGAAGCTTCTTTCACTGTCAAGTAATGAATCTTATTCATGGTAATAAATATTTTTCGTTTACCGACCTGATAAATTCTTTATAAGATAAGTTACTCATTCATAGTGATATTATCATGTGAAAAGAACGAGGCCTGCTTCTTGCCGACCTCGTTCTTCTTTTATTTTTCTTCCTTTTATTCCCGTCTGTTCCTATTTCAATGGCAACGCAAACACAAATCTAGCCCCGCCTTTGTCGTATGTCGTGTCTAGCCACACTTTGCCATTCAGTATGTCAGCAACTAGTTTGCATATCGCTAACCCTAAGCCTGACCCTTGCGTGAATACGTCTAGCTTCTCAAATCTCTCAAATATTACTTCTGCTTTCTCTGCCGGTATCCCTTTGCCTGTGTCTGTTACGGCTATACATATATATCCTGGCTTCTCTTTTAATGAAGTGCCGACACTTATGCTTCCTTCTGTCGTGTGCTTCGTCGCATTTGTAAGGAAATTGATAATCACTTGTTCTATGCGCCTCATATCGCTGTTTATCACAAATCCTTCTGGTATATCGCTCGTGTAAAACATCTGAACACCCCTAGGTAGCCTGTGTTCTACACTCTTCATGCACGACTTGCAGACTTTTTCTATATCTACTTCTCCTTCTGCTACCTTCAACTTGCCGTTCTGTAGGTCACTCATGCCTAGTACGTCGTCTATGATGTCTGTCAGTAGCTTTGAGTTATGCGTAATCAGGTCTACTAGCCCTTTTTTCTCCTCTGTACTCATCGTTTCTGATAGAGTCGGGTCTACTAGCACACTCGAAAATCCTAATATCGCATTCAGTGGAGTGCGTATCTCATGACTCATATTCTGGATAAACTGGTTGTTTATCCTGTTGGCCATCGTCAACTCTTCTATGCGCTTCAACTGTTCTTCTGCTTTCTTCGCCTGTTCTTTTGCCGCTATCTCTTTTTTCTTCTCTTCTGTTATGTTGAAGCAGACCGTGTTGCTGATAATATGGTTGTTCGATGGGTCAACGGTGATGTAGTCGTCTACTCTTACGTATTCGTCTACCGCCCTGAGGTAATACTCTTGTTGCATGTAGTTTACCCCTTCTTGGTAGATACGCATGATCTCTGAATTCTTGAAGTAGTTGGCTGTAGGCTCTGTCAGAGGTACTACATCAAATATATTTACGAATATTTCTCCATTTTTATCATAGTCACATGGCAACGGGGCTCCTTCTCCATTGAATATCTCATCGTAACTGTTCAATAGCTTGTTGTCTATGATCTGCCCTGTCGTAACGTCGGTAGTGAAGATAAATGCTGCGTCTTTGGTCAACACGTCCCTGAACATCGCCCTCTCTGTCTGTAATACTGTGTTCGCCCTCTCTGACGCATCTATGTCTTGTATGAGACTGTATACTAGTTCTGTCCCATTGGGTAGCACAACCAACTTGCCGTTGTCTTGTACCCATATCCACTTGCCGTTTTTATGCCTTACCCTGTATTTTATTGTGTATTTCCCCGTGCTGATGAAACTTTTCATCATCTCTCGACCGTTCTTGGCTACATCTTCCGGATGCGCATTGTCCACAGCAGTAGGGTAGAGGGTCGTCAGCTCTTCTGGAGTATAGCCTTGTATGGCCGCCATGGCTTCACTGACATAGTGGAACGGAAATTTACTTTCGTTCTTGCTTATCTTGAATCCTCCGTTTATACCGTCAATGAAGGTCGTCAGTCGTGTATTGGAATCCTTGTATTTTTCTCTCAATGTCTGCTCGGCTAACATCTGCTTCTGTATGCTTCGCTCCTTGAATAGGTACATCGAAAACAGATTGGCAATGAAGTGGAGTGTCATCAGCTGCTCTTGGTCCCAGTTCCATTCTGGTCTGGGCCTCTTGCAGTCATCAATGCCCACCATCCCGGAGAATACACCTTTGTCGTATATTCCATATTGTATCATGGCCTTCAGATTCTGAGCTTCTAATAGCTCTTTTATCTGCCCGTCTGGAAGTAACGTTAGGTCTGTACAGCAGACTAGATTGTTGAGGTCAAATAGTTGTCTGTAACGGTATTTGTCATAGTAGAAATGCTGAAATGCATCTTTATGACTGATGCCTTCTTCTGAATCCCACTCAAATGTAATGCTGGCATATCCTGGCTCTGGCTCTATCTCAAACACATAGACACGGTCGGCATCCAGAAACTTGCCCACATACGCAAGCACTCCATTAATGCCTGTCTCCATATCTTCTGCCTTCGAGAGCATCTCAGCTATGGCTAAGTATAGATTCTCTCTCCGCTCTCTGCCTTCGTTTATATCAGTGTCCTTCATAACCAACTGTTACATCTGATTATTAAGCTTTTTATACATAATGTCTATACGTTGATAGCTTAAATAACGTTGCGTTCGTGCTTCCCATTTGGGAATTAATCATACCTTTGTATTAGTCAATCGTTGTAATATGAAGCAGATATTGTCTTTCCTCTCTTCTTTGTCAAATAATAACAACCGTGAGTGGTTCATGGCAAATAAGAAGGAGTATGAAGCTTGTAAAGCAAAATTTGAACAGTTCACGGACGAACTGATAGCTAGAATCTCTGATTTCGACCCCTCTGTTCGCGGTCTTCAGGCTAAGGATTGTACCTATCGTATCTACCGCGATGTCCGTTTCAGCGCTGACAAGTCTCCATATAAAACGCATTTCGCTTGCTATATCGTCCGCGGTGGTAAAAAGTCGGGCTATAGCGGCTACTATTTCCATATAGGTACTGGTATCGCTTCTACTTACCCTCACGCCCACATGATCGCCGTGGGCGACTATTGCATGGACCCTTCTGTATTGGCTCTCCTCCGCGAGGATATCCAGTGTGGAGGGGGCGACTTCGAGGCTACTGTCAAGCAGGCTCATGGATACCGCCTCGATGATGATATGAAACTTAAACGTATGCCTAAGGGCTATGACGATAATACTCCTTATGCCGATTATATAAAGTATAAGGCTTATTGCTTGTACCAGATGCCTGAGACCGATTTTATCCTTTCTTCCGACCTGCCTTCTCTCGTGGCATCTGAATTCCAGAAGGCTAAGCCGTTCCTGGACTATATCAACCGAGCTATAGAATATCATAAGGAAGGTAATAACGACTGACCGTAGCGTTCTCTTAACGCTCTCTATAACCTCTAACTATACAGACAATACACAGACAGTATGCACAGGTACTTTCAATTATACTTACTTATATTAGTATGTCTCGTCTCTTCGTCTTGCTCTCAGCAGTTCGATAGACCGGATACTTCTGCTTTCAAGAATCTTAAAGTGGAAATCAACCCTTTCTATAAGGCAGTTTTTTACGATGAACAAGGGTCTTCTCAGGATCTAGCCGCTAAGCTCTCCGAACAGTATCCGGAGATTTTCCAGACCTACGTCTCTCGCGAGATACGTCTGGGTAACCCTTCTGATATGCTCTTCTCTCAGAAATTCGATGAGTTTATCCATTATGCGGATAATAATGAGCTGATAGCTGCGTGCGACTCTGCATGGACTAAAAATAGTTCTCGCTGGAACGACGAACTGTCTGATGCTTTCCAGTGTATGAAGGCCTTGATTCCTTCCGCACCTGTCCCTAATGTCTATGCCCATGTCTCTGGATTCAATAGCAAGATGTTTATGGACTCGACTTATATCTCGTTTAGTATCGAACATTATCTGGGCTCTGATTGCCGCTTCTATCAGTGGCTGGATGTGCCTCAGTATGCTCGTACCACTAAGAATGCCGACTACGTGACTCCTGATATCCTCCGTGCTTGGCTCTATGGCCTCTATCCTGATCTCTCGCCAAAGGATGATATCCTCTCTGATATGGTCTACCAGGGCCGCGTCCTCTACTGCGTGTGGCGTATGATGCCGCACCTCTCTATGGCTCAGCTTCTTGGCTATGACGAACGCCAGCTCGCCTGGTGCCAGACCTATGAGTCTAAGATGTGGGGTTATATGGCTGAGAATAATATCCTCTATTCCACAAAGCCAATGGACAAGGCTAAACTCATCAACGATGCTCCTTTTGTCTCATACTTCGGTCAGAACTCCCCTGGTCGCGCACCTCTTTATTGCGGCCTCCGTATCGTGATGCAATACATGGACCGCTTCCCAAAGACTTCCCTCGACGAACTCCTTACCCTCAAAGACGCCCAGAAGATTCTCATGGGCGCCGCCTACAATCCTAAATAGCCACCTCCCGCAGCCCGCAGCCGTCAAAGTGTGTAATCCTATGATTCTGAATAAATTATAGAAGAGGGTATGTCTATCCTGACACACCCTCTTCTAGATATCTTATAAAATAAACCTAAAGGTTCTCAATCTCCTCTGCCGAAAGCCCCGTCATTAGCGCTATCTGGTCGCTAGGCATACCGTATGTTTTCAGGTTGGATGCAATCTCAAGCTGCTTTGTACGCTCGCCTTCTCTTTTCCCTTCCACTCTTCCTTCCACTCTTCCTTTTGCTTCCCCTATCGCTCTTCCTTCAGCTTCTCCCTTTGCTCTTCCTTCAGCTTCTCCTTTTGCTCTTCCTTCAGCTTCTCCTATTGCTCTCCCTTCTGCCATTCCCTTCGCCATACTAGTCTCTATAGCAATCCTCATCTTCTCCTTGCGAGAGAATTCCAAATTGTATGCATCAAGATAGTGCTTATAACTTATGTCATAAGCAAGTCTATCCTCTGGCGACAGCTGATGATACTCAGCCACCTGCTCCAATCTCTTGAAGATCGGCATATCTTCTGTATTTGTCAGTTGCTGCATGGTTCCCATGTTTTTCAGGTTATACATCCATGTGTCTAGTTTGGTTTCGCCTTGCAATGGCTCCTCTACAGTCAACGGAATCTGCAAGCATACCATACGTATCTTGTCAGAAAACGTCTCGTTTGTCGTAACATCAAAAAGCTTGATGTCATGTCGCAGTGATAAATCACTCCCTTCAAACAGTCCAAAGTTAGTAAAGATTATCGAATATACGGCTTTCAGGTTTACATAATGCCAGCCTTTGCCAGCTTCTCCCTGATTGGCTACATCTCTCGCCATGTAGTACACCATACGTTCCTTGAACCCCAGGGTACTCTCGTTCTGCATCTCTACGATAATCTTCTCACCACTGGACGTCGTACAGTGAATGTCGTAAATCACTGTCTTCCCTTCTTCGGAATCTCCCTTGATCTCTTTGTCTGAATAGACTAAATCCGTGAATTGCACCTCGCCCTCGAACAAGTCGTTCAAGAATGCAAGCAGAATGTCCTTGTTGCCAAAGATTCGCTTAAAGCCGAAATCAGTGAGCGGACAGATAAATCTCTTTTGCATAGTAAAATGGTTAATTGAATATTATATCACTGCAAATATATGAGAAATATATTGCCTCCCCAAAATATTATGACAAAAAAGACCGTGCCTGTATGTTTCAAAACGTCAACCAACAGGCGAATTATAGCACCATCCCTAAAATGACTCGTATGCACATTTTTGCATAAATATGTGCTGCAACATTACCTATATAATAGGTGTTAAGAACATAAATGCCCATAATCTGCGTGCTTCCCCAAATAATCCGTATGCCCCAAACCAACCCCCAAAAACAACAAAAGGTCGCCTCATGGCGACCTCCTGCATTTATACTCAATAAGTTATCCTCTTACTTCTTGAAGTAGCGGTTGAACAATCCCTGGAATCCTGCACCATGACGTGCCTCGTCCTTCGCCATCTCATGTACTGAGTCGTGGATCGCGTCAAGGTTCAATTCTTTTGCTACCTTGGCAATGTCCATCTTGGCAGCACAAGCTCCTTCTTCGGCCAACATACGCTTCTCAAGGTTCGTCTTTGTGTCCCAAACAACCTCGCCAAGCATCTCTGCAAAACGTGATGCATGGTCTGCCTCCTCAAGCGCATAGCGCTTGAATGCCTCTGCTACCTCTGGATATCCCTCACGGTCTGCCTGTCGGCTCATTGCAAGGTACATACCTACCTCTGTACACTCTCCCATGAAGTGGTCCTTGAGACCTTGTCTTACAAAATCTCCCTGCGCTCCCGCAGGAATCGCATCGGCAATTCCTAGCTCATGCTCTGTAACGAACTGTAGTCCTTTGCTCTCGTCCATCATCTTGAATTTTGATGCTGGTACCTTGCACTGTGGGCACTTCTCTGGTGCGGCGTCACCCTCGTGTACATAGCCGCAAACTGAACAAATCCATTTAGCCATGATTTCTCTGTATTGTTATTATTGTTATTTGTATTGTTCCGAACTCTAATAACGCAAATATACACATTTTTCTCATAAATCTTCGGCTGTTCCTGACTGAACCGGATTCGTATTATCCACTCTTCTTATGGCGCGTAATTAAAAATTTACGATGAACAAGGGACTATTAAGGGACTATCATAGGATTAGCATACCCTCAATCATACACAATCATAGCCGCAACCTCTCCTCTTTTTTGGGGCAGCGTCGGGGACGAAAATAAAAAAATTGCGATGAAACTTATACTTCCCTTAGACTAGAAAGGGACTTGCAAGGGGTTGGCAAAGGACCACAATTCAACGTGTTTATAGCTCCTATCATTAAAATATTATAAATTTATCTATGCCCGTTAGGTCAATGAAAAGAATTGACTAATTTTGCACACATAACAAGAACAACCTTTTATACAAATGCAACCTCAATCGTCAGTCAAAATCTTTTCTGGTACTAATACTATGTACCTCGCAGAGAAGATTGCAGCAGCTTTCGGCCAGGAACTCGGCCTGGTTCACAAGATTGATTTCTCTGATGGTGAATACACCGTGAAGTTCGATGAAACAATTCGCGGATCTCATGTATTCCTCATCCAAAGCACATTCCCACCAGCCGATAATCTCTTCGAACTCCTGATGATGATTGATGCTGCTAAGCGTGCATCAGCAGCTAGCATCGTAGCCGTTATCCCTTATTTCGGCTATGCTCGCCAGGATCGTAAGGATCAGCCTCGTGTAGCTATCGGTGCTAAACTCGTCGCCGACCTTCTCACAGCTGCAGGCGTGGACCGTATCATTACTATGGATCTCCACGCTGATCAGATTCAGGGCTTCTTCAATATCCCTGTAGATCACCTATATTCTTCGACAGTATTCGTTCCTTATATCGAGAAGCTCGGCCTTGAGGACATGGTAATGGCTTCGCCTGATGCCGGTGGCTCAAAGCGTGCTCACTCCTATTCTAAGCATTTCGATACTCCTCTCGTAATCTGTAACAAGCACCGCCCTCGTCCAAACGTTGTAGGCGAAATGCGTGTCATCGGCGACGTGAAGGGTAAGAACGTTATCCTCCTCGATGATATGATCGATACAGCAGGTACTCTTACCGCAGCTGCAGATAAGATGATCGAAGAGGGCGCTCTCAGCGTACGCGCTTTCGCTTCTCACGGCGTATTGTCTGGCCCAGCTATCGATAATATCGAGAAGTCTAATATCACAGGCGTATATATCACAGACTCAATTCCAATGAAGCGCCCTTGCAGCAAAGTGCAGGTGCTTAGCGTTGCCGATATGTTCGCTGAGACTATCGCTTGCGTATATAACAACGAAACTATAGCAAGACATTTCGTATTTAGAAAATAAATAAGTACTTTTGTACCCGCAATTAATGCCCGTTCTTAGTGTGATGGGAGATTAAGTGCAATAAATACTTAATTTTGAGTAACACAATTTATTAAAACTAACATTAAAATGCAGACTTTTGATCTAAGCGTTTCTAAGCGCGAAGTTGCAGGCAAGAAGGCTATCAAGGCTCTTCGTGTTGAGGAGAAGATCCCAGCTATCCTCTACGGTGGTGAGAAGGAAATCGCAGTTGCAGTTTCTGAGGCAGCTGTTAAGAACCTTATCTGGACACCAAACATCTACATCGTTAACCTTTCTGTAGACGGTGAGATGCACCAGGCTATCCTCAAGGATATCCAGTTCCACCCAGTATCTGGTAAGATCCTCCACATCGACTTCCTCGAGGTTCTCCCTAATAAGCCTGTTACAATCGCTATCCCAGTTGTTCTCGAGGGTAACTCTGAGGGCGTTAAGGCTGGTGGTAAGCTTCAGCTTGAGATGCGTAAGCTCAATGTTCGTGGTCTTTCTAAGGACCTCCCTGATACTCTTAAGATCGATATCACAAACCTCGGCCTCGGTAAGGTTATCAAGGTTGGTGAGCTCTCATACGAGAATCTTGAGGTATTGAACGCTAAGCAGGCTGTTGTTGTAGCTGTTAAGCTCACACGTGCAGCTCGTGCAGCAGCTGAGGCTAAGTAATCTGAGCCCAGTAGCAAAAACAATACGTAGCCTTGTGGGTTATCTCCCACAGGGCTTTTTTATTTCTTTCCACTTGAGCTTATTCAACATTTATTGCTATCTTTGTACTTGTATTTAACACAGCATAACGGTATTAAATCAACTAACATAACTTATAATGAAGAGATTGTTCCTGACATTTGTTTCTTGCCTCGCAATGGCAACGTGCTTGTCGTTGGTGTCGTGTGGTAAGGATGAACCAACCGTAATTGATTTGAGTGGCGGCACTGAGACTCCCGATGAACCTGAAAATCCCGACGAACCTGATGACTCGTCTGGACAACGTGAATATGGCGGCACTTTGCCTGTTCTCCATACTGATGGCCGCTGGCTGTGCGATGAATCGGGTGAACATGTCAATCTCCATGGCTTCTGGCAGACTTATACTCCTTGGTTCAATGGCGGCGCCTGGGGCGAGAATAACTGGGGCGGTAAGGACTATGAAGCTTGCGTGGCTTATAATAAGCGTATCATCGATGATATCGTGGCTAGTGGCATCAAGGTCGATTTTATGCGTATGCACCTCGATCCTTATTGGTTCATCTCTGATGGCAGGGGCGATGCCGCTGTGTCTAAATACTTCTCTACTTCTCTTATGAAGGATTATTTCGAGAAGGTGTATCTCCCTATCATTAAGCATTGTAATTCTAAGGGTCTCTATGTCGTCCTCCGTCCTTACCCTTGTGGCGAGGAGAAGACGGATAACCTTAAGTATGGCGACGGATTCTTTAAGTTGCTCGAGGAGATGTGGACCTATTTTAGCCTTCATACCTATATCCGTAATAATTCTGATGTTATGTTCGAATTGATGAACGAGCCTGTCGGTATCGATGCTAGCCAGGATGGTGGCGATAGGGCTAAGGCTGTGTCTCGTTATATGCAGCATTTCATCGACTTGATTCGTAATAAGTGCCAGAATATTATCTGGGTACCGGGCCTTACATGGCAGCAGGAGTATAATTCTTTCGTCAGCTATCCTCTTAAGGGGTCTAACCTTGGTTTTGCTGTTCACTGCTACCCGGGTTGGTATGGTAGCGATGCTGAGTCGTCTACTGGCGAGAATGGTGGTAATATGGGTCAAGGCGTAGGTGGCGGCTATGAGGCTTTCCAGGCTGGATGGAATAAGAGCCTGAGCGCAGCAGCGGAACTTCATCCTATCATGATTACCGAGATGGACTGGGCTTCTGCAACTTACAACAAGACTTGGGGTAAGAGCTTCACTGGTATGGCTGGAGGTGCCGGCTTTGGCGCTAACTTTAAATACATAATGGATAAGTGTGGTAATGTAAGCTACATGACTTTTACAGCTCCTAATGATTTGGCTCTTTTCCCTACTGAGTCTGCTAAGTCTTATACTAATTACTGGAACGACCCGGAGGCTTGCCCTTGGCAGATCTACCACTGGTTCGAGGAGTATGCTCAGGGGCGTGTTCAGCCTGAGTCTGCCGACTATATCCAGATAGGTTGCCAGACCGCAGAATTGAATATGGTTAAGGGTAAGCAGTTTACTCTCATCGTTAATGCTGTCAGAAATAAGGTTGTATTCCCTCTTCAGTCTGGTGTGGAGTTTTCTTCTTCTGACCCTTCTGTCGCTCGTGTCGATGGTGATAAGCTTATAGCTGAGGCTAATGGTGTGACTACCATTACTGCTTCTGCTCTTGGTTGCACCACTACTCTCAAGGTTGTCGTCTCCCCTAAGGCTGTCGTAGAGGCTACTTTTCCATTCGAGAAGGGTAAGTTCAATACTGATATCTGGGAGAAGGGCTCTATGAATGTGGATGATATGACCTTTACTACTGGTCAGTATGGCTTTGCCGGTTGGCAGTATTCTCCTGCAGCCGATATCTCTGGTCATAAGTATATCGTAGTGAAACTTGGCAATAAGACTGATTTTACTGGCCAGCCTTCTTTCCGTCTCTTCGATAATGGCTATTGGGATGGCGCTGCGGAATATAGCATAACGAGCAGCGATGAGGTTAAGATTGAAATTTCTACTATCAAGCGTGCCGATGGCAGTGGTTTCGATACTGGTCACGTTACCATTATTGGTTTTTGGACCCTCGGATCTAAGACTGTCCAACTTGAGGATATTCACTTCGAGGACTAGTTCTGGCTACGTATTATACTTAATTTGTACCTTTTGCTCACTTTTTTATCATCAATTTGTGCTAGTTCAAAAATAGTTTGTAACTTTGCAGTGTTGTCTGATGGTATAATCAACAGCAATAAGGACAATTAGATATCAATAAGCTATGTCAAATAAGCGATTTTACTACGGTTATTCCTTTTACTTTTTTGGTTATTATCCAAAAGAGCAGTGAGCGATATACCATAGTCGAAGCTTATGAGGCATAAGACAATAGAACAAAGCTCACTGGACTAGAAAAGTCAGTGAGCTTTCTTTTTAGATTATATTTATAGATGAAACGAGTAGCTATACAAGGTGTAGAGGGCGCTAATCACCAGATCGCAGCAGAGGAGTATTTCCAGGGGGAAGAAGTACAGGTTGTACCATGCAATACTTTTCCAGAACTTTTTCAGGCTGTCCGTGAAGATGATTCTCTCTATGGAATAGTAGCAATAGAGAATACTTTGGTTGGTTCTATCAATTCCAACTATACTCTCCTCCACGAGAGTGGTTTGTCTGTAATCGGAGAGTATAAGCTCCGTATAAAGCACAACCTTATGGCTCTCCCAGGCGTGAAGATTGAGGATCTTACCGAGGTTCACTCTCATCCAATGGCTCTCGCTCAGTGCGCTCCTTTCTTCCGTAAATATCCTAATATCCGCCTCATCGAGTCTGATGATACTGCCGCTTCTGCTAAAGAGGTTGCCGAAAAGGGCCTCAAGCACGTTGGCGCAATAGCTCCTAAAATCGCAGCTAATCTATATGGTCTTAATATCCTCGCTAAGGGTATCGAGACTAATAAGAAGAATTTTACCCGCTTCCTTGTCGTGAAGGACGACCGCTCTCATATCGAGACGGCAGAACTTCTTCAGAAGAATAAGATTAACCGTTCGTCGGTCGTATTCTCTCTTCCTCAGGCTCGCGAAGTCGGTTCTTTGTCTAAAATCCTCACAGTCCTCGCTTTCTATGGCTTGAACTTGTCTAAGATACAGTCTAACCCTGTAGTCGGACACGAGTGGGAGTATCTGTTCTATATCGATCTCACTTTCGATAATTATACACGATATATTCAGGCTCTCGATGCCGTACGACCTTTGTGTGGAACACTGACAGTCTTGGGTGAGTACGAGATGGGCCGTCAGAGTCACGAGGAATAATTATACATAAGGTCTTCCCCGAGTCTTCCCCGAGTTTAGCCCGAGTGTAGCCAAAGGGTAGAATTACACACACCGATTAATATTTATACAGCAATGATAATTGAACCAGCACAACGAGTAGCAAATGTACAGGAGTACTACTTCTCGCGCAATAATCGCCGTCTGGACGATCTCCGCTCCAAAGGCGTAGATGTAATCAATCTTGGTATAGGTAGCCCTGATATGCCGCCTCCAGCTAACGTAATCAATACTCTCGCAGAGGCAGCCGCTCAGCCAAACGCTCACGGCTATCAGTCATACGTAGGTATCCCTGCTTTGCGCGAGGGTTATGCTGAGTGGTACAACCGTTGCTATGGGGTTCAGCTCGACCCGAAGAATGAGATTCTTCCTCTTATCGGTTCTAAGGAGGGTATCTTCCATATCTCTATGGCTTTCCTTAATCCTGGTGATGGTGTTTTGGTACCAGACCCTGGTTATCCTACATATTCTTCGGTGTCTAACCTCGTAGGTGCTAAGGTTATCAAGTATAAACTCTATGAGCACCTTAATTGGCAGCCTGATTTCGACGAGTTGGAGAAACTTGATCTCTCTGGCGTCAAGATTATGTGGATCAATTACCCTAATATGCCTACTGGTGCCCCTGCTACAATGGAGCTCTACCAGAAGATAGTGGATTTCGGTCGCAAGCATAATATCCTTATCTGTAACGATAACCCTTATAGCTTCATCCTCCACAAGGAGCCTATCTCGCTTCTCTCTGTTCCTGGAGCTAAGGATGTGGCTATCGAGCTTAACTCAATGTCTAAGGCTCATAATATGGCTGGATGGCGTTTCGGTATGGCTGCTTCTAACGCTGAGATCATCAATGTCGTCCTCCGCGTGAAGTCTAATATGGACTCTGGCGTATTCAAGCCTATGCAGCTGGCAGCTGTCGAGGCCCTTAAGTTGGATAAGGCTTGGTTTGCTGAACTCAACGCTAAGTATCGTGAGCGCCAGCAGTCGGCTTTCGCTATCATGGAGGCTCTCGGCTGTTCTTTCGATAAGAATCAGGGCGGTCTCTTCGTTTGGGCTCGCGTTCCTGATAAGTATAAGAATGGCGAGGAACTCTCGGATAAGGTCCTCTATGGTACTGGTGTATTCATCACTCCAGGCTTCATCTTCGGCTCTCAGGGCGACCGTTTCATCCGTATCTCCCTTTGCGCTAAAGTCGAGGTCTTTAATGAGGCTCTCGCTCGTATCCAAAAGTTGGAATTGTAATAGTCACAAATATTATAGTATAGATAATTTTTATTGATTTTTGATTGCTTACGCTTCCTTGATGCTCCCTTAACGTTCCCTTAAGGCTCCCTTAAGAAAGCGAATCTAATGAAAGATTAATAATCAATATAATCAGATTGTATGGAACTAGAGTTAGAATCTATTTTGCTCCCTGGTATAGAGGCTAAACGTCCTCTCGTAATCGCAGGTCCATGTTCAGCTGAGACTGAAGAACAGGTTATTAATACAGCTACTGAGCTCGCTCAGAATGGTATCAAGATATTCCGCGCAGGTATTTGGAAGCCTCGTACTCGCCCAGGTGCTTTCGAGGGCGTAGGCGTAGAGGGCCTTCCTTGGCTCCAGCGCGTTAAGAAGGAGACTGGTATGTATGTAGGTTGCGAGGTCGCTACTGCTAAGCATTGCTACGAGGCTATCAAGTATGGCGTAGACATCCTCTGGATTGGCGCCCGTACCACTGCTAACCCTTTCGCTGTTCAGGAGATTGCTGACGCTCTCCGTGGTACAGATATTCCTGTGTTGGTTAAGAACCCAGTGAACCCTGACCTTGAGTTGTGGATAGGTGCTTTTGAACGCCTCAACCGTGCTGGTATCAAGAAACTTGCTGCTATCCACCGTGGTTTCTCTCAGTACGAGAAGTCTCAGTTCCGTAACCATCCTCAGTGGCAGATTCCTATCGAGCTCCACCGCCGTATTCCTAACCTCCCTATCATCACTGACCCTTCTCATATTACGGGTAACTGCGATCTTATAGCTGAGGTTTCTCAGCAGGCTATGGACCTCAACTTTGATGGCCTCATCATCGAGAGCCACGAGTGCCCAGCTCGCGCTTGGTCTGATGCTAAGCAGCAGGTAACTCCAGCTCACCTCAAGATGATTCTCGATGGCATCGTCCTCCGTGACCATACTATCGGCGATAAGCCTCGTACAGAGATTGATGACCTCCGTGCAAAGATTGATGAACTCGATGCTAAGCTTCTCCAGATATTCAGCGAACGTATGAAGGTTTCTGCTGCCATCGGTAAGTATAAGTACGAAAATAATATCACAGTCCTGCAGGCTCGTCGTTATGAGGAGATTCTTGAGACTCGCCGTAAGCAGGCTGAGGCTAATAACCTCAACTCTGATTTCGTAGTAAAGGTGTTCGAGGATATTCACGAGGAGTCCGTTAATATCCAGAATAATATAATGAAGGAACTTTCGTCTAAGAAGTAATAATCTCAGTAATATGCGTATTTGTATCGTAGGTGCCGGCAAAATGGGTACCATATTGTCAGATTCTCTCTGTCTCCAACACGATGTAGCTGTGTATGACCGCGAGATTTCTCGTCTGCAATATGTCTTCAATACTCGTCGTTTGACTACAATGGAGGAAATCCGCGATTTCGATCCAGAGCTGCTCATCAACGCCGTTACTCTCAAATATACTATTCAGACATTTGAGGAGGTTCTCCCATACTTGTCTCCTTCTTGTATGATCAGTGATATTGCGTCTGTAAAGACGGGCCTCAAGGATTTCTATGAGAAGTCGGGTCATCCTTTCGTGTCTACTCACCCTATGTTCGGCCCTACTTTCGCTAATCTTCGTGACCTTCGCAAGAATCACGCTATCATCATTCAAGAGGGCGACCATCTTGGTAAGGTCTTCTTTAAGGATTTTTATGCAGGTCTTGGCTTGAACATACACGAGTACACTTTCCAGGGACATGATGAGACGACTGCCTATTCGCTCTCTATCCCATTCGTCTCTTCTATGGTATTCGCTGCTTGCATGAAGCCTCAGGATGCTCCTGGTACTACTTTTAGTAAGCATTTCGATACCGCAAAGGGTGTTCTCTCTGAGGATGATTTCCTCCTTACCGAGATTCTCTTTAATCCTTACACTCCTGAGCAGGTGGAGCGCATTCACGACCAATTGGGTCGCCTCGTGGAGATTATCAAGAAAAAGGATTCTGAGGCTATGCGTAACTACCTCAATGAACTTCGCGAGAATATCGCTAAGTAAGTACATTCCTTAAACTTAATACAAGAACATCCGTAGTAGAATTGTTTCTACTGCGGTTGTTTTTTCAAATAGAAGCCATTATGGTATATATGCTGGATAATGACGAGTTTCGGTTCCCAGATCCGACAAAGATTCCTGAGGATAAGCGTGAGGAGTCGGGTATGATAGCCATCGGTGGCGACCTCCACCCGAAACGTCTCCTTAATGCTTATGTAAATGGTATCTTCCCTTGGACTGATATCAAGTCGGAGTATCTCCATTGGTATTGCCCGATGCAGCGCTTCGTCATTTTCCCCGATGAGATTCATGTATCCCACTCTATGCGCAACCTCTTTAACAAGGGGTTGTATCGTGTTACTATCGATACCGATTTTTCAGGCGTCATACATAATTGCTCTGCTCCTCGCATCCATGAGGAGGGCGCATGGCTCGGCGATGATATGATTAACGCCTACACTAAATTGCACGAATTGGGGTATGCCCATAGTGTCGAAGTATGGGATAAGGACCATAACCTGGTAGGCGGACTCTATGGCCTGTGGATTAAGCAGTGTTTCATAGGTGAGAGTATGTTCTCTATCGTTCCTAGCGGTTCTAAAGTTGCTCTCACTTGCCTCGCTTGGCATATGCAGAAGATTGGCGGTAAGTTCATCGATTGCCAGATGGAAACTCCGCATCTCAAGTCTATGGGCGGTAGGTATATATCATATGCTGACTATATGGATTTGATGCATTCCAATTAAAAATACTTCTAAAAAATCTTAATTGCCACAACTTTTGCGCACTCTCTCCGTAATTATAGTCAACAACACTATTTTACAAGAGAATGAAATTAGCAGAAGCATTAAGCCTTAGAGCAGATATCCAAAAACGCATCGACCAAATGCAAGGTCGATTAGAGCAGTCTGTCAAGGTTCAGGAAGGAGATGTCCCTGCAGAGGACCCTCAAGAGTTGTTCGCTGAATTGAATAATCTTGTAAAACAGCTGGAAGATTTGATTTTTAGAATCAACGTAACCAACACTAATACTATCCTTCCATGTGGTGAATCACTGACACTTATGATGGCTCGACGCGAAGTCCTGACCAAGAAGGTGGCTATCCTTCGTTCAGCACTCAACAATGCGTTGCAGCTCAACGATCGATTCTCTCGTACCGAAATCAAGATGGTACGTACAGTAGACATTCCGACCCTCCGTAAACAGTGTGATACACTCTCTGAGGAGTTGCGTCTATTGGAAGTAGAGATTCAGTCAGCTAATTGGACTACAGATATCTGTGATTAAAGCATTAAGGGTAACTTGTTCTGGGCGTATACAACCGCATCCTAAGGCGGTTTCTTGGGAAAAAAATTATGTTGGGTTCGAACGGGTCATTGAACAAACCTCATTTTTCAGACCAGCACATCGCAACGTTCACATCCGTACAGAGTATACCGTACTACCGTGTATAGACAGAATAAGTGAGGGCGGGCAGTGGGTTTAATATTGATATTTCTTCAAACTGAATGTAATAACTAGATGTGTGTGAAAAAGCGTGGCAGAGATGTCACGCTTTTCTTATTCTTCTAGCGAAGATAGTATTCTCATTGCATCTTCTCTTGTCTCTCCACAGAACATAGGCTCTGCTTGAAATCCTCCGCATACCTTAGGCCTGTCGGGAGAATCGAATATCGCACACAGATTGTCCTCCGTAAGGTTTATGCACCTGACTCCTGCAGGTTTCCCATTGGGCATGCCGGGTATTGGTGATGATATGGATGGGGCTATGCAGCACGCGCCACACCCCATTCGGCAAGGCATAAATTGATTGCTATTAGTACACATGAGCTCTTTGTTGGGGTTTGTCATAGAAATGCATCAATTCTCCTTTGTCAAATTCCATACGATTCACCTCAAATTCTGGACAGTTATACGACCTCAGGTCGTGGTCTTCTGTCTTTCTCGCATTTCGCTGTGGCAGTAAGAAGGGCTTACTCACATTCCCCTCTTCGTCAATATGGAATATGCAGAGCCTGGTGTGTAGCCCGTCTGTTCTTCTCGTCGCTACTACAGCCCAACGCGAGTTGGTCGACCAGTTGTGATATGCTTCTGCGTATGGAGAATTTGCCTTGTCAAGAGAGTATATGGAGTCTTTCTGTATGTCATACATCCAAAGGTCTGATGCCGGATGCCAGATGGGGAAATTTCCATATTTCAATGATGACAGCATCACAAATCTTCCGTCTGGTGATGGTCTGGGGACAGACAGACTGAGACCTCGATCCCTCATATCGGCTAATATATCTATCTGACGACCCACTTCACCCTTCTCCGCGTCAAATGCTACTCTGCAAAGCATATATCGTAGGGAGTCTTGCTTCTCTGGTACAGGCAGTGAATCTGCATGTACGTAATAGAGCCACTTGCCGCATGGCGAGAAGGCAGGGAAATTCTCAAAGTGCTTTGTATGTATGTGGGGAGCCGACAATATGCTGTCTGTCTCTGTGTCGAATACCTGAATGTCAGATGCTCCGTCAAATACGTCTATTCTGTCGTTAGCTCCTGCATGGAATAGCTGCCTGGTGGTGTTTGTAGAGAAGGCTATGTACCTTCCGTCCGGATGCCAATAGGCGTATGCAAAGGCATTGATATTATAGCATGTCTTTGTGTCGTAGTTCTTCTGCTTGCCTTTCTTCTTGATTATCGTTCCTCCTCGCTGCCCTCTAACATGAAGTACCATGTCTTTACTGTCGCCTTTCCTCGTAGCATGGCAGTTCATACACGAATATTGTAGCTCGTTGCAGTCTGTTACTGTATATTCTTCAAATGTCTGTAAGTCTCTCTGATATATTCCCACAGCGCTGAATGTCTCAAAGGCTGGTGCTATCCGTCGGTATGTGACATATTGGTCTATGGAATCCTCTGATACGTATATCTTGAACTTGCTATACGCTTTCCATTTTCCTCCCTTGTCGCATGTGTATACATTGACGTCGAGTTCTTCTCCTTTTGACTTGTTTATTACCTCATGCCACTGGTTGACATCCCAATGTGTATCTCTGCCATTCCATTGACCGCGTATTTCAGCCTTGGCATTTGATATCTCTACGTCTATCGACTCTACGTCGTCTTCTTCTACCGTGAAATCTAATGGCGCAATGTTCACAGGAATAGTCACTCCGATATAGTCGGGAAATATCGCAGGCATTTTATCGGCATTGCTGTATTTGTTCCCCACTTTCGGCGCTCCGCAACCGACAAGTAATAATATGCTGAATATCAATAAATACTTCATATCCTCACTCTTTATCTTACCTGTTCATCGTCTTGGATTACTCGTTTCTCGTTCTGTGCCATCTGCATCCACACGACGTAGTAGTCTCTTGCCAACCTGTTTTCTGCATTCTGCATACCTAGATGTTTTATGGCTTCTTCAGGGTGAAACTTATATTTGTTGAATATGAAGTCTCCCTCATATCTCACTCTTCTCATATATCCATACTCTGGATGCTGGTCTATCGTCTCTGGCTTCTCAATCATCGCCAGCATCTTTTCTGCCTTTTTCTTGTAAAACCAACTATCGAGTAGTATATGGCAGTATTTCTTGCAGACTACATAGTCGCCGTTGATGAGGTTTATTTCTGCCATTCTTTCTAGTGCCCTTCCTGATTTCTCAAAGTCGGTATTGGCTTCCATAGCTTCCATAGTGTACCTCAGTCCGGTATTCATATTGCCCATTCTGTACCATACTTCTGCCAAAGGAATAGCTGTGATGCAGTCTCTCTTCCAGTCGTTGAGCAGTCCTCTGGTTCCCAGTTGAGGAAATTGTCCTACTCTGTTTATCAGTTGCCCTTCCATCCCGAGTGCGAGGTTGGTATATACTAATGCCAACTGACTCTTTGGTCCTTTTTCGGCAGTCTTGATAACCTTATCCCAACGTCCGCATCTAACCCAATAGTCCATCTGCTTGAATTGCTCTGATTGTGATGCCCCGATGTAGTTCAATGCCACTATCCCTCCGCATACGATGAATCCTATGCTCCAGCCCCATAATGCCTCTATCTTTGACCTGTACCTCTCAGTGTAGTGGGCTTCTATCAATATTACTATCGGAATTGCGAGACAACCATACATTACAAGGGGTATCTCAGCTGAATATCTGATATAGTCTACGCCCCAGATCATAGTGTGAAGACGATAGGGCAACAACCTGAAAGATAAAAAAATTACGATGAACAGCAATGCTGCCGCTATGCAGCAGGTAACCATACGCCTGTCATTCTTACGCTTGAATATCACGTCTCCTATGCTCAAAAGTAGATATACCATAGAGGCTGGACCAATCAGCCAATAGCCGATTATGGTTCCTGTGAACAAGAATATCGAGTATCCCCATTTCCCTTTGAATAGGGTATTGCATAGGAACAGACTTTGCGCAAGGGTTATAGCAACGACGAACGACATCTGGGCATACTCGTTGAAGAGAAATATCAGTAGCAATGTCGGCAGTGCTAATGCTCTCACACTGCATATCCTGCCTGTGAAATATTCTATGACTTTCGCCGATGAAAGTAATGTCGCAATGAAAAGAAGTGCTACGACTATGGCTCCTGTAAGTCTGGCGTAGCAGAATTGCGTGATAAACCGTCCAATGAAATCAGATAGTCCGCCTGGCCTGCTGAACAGTCCTCCTATATAGTCGTCCGTATATAGAAGTAGTTGATATTGTTCTAGGAATTGTAAGTGTCCGAAGAAGTATACGTAGAAGTATATGAATAAAATAATCCAAGACACTAGCGCGATCGCCAGTGTCTTGTCTATCTTTTTTGCCAGCTCTTTTATCATAGCTCTGCCTTATTTCACGAATTGCTCCACAAGGTCGTCTGCTGTCTGCACACAAACTGCACAAGGTGTCTTTGTCAGAGTCTTGATCCCTCTGCAGGTCGTATCGCCGCATTTCTCTGCGAAAAGTTTTTCTATCTCGTCAGCATGGGCAGGACAGGCTTCCTTGGCAGCAAATAGAGCTCCGCACAGGCCGCCTGGTGCGCAGCCACCAACGTATGGGGCGTATGTCGCAACAATATTCTTGTCTGCGTATAGCTCTTTCCATTTGTTTGCTACCGCTTGTGCACAGTTATGCTTGTATGCCGGATGTCTGAATGTATCTATTGCTTTCATCTTAATGTAATTATTCGCATCACAAAGGTAACTAATAATTACTATCCTCAATGCGTTTGAGCCAGTATGCCTTCACCTCATTCCATTTGTAGTATGGACCGTCACCGATAGGTAGCTTAGCTTCTGTCTCGTTTTGTAGTATTTTTACCAGTATGTCGGCTTTAGCATCTTTTGCATTCTTGTAGAATATTATCTGAACATTACCTGCCATAGGGACATATTCGCACGCACTCCATGTATTATGCAGTGTAGCTAGTTCTTCTATCTCAGTACCTGCACCATTGATATTCAATATACTGAGCAATGGCATAAGGGCCGAGTCGTGCCCGAATCGTAGGTTTGCCTTGACATTGCTTTCGCCATTCAATACAGCCTCAGCCTCCTCTATAATCTTTGCCGCAAGGTTGGCCGCACAATGGGTGTTCTTTACACCTCCTAGTTGTGGCACGCAGGCAAATGTACTGTACCAGTAGAAGTTGCCCGATTTATACGAGTTGAGCATTTCTTCTGGCGTCAATAATGTACGTAACTGGTCTACACCTTCTAGTTCTACGCCTTGAAGGGTAGATGTGGCGTTGTATAGCGCCTGCTCTACACGCATCAGGTTGAATCTCTTTCCTGCTGCCTCCACGTCTTTGAAAAGTCGCTTGCATGCCAGATCTGCCTTGCCGAACCCCATGTAGAATTCCATGCTTGCTTTCTTCCACTCGTCGGTCTTGACCATTGGTCTGTTGCCATCTTGTTCGTTCATCATGTAGTATTGGAAGCACTGACCAGCATCGTTGTTTATCGTGAGGTCGGGGTATTTGGCGCGAAGCTCCTGACAGAATGCGTCCATACTCAGCAGACAGCGAGGTACAACGGTCGACTTAGCATCTATCACAGCCCCCTTTCCTTTGAATATCTCAGGGAAGTTGGCCATCATGCGCTTTGCTATGCCCTGATGTTGCTTCCGACCCGCTGGAGTGAGGTCTCCAGCTCTACCTTCTGCGTCTTTGCACAGCAGAGCCATATCCTTCTCTATCTGAAGGCCTAACTCGTTAAGGTAGCCCTCGTTCTTCGCTGTGTCAAGCGTAGCAGCCCACCACGAGTAGTCGCGCTGACTATAATGGTATCTTGATCCGTGACGGCCATAGTGACTTATGTAGAATGGCGTATATCCTTTAGGAGCCTTAGTGAGGGTAGGGTAATCGTATTTCCCCGTCTTTATCTCATTGAAAATCTTGACAGATGTATCGTAATAGATATAATTAGATGTCGAAATAGCAGGATACTTATCCAAGGTCTCCTTACTCATCTTGGTCTGTGCTGTGCAATATAGTGTAGCACCAGCCAATAATAACGTGAATATTGCTTTCATGATAGTAATGATTGTTGTTTATCCTTCAAAAATATAAATAACAATGTTATAAATCAAATCTGACGATGCAAAGTTACGATGGAGAGAAACTAAAAAAAATGCTGCTATCGAGCATTGCCCGTTAGCAGCATTAAATCTATACTCAGTTTTAATTAATTCTCTCCGAATGAAATAGCGTTCGTTAGTTCGTTGACGTCATTTGCCTGATGAGGGAAGAACTCCTGGAGTTTCTCGCCACAGCGACGGACACCATTACACAGGCCCTCGACAAATTCACCTTGACGGAACTTAGCCTCCATTTCCTGAGCTACATCATCCCAAAAGTTCTTAGGCACCTTTTTGTCGATACCCACATCGCCGATAACAGCGAATTTTCTGCTTTCGTAGGCGAAATAGAATAAAACGCCATTGCGTAACTCAGTCTTGTGCATAGACAACATATGGAAAGTGCGGACAGCAGCTTCGATGATGTCTCCGTCACACTTCTTATCAATGTGTACACGCATTTCGCCCGAGCAATTTAACTCAGCGTCCTCTATGGCCTTTTCAATAACCTTGCATTCTTCTTCAGAAAACATAGTCTTGAGATTAAGGAATTATTAGAATTCTACTTTTGGAGCCTTCTCTGCACCTTTGTCAGCCTCGAAATATGGCTTAGATTCGAAGTTGAACATACCAGCAATGAGGTTTGAAGGGAACTTACGTATATAAGTATTGTAATCTCTTGCTGCTTCGTTGAACTTATTGCGCTCCACTGCAATACGGTTCTCTGTCCCCTCTAGCTGTGCCTGGAGTTCCTTGAAATTCTCGTTAGCCTTCAACTCCGGATAAGACTCTTGGATAACCAAAAGACGAGACAAAGCGCTTGACAAGCCATCCTGAGCCTGCTGGAACTGTTTGATATTCTCTGACGAAAGGTTAGAAGCATCGATTGTAGTCTGTGTTACCTTAGAGCGAGCCTCAACGACTGCCTGTAGAGTCTCAGACTCATGAGCGGCGTAGCCCTTTACTGTCGCAACGAGGTTAGGAATCAAATCGGCACGACGCTGATATACATTCTCAACCTGAGCCCATTGAGCATCAACGGCCTCCTGCTTTTCAACCATAGTGTTATATCCGCAACTTGTGAGGAATGGGATAAGGATTAGATAAAGAAGTAACTTTTTCATCTTGGTACTTTTTGATATCACGAAGATACAACATTTTTTGTAAATATTGATAGGTAGAAAAAAAACAAGACCTGAACCCCAAGGGATTCAAGTCCTGCTGTCAAAATATGTTATTGTTGGGAGATTTTCTATTATTCAGCCTTGATGAATGTCCACCAGTCACCGTAAATGTCGCCCTCGAAGATGAAGAATACATCGTGCTTGCCTGTGATAGGTTTAGCGAACTCAGGACCGTAGCTTCCATCTTGTACAAGGTCAACGTAGCCTACACACTCGCCATCGAGAGAGTCGAGAACAATCTTGATTGTAGCGTGGTCAGATACCGCACCACCACCGAAGCAGAATCCAGAAGCACCCTTGTCGCCGAAGTCAACACCTGAAACACCTACCCAAGCTCCGTTTTTGGCGTTGTTCTTGATAACCATATTAGAATAACCTTCCTTGTACTCAGTATCGATACCACCCATCCAAGCCATAGTTTCAGCCTCTACCTGTTCGTAAGGGTCGAGAGCGCAGAGTTGAGGAACACCTTCGAGAGTACCTGTGATAGTTTGAATCTCACCGTTTTCAGAGATTGTAACTGCGTCGATATGGGTAGAACGATAGCCACCCTTGACACCCATTCTATCCTGAAGCTTCTGAGCATGGTATGCGAGGTAATACTGTCCCTTGAATTCAAAGATTGAGTGGTGGTTGTTACCACCTGTGCCGAAGAATGCACCAGGATTATCGAATACCACCTTCTTGAATTCGTATGGACCCATAGGGTCATCAGCCACCATATATGCGATACGCCCATTACCAGGCTCGTCGGTTGGGCAACTGAAGTTGGTGCAATAGCTGTAGTAATACTTGCCATTGATTTTATTTGCACCAGCATCTTCAAAGAGATATGGTGGACGGATTCTAGCTGGTTCACCTTCAAGCTCAATCATATTTGGAGCAAGTTTACATACACGTGCTGATCCTGGGTCAGCCGAATTCTTGGCCATCTCCTTCTGGAACTTCTCCATAGCTGCTTTGCTAGGCTTGCCGTCCTTTCCGAGAGCTGGACGCTGAGCAGGCATTGGAACACCGCCGCCGAAATAGATATAGCCAGTACCGTCGTCGTCCACAAGAACTGCTGGGTCGAATAGCCAAGGTACCTCGTTACAGGTAGGGGTAGCACGAGTGATGATACCATTACCGCGAGGGTCGGTCCAAGGACCATAAGGGGTATCAGAAACAGCTACTGCCATACCGTTGCCGCCATCTGCGAAATAGAGGAAGAACTGCTCCTTGCCATCTATATTCTTGTGGCATGCTGTAGGTGCCCAAGAGCAGCGTGCATATTTGCAGACACCATCCGCACCTGCTACGTTCATTGCTCCATGGTCGGTCCAGTTCACGAGGTCGGCAGAAGAGACACAATTTATCTTATGGATGCCTTGATATGAATTATTCTTGATATTACCATTCTCATCATACTCATAAATATCGTCCGTCATATAGATATATACGCGGTCGTTGTATACCATAGCGTATGGGTCAGCGCCAAAACGCTGCTGGTAGATAGGGTTATGCTCAGACTGAGCCTTGTATCCCTCTACTGGAGTAATGCCGTCGAAACGAGATGCTAAATCCATCTTAGGATTAGGTCCGCAAGAGACCAAGAGAGACGTGCCGAGAAGAACTGTAAAAAAAGTCTTACTTGTCATATTGATTAACTGCAATTATTGTTTTAATGGTGACAAAGATAGTAAAAAAGCATTATAACAAAAGAGAGCGTGTCAAAAAGAGTTAGTCTCTATACCTATACTAGACCTATGCTATACCTATAGAGCACCCTTGTTCATCGTAATTTTTTTAAATGATAAGGGTAAAATAAGAGGCTGTATCAGCATTTTGACACAGCCTCCTTTGAATATACCTATTATCTAATACTATTTGCTCTCGTTATTCGCCTACGACAACAGCTCCGGATTCAGTGCAACCAGAAATAGTATTGTCGTACATTGCCTCTGCCATTACAGAAGGCATGTAGTAAGAACCTGCGTAGGTAGCACTGAGGTAGAGTGTTACGGTAGCTTGAGAACTACTGTCGAGGCGGTCGATATATGACAATACTCTGTCGTCACGCACATCCTGATAACTTACGATAGAAGAGCCGTCAGCCTTAAGGATTTCCCAACCAGCAGGGAGAATGTGAGTGAGGGCAATATTCTCCACACTGCGTGAAGTTGTATTGCGGACTGTCACTACAGCCTTGAAAGTCTTGCCTTGAGGAAGGTGTGCCACATCGGCTGCATCGTAGTTGACAGCGACGCTTAGACCATTTGAGTTAGCTTGAACATCAGATTGAGATACATCTGTTACGCTGACAAGACGTACATTGAGGCTGGATGCACCCTCGTTCTTGATGACAACAGGCTTATCCTTGATTTCGTTCGCTATGGTACTAGACCAGAACATCTTCTCGGTACGAGGTGAAGCAACATTCTTTGAGTTGACGTTGACAGAGAACTTCATCTCCTTAGCAGCAGGGTGAGCCTGAAGGTACTTGCTCATAGCGTAGAGAGAGTTAGCACAGTCTCTTGTGCTCATCCATGAGTCGGATATCAATCTCTTGCGGATAAGGTCAGCATCCATCTTGTCCTCGCCATCGCCAATCTTGGAGAGAGTGACGAGACGCATAGTATTACCCTCAGATTTTGTGAGACCCACTAGTTCCTTTGCAACGTCGTTGTGACCTACAAGGGCGTAAGCAGCAGCAAGATTCAGAGTAGACTCAGAAGACAAACTAGAGAGTTGCTCCTTCATACGGTTCATAGTACCCATCTCAGCATTGTTCGAATTAGCGAGCGCAAATAATACGTATGCGTAATCCGATGTAACGTATGACTTGAGTTTAGATGACCAAGTCTTAACCTTGCTAGTAAGATACTTACGCAAGCTACGGGTCATGTCAGCATCCACGTAGTATCCGTGAGCCTCGGCTTCGGTGAGGAACAGGTATACATAAGCTGACACCCAGAGATCTGGTTTATTAGTGTTAGGCCAGTACGAGATAGCGCCCTCAGAAGTACGATAGCTGGCGAGACGAGAGATGACAGACTTAACGTTAGCCTCTGTCTCCTTTATCTGTTCGTCGGTGAGTTCCGTGAACTGAGTGAGATAGAGTTGAGGTAACGCAGCAGATGTGATCTGTTCGCCGCAACCATGAGGGTACTCGATAAGCTCATTGATACGAGGTGCAATATTGAAAGGCTCGAAAGCAGAAATCTCTGCCATTACGTTATCGCCAGAGAGCGATTTCTCGGCCTTCTGACCAGGCTCTACGCTGAATGTCTCACTCTTGGTTACCTTCTGGGTAACACGGCGAACATTGAGTTTAGTAGATACCTCGGCCTTATCTCCACTACCCTTGGCACTGATGGTCACGATACAATCCTTAGCCTCGTCTGGTACCTTGATACGGAAAGATACTGTCTTACTCTCATTAGGACCCATAGAGATATTTACCTTCGAGTCGCCCACGATCTCAGCTCCCTCTACCTCCAATTCTGCCTTTACGTCACCTGATACTGACGAATCTGAGAATATTGTAGCGGATACGGTTGCTACATCATTTACACCGACCTGGCGAGGCATGGTAGGGATAATCATGATAGGCTTAGTAACCTTGACAGACTTCTCGGCGCTACCGTATGCTGAGCCGTCGCCAGCAACAACCATTACACGTACGCGACCATTATAATTAGGAATATTGACCTTATGCTTCTTCTTGTCTCCATTGAGGAGGAAAGGACCCTCGAAATGAACCATAGGAGTAAAGCGGTTCACGATAGCCTTAGGACCCTTGGCGAGGAAATCGTCACCACCGATGCTGAACAACTGTTCGATACGTCCGCCGAATGCTCCGGCAACGATAGAGTAGATATCCCAAGTATTGACACCGAGAGCCTCGCGAGCGTTGAATGTGCTCCAGCCGTTTGGTGTCTTGAAGCGAGTAATGTCAAGTAAGCCCTCGTCAACTATTGCAAGGGTATATGCCATAGGACGGTTATCTTTCTCAGCCACTGTCACCTCTACGGTAGTTTCAGGGCGTATTTCGTCCTTCATGCTGATAGTAGGTGTAAGCGTACTATTGGCTGAAGAGACAGTCACAGGAGTGATGCCGAACAAGCGGATAGGCATATCGTTTTTCGTCTGCTCATAAGGCTGAATCTCAGATACCTGAATATATACATTAGGAAGCATATCGCTGGTAGCCTTTACCTTGACGGTAGTGCTCGCATCGTTGCAATTATGGTATGTAGTCGATAGGATAGACGAACCATTGCAGACAGAGACGATAGCGCGACTGCCAGCAGAAGAAGGGAACGACACCATAATGTCATCGCCTACGTTATACTCTTTCTTGTCGGTGGTGATAGAGAGGATTGAAGCAGCGTCACGACCATCGAAAGAACGTTTGCCGTACATTGATGGCCAGTCGAAGTAAGACAATATTGATGTACGGTGGTTAGACTGCTTATCCACGATACAGATGAGATAGGTACCCCATTCTTTCTTCTCTATATTTAGCTTGAAAGAGGTAGAACCGTTGGCGTCTGTAGTAAGAGATATTTTCTTTTTTGGGTCGTAGTAGCTATAATTCATAAAGTTAGCTAGGTCTGATGTGCTGGAATTCCACCACCAATACCAAGCTGTCTTGAATATGCGTACCTCGAGGTTCTCGTTTGAAGCTGGTGTGCCGTTGCTGTTGAGAGCCACCACATTGTAGATATAATCCTTATCAGTTGTGTAGTAATCGTCGGTCTTAGGAGCCTGGACACCTACGTATTTGCTATAAGGAGAGAAAAGAGTAGATGCAGCGTCGATACTGAATTCACCGCTCTCCTCATAAACGCGAGTTGAGAGTTGCATCTGGAGCATACCAGGAGCATCCTGAATTTCGTTGGAATAGAAAGATACTGTAGCATCGCCATCGCCATTTACGTATCCCTCGGTCAGCAACTGCTGTTCTGAGAAGAAATCGCGAGTAGGGTCATCGAATACATATCCCTCATAGCCCTTGAAAGTTGTTTTTGTTGTCTGGTAGTTTGCCTCAACCTCGTATTTGAGGTTGCCTGCTCTAGCTCCGCTGAGCCATTCTGTGTGGAGACTGGCTGTATTCATCTTGCCAGTCTGGAAAGACTTAGGGAGATTAAGGTCGATCTTAAGACGGTTAGGCTTGATGGTCTCGATACGTAGATTCTTGCTGAATCTTGTGCCACCTACAGAGACTACAGCTCTCCAAGCACCTGTCTGAGCATCTGGAGATGTAGGCACGTTGAAAGCGTAGAGGCCCATCTTGGCATTAGTCCTGGTCGATTTGTACATAGTCTGACCGAGAGCGTTGGTCACTTCGAGAGACACTGGGTGATTCTCAGGAAGGGTATGCATACGGTCGGAGAGCATGAAGCCGATATGGAGAGTATCTCCAGGACGCCATACGCCACGTTCGCCATAGATGAAGCCCTTGAGTCCATTGTCTACGGAGCTGCCAGAGACGTCAAAGTTACTTGTAGATATAGGAGAACCCAATAAGAGACAAGAGACATCAGTGCCCTTTTTAGCAATGATATGATGGATTGTGCCTTTGACCTTTGTAGTCTCAAGAATTACTTCACCATTAGAATCAGTTGAACCTTTAGCTACTACTTGGTTCTGCGTGTTGAAACCCTCAATTTCTATGCCCGAGAGAGCAGTAGCAGAAGTGAGGTCGGTTGCTATGATGTTATACTTGCACTGTGTGCCTTGCATAACTGTAAGACCGATATTAGTAGCGAATACATTCTTGGTGCATCGTTTGTTTGCATAGAAGCTAGGGGTAGCAGGATTCTCTCTTTCCTCCCAGTCATAATCCTCCCAGTTATAATAGTCAGAATAGAAATAACCTCCCTCGTTCGCCATATCAGACAAGCGTTCGAGACGTGCACGGTCGTCAGCCTCTATCTCCTCGCGAGTAGGACGAGGCATGCTTGGATCAGGCCAAGCCGAGAGCTTGTAGTCGAGGCTCAACTCGATGCGATACATATCACCTGGGTTTACCTTGATAAGGTCGGACAAGTTGATAGCATAAGTCTTCCATGATTCCAGGTTCGCACTGCCATCCTCATCAAGCATGATTGTAGTAGATATTTCCGGGCGTGCAGTAGAGCGTACATTTTCGAAAGACTCAGGAGTGCCGCCAAATTGGAGGATAGTACCGAAGTTATTTTGGTAGACGCGATAGATATCAACATGGATACCGCGCATCATAATAGCCTTGAAAGGGATAGACACCTCGCCCGACAGTGGAACTACAACGCCCTCAGTTACAAACTTGACGTCAGGTCGGGCAGACTCAAGAGTAACGCTATATGTCTTATCCTCACCAAGAGCAACGCCAGACGCACTGCGGATAGCGGAAGAGAGGTTTATGGTCACTTCCCCACGTGCAGAGGCATCAGGGTAGAGAATTATTCTATTTCCCTTAACGTCCACAGAACGCGAAGTATTCTTGTCTATGTAAGCAAGACCCATCATTTTCTGGTTAGGGTCGAGATTCTTAGTGAAAGTCACCTCGATACAACGCTGGTCGCCCTGAACGTAGCTTACGTTGTACACCGACATATCGGTTGACGATGGGATATTGACGTGAGTAAGGGTTCCTGCTTTAAGACCATAGGAATCATCGCCCGAAGTAGAGATATTGAAAACACGCTTAGAACTCTTGGAGTCCGTGTTGATGATAAGTTCGTGTCTGCGACCATCAGGGAGGTGAGACCAAGAATGGTCGCAATTCTCAGAGAGCATTACATATTTCTCTACAATGGTGCCATCCTCATTATCGGAAGTCTGAACATCAAAAGCGAACTGATATTTGTTATTCTCCGTCTCCTTCATGGAAGTAAGTCTGGCAGAGATGTTTAGAGGCATAGTCTTGAATCTGAATTCGAAGATATCTGCGCTGTTCTCTGTATTGAACCATTCAGAGAGGTCGGCCTTTATGGTATATTCAGTATTGCGGGCAAACCCATTTTTAGGAGAGAAAACCACAGTGCGACCATCAGCGAAGGAGAATGTGCCATCGACCTTAGGTTCGATAGATAGCATTTCAGATGCTGGATAATCAGATTGTTTTTTTGCGTCTACCTCTGATGACAAGATAAGATAAGCCGGGGTAGACCGAGAGATAACACCACTGGTGAAGCCCTCTACGTGGTCACTGTAGGTAGCAGTTTTTTTTTCACCACAAGAAGTTACTAGCAAGGCGCTCAACGTCAGAGCGAGTGTTGCTAAAAAATTACGTAATCGAATCATTGTTGTATAGTTGTTTTTTATATTGCGAAAATACATATTAATTTCAAGTTATCGTACCTCAAACGAGACATTTTTCTCGTTGCCATCGCTGTCTACCACTGTTAGGATATGTTGACCAATGGAAGGAGAAATAGCCATTTTGTGAGTATCGGTAGTTGTGCCAAGATAATCACCATCCAGATGCCAATACAGAGGCAAGTCGGGGCGGTGGGTTGTCGCGTGGCATACTACCTGTTCTTTCTCGCCTGAAAATCCCTTAGGTATTACTACCACTTGTCCCCATTCTGGGTAGACGATATCTATGTTGTCGCGCACGGCGCCCTTGCAGTCGTCGCGATAAGGCGGTAATATAGCATAGGCGGGATGCTTGATGCGATAGTAATATTCCATAGTAGGAGGTAATACGAACCATGAGAGTGTCTGCATCTGAGATAGCGGAGAACACGAACTATTGACCTGATATTTCATATCCAGAGAGAGATGAACTGTACGGCAATAGTTGCAAGAAGGTGCATCCAACCCTAAGCGTGGTATAAGGCAAGTATCGGTTTGCTCGCAGTTTTTTGTTGCGCGGCATCCGCTCTTTCGGCAGATAACAACGGGTTCGGTATCCTCCAGAGGCTCTAGAAACCAATCAGAAGAGGGGAGCATAGAGAAGGCATCAAACATGACAGGAGCTGCGAAGCCGACACCTGTCATGCCAGCACGACCTTCGCCGGTGGCGTTGCCAACCCATACACCCACGGCATATCGAGGTGTGACTCCCAGTGCCCAGGCATCGCGGCTGCCGAAACTGGTACCAGTCTTCCAGGCAATGCGCTTCATAGAGGAGAACTGCCACCATTCAGCCTCCTCCTCTGGTCGGTCCAGTCCTGACATAGCCTCGAAAGCGCTATATATGGCAGAAGCTTCCAGAGGTGAATATTGTCGGTCTGTTCTTTTGTTTGGCTGAGAAGAGAGCCCGAAGTTCAGCGGATGGATATCCATAGGGTTGATGTTATGACCATTATCCTCGTAATTGTTAAGCATACGAGCCATAGAGGCATACATACCGAGCATATTGAACAGACTACCCTCAGCTCCACCGAGAATAAGGGAAGCTCCATAATGGTCGCCTGAATAATGGAGCGTATTCATGCCGAGAGATTTTAGGTCATCCATAAAACGACCTATACCGTGGTCCACCAGGAGACGCACCAAAGGGACATTGAGCGACTGCATGATAGCTTTGTCGGCCGGTACTGCACCTGAAAAAGAGCGACTATAGTTGCTAGGACAGAAACCACTGATATTGAGAGGTGTATCGGCAATCAGCATTTTGGGAGTGATTTCACCCTGAGAGAGCATCGAAGCATAAAGAAACGGCTTGAGTACGCTGCCTGTACTGCGTTCGGCGACAACCATATCCACACTCTTAGCCTCTGATGGGAGGGTAGAATTGCCAATATAGGCCAATATGTTGCCAGTTTGAACCTCAGCGACCAGTATGGCGATATTTTCTATATGGTTAGCTCTATAGCGTTCACTGTAATTATCAGCTATAGTCTGCAGGTTCTTCTGGAGGGCATTATCAATGGTAGTAGTGACAGTCTCTCCTTTCAGCGTTTTTGATATGTTGTCCAGTAGATGAGGTGCAATATCGTCCAGAGGATAAGGTTTCTCCGGTAGAGCCTCCTCGAGCGACAGACGGTATTCGTCTTGTGTCAGATAGCCGTCATCCTTCAGCATAAGCAGGAGACGATTTCTCTTTCGTTCAAGTTCCGCTCTGTTGCGTCCGACATTGATAAGTGACGGAGCATTAGGAAGGACAGCCAGGGTGGCGCATTCTGCCCAGGATAGTAGATGAGAAGGACGGTTGAAATAGCGCCACGAAGCAGCTTCCAGTCCCACTACATTACCACCGAAAGGGGCATTAGAGGCGTATATAGCCAGAATTTCATCCTTGGAATACTTCAGTTCGATGCCGATGGCTGTGATAGACTCCACAAGTTTCTGCCATAAGGTACGAGACTGATTGCCACGCGACATACGAGCTATCTGCATGGTGATGGTAGAACCACCCTCGACGAAATGTCGGGCTTTTATATCATGAATTATGGCGCGGCATACAGCGATAGGGTCTATGCCAAGGTGGTAATGGAAACGACGGTCCTCGAAAGTAATGATACACTGAGCATATTTATCGGGGATAGTATCAGACTGAGAAAAACGCCACTGGCCGTCATCGGCTATACGTGCCGAAAGCAGCGAGCCGTTGGATGACATTACGACAGTAGATGTCGGTTTGTCAAAAAGGGGAGAAGGTACGGCAAATCTCAGCCCAAGGTATATGACGATGAGCGAGAAAAAGACTACAGCAGTTATCCATTGACGGTGCGTCAGTCGCATAGTTGCATTTTTTTGAACGCGAAATTATATGTTAATGCGTTATTGTGCAAGAAAGGCGGTATCTTTGCACCATAGAAATAATCAATTCAAGAAATGAAAACATTAAAACTGATCCTGATGGCCTGTGCTGTTACGATGCTTTTCGTTCAGTGCTCGTCACACAAGAAAGCTACTTCAACTACTACGACAACCTCGAGTGTGTCGTCAAAAGCCATTAGTCTCGATGCTTTGAAAAAGAAGCAGGGAGAAAAGGCTGGAAATAAGACAACCGACAATAAGAATAAGGACAATGACAATAACGGTCTGAAGCCTACGGGAGAGGTCGAGACAGGCGGTGCATCATACTATGCAGACAAATATGATGGCAGAGCTACTGCAAGTGGAGAGACATTCAGACAAAATAAGTTCACAGCTGCACATAAGACACTGAAGTTCGGTACGATGGTAAGAGTAAAGAACCTCAAGAATGGCAAGACAGTAGATGTAAAGATCAACGACCGCGGTCCGTTCGTCAAGGGTCGTATCATAGACCTGTCAAGAGCTGCCGCAGAGAAGATAGGTCTTGTTCAGGATGGAGTTGCACAAGTAGAAGTGTATATCTTGAAGTAAGAAATGCTTGAAACAGAAGGCGTAATCAAGATATTTACACAAATATTGTAACAATAGTAACGCTATTACGTATTCATCATTACTTAACTAGAAGTTAAACCAAAAGAAATAAATTAAGACTATGGCTTATAAAATTGAGCAAATTGAGGGCGTAGGTGAAGTTTACGCAAAGAAGCTTGAGGCAGTTGGCATCAAGACAACAGAGGCTCTTCTTGAGAAGTGCAAGACAAAGAAGGGTCGTGTAGAGACAGCTGAGGCTACAGGTATCAGCGAGAAGTTGATTTTGAAGTGGACAAACCACGCTGATCTCTTCCGTATCAACGGTATCGCAGGTCAGTTCGCTGAGCTTCTTGAGGCTGCAGGTGTAGACACAGTGAAGGAGTTCCGTCATCGTGTACCAGCTAACCTTCATCCAAAACTCGTTGAGACAAATGAGGCAAAGAACCTCTGCAACCGTGTGCCAGCACTCTCTGAGCTTGAGAAGATGATCGCACAGGCTAAGGAGTTGGAGCCTATGGTTACTTACTAACAGATTGTTAGTCAGTAGGATAAATATAAAGGATG
>JAKSLD010000008.1 GCA_024401395.1 Bacteroidales bacterium
CGCCACTTAAACTACAGAACCTCAGCAATCGAATGATTGCTGGGGTTCTTTTTTTATCAGATTGTTGTTCCTGATGTTTTTTTGCTTGCTATCTACCTCTTTTGGCTTTTATTTCAACTAAATCAATTATCTTTGGCATGTAATTTGTTATGAATTAAATAAACGACTAATAGTTACATTGTATGAAGAATCTTAAGAATATATTTCTATTTTGCCTCCTTGCTCTTACTGCACTTGCAACTCAAAGTTGCGATGATATTAAGGAGGATTTTCACGATGCATGGGCTACAAGATACCTGCCTGGTGTATGGATAATGACTGACCAGAAGTTCTACTATTACGATGAATCCGGTCAGGTCATAGAGACTCGTTCTAATAGTTATTCTATATACCCAGGTAATAACAGCAGCCAGAAACAGTTGATCGTTGAACGTGAAGATGGTGATGAGTTTTTCTTCTCAATTAGCTTCGCGCATAGAGGCGAATGGGAACCAGAAGCTTCTTATCATGTAATAGTAGAGGATAATGGCGATATGTTCCGTTCTGTGGGTTCTGTAGCTGGCGGTAATCAGGAGGAGTATCTTGGAACTATAGAGAAACTTAAAATGTTTAAGATGGAGATGTCTTATGATGGCCCTGATTACTCAGTGGAGACCGTATACACTAAGGTAACAACAGACTAGTTTTTATATCTATATAAAGAAAACGGGAGACTCTTTTTAGTGTCTCCCGTTTCTTTTGTATTTAAACCTACATCGATTTCTTCCCCTTGAATGGCTTCTTTTCTTTAGCCCTTCTGGCCTCTTCTTCATAAATGAGCGACTGCCAGTCGTCATGGTCTTTATTGGCTTGTGAGAAGTCTAACGTGGCTTCTCTCTCTATTTTTTCCATTACCATGCGGTCTATCGGCCCTCCTATGAACTCTTCAACCTCTTTTAATGTCTCTTTTTCTTCTGTAGGGTCACATAGTGTCAGCGCATAGCCTTTGTCCATACCTCGACCTGTACGACCAACTCGGTGTACATAGTTTTCTGGTATGTCTGGCACATCATAATTCACTACAAAAGGTACCGAAGGTATGTCTATGCCTCTGGCTGTAATATCTGTGGCAATTAGTATCTGCACTTCTGATAGCCTGAACTTATCAAGTGCTATATTTCGCTCTTTCTGTCCTAAGTCGCCGTGCATACATACTGCCTTGACATCCACTCTCTCCATAGCCTTGCACACTCTCTCTGCTCGTACTCTTGTCCTGACGAAAACAATGATTCTGTCCTCTGGATGCTCTTTTGCAATGCGCTCAAGGTAGAATCTTTTCTCGTCCATATTCACCATCAGAACGCTGTGTGTCACATTTCTCGACACCATGTCTTTTGGTGATATGCGTATGTTGACAGGCTTATTGACTACGGAGTACGCCAACTTCTTGATTTTCTCGTTGATTGTCGCTGAGAAAAATAATGTCTGACGGTGTCTAGGTAGTCTGCGTACCAGATCTTTAATGTCTCCAATGAACCCAAGGTCTAGCATGTGGTCGGCTTCATCAAGAATTAGTATCTCACAAAGACTTACATCAAGATAACCCTGGCTGCATAGGTCAAACATACGCCCTGGTGTAGCTACTAGTATATCTACTCCTTTCTGTAGTTGCTCTATCTGAGGCGCTTGGTCTACTCCACCATATATCGATAGTACATTCAGACCTGTTTTGACAACTATATTCTTGAGGACAGCGCCCGACTGCTGTGCTAGTTCGTGCGTAGGCTCCATTACTATGCAACGTACTCCTGTATAGTGCAGACGTCGTTGCGAACGCATCAGATTCTCAACCGCAGGAATGGCAAATGCTGCTGTCTTTCCTGTGCCGGTCTGCGCAATGGCTAGCACATCGTCTCCCCCAAGAATCGGACGCATAGCTTTATATTGGATGTCCGTTGGCTTGCGGAATCCCATCGCCTCTATATTCGCGAGAAGTTGTTCTTTTAGTCCAAATGCCTGAAATTTCATAGCTTCTTTATGTCTTGACGGATGCGATTCCAGCGTTGTGTGTCCATCTTGGTGCCCATTACTTCAATGACATTGCCTGAGAGTATAGCACCTGCCTCAGCACACTGCTTTGGCGAGAGCCCGTTTATCAGTGCGTAGAGGAATCCTGCCGCATAAAGGTCTCCAGCACCTGTTGTGTCTATACTGTTTGCCTTGATGATGCCTACACGCTCCACTTTGTCGTGTACTTTTACAACACTGCCTCGACGGCCTAGCTTGACAATAGCAATATCTACCAACTCGCCTATCTCATTCAATGCCTCTATATCTTCTTTGCCCGTAAATGCTGTCGCCTCTTCTTCATTGGCAAATACAACGTCTACATAGTGCATCATTAATCGCTTCAAGAAATCAATGTTGTCTTCAACTACATTGTAGCTGGCTAGGTCAAGACAAACACACAATCCGCGCTCGTGTGCCATCTTCATGGCTTTTTCTATAAGCTGCGCATTCTGAACCATGTAGCCCTCAACATAAAAATGTGTGTAGTTGTCAAAGAGTCGTGTGTCTATCTCATCTGCCGACAGCTCAATGGCAGCACCAAGACAAGTGGCCATTGTTCTCTCTGAATCCGGACTGATTAGCGAAATGCAACTGCCTGTCGTGGTAGTTTCTGATTTCAGAAGGAGTGGCTCTACTCCCGATAACTCAAGGTCAGCAAGGAAAGAACGGCCAAGTTCGTCATTGTTTCCTACCTTTCCAATCATACCGGTAGGGATGCCAAGGTTGGCTAGACCATATATCGTGTTCGCAGCAGAACCTCCAGATACTATCGAGGGATGAAGCGACTGAATCTGTTCAAGAATCTGAGCAGAATAGCTTGATTCTACTAATTGCATAGATCCGCGAGGCATTTCAAACTGCTCTAGGAAGTCATCCGATGGAATGCGTACTAGAATGTCTACCAGCGCATTACCTAGACCTAATACTTTTGCTTGCATGTAGTATGAAATTTTTTCTTGAATATTTTTTGTCAAAGGTATTGCAATTTTCCGAAATAGCAGTAACTTTGCAATCGCAATTGGGGCTGAAACGAACGTTTTAAGTTTCTTTTGCAAAAACAAGGTCATTCTCTAATAGCTCAGTTGGTTAGAGCACCTGACTGTTAATCAGGGGGTCGTAGGTTCAAGTCCTACTTGGAGAGCGGTGTTTTAGTTAAGCGTGATAGGTTTTACCTGTCACGCTTTTTTTTCTTTAAGGAAATTATATACTATCTTTGAAACGGGATAATCCTTCCCCTCTTTTATTTTTGAATTCATCGCTATGTCGGTAATAATAGATTCTGTCACAAAGACGTTTGGTGCGCAAAAGGCATTGGATTTGGTATCTTTCAAGGTCTCTGAAGGTGAAGTCGTGGGCTTTCTTGGCCCTAATGGCGCCGGTAAATCTACAATGATGAAGATCGCTACTGGTTATCTTATCGCTGATACTGGCGAAGTGACTATCTGTGGACAGAAAATTACTCCCGATAATACCGAGGTCCGTAAGCTGATAGGCTATCTGCCTGAGCATAACCCGCTATATCTCGAAATGTATGTCCGTGAATACCTTGAGATGGTGGGTAAACTCTACTATATCAATAGCAGGGATATAAAGCGTGAGGTGGAATCTGTAATCGAACGTACTGGTCTGCAGGCGGAATGCCACAAGAAGATAGGCGCTCTTTCTAAAGGTTACCGCCAGCGTGTCGGTATAGCTCAGGCTATCATAGGTAAGCCTAAGGTCATTATCCTCGACGAACCTACTACTGGCTTGGATCCTAACCAGATAGTAGATATCCGAAATCTTATTAAGGACCTCGGCCGCGAACATAGCGTCATCCTCTCTACTCATATCATGCAGGAGGTCGAGGCTATCTGCGACCGTATTGTTCTTATCGATCATGGCCAGATCCGCGCAGAGGGAACTCCGGCTGAAATTCAGCGTATGGTCGGAGGTACCCAGATTGTTGAGGTCGCTTTCGAGGAGAAGGATGTCAATATCTCTGTCCTCAGTGATATGGCTTTTGTCGACCATATCGATGTCAAGGCGGATTCTTTTGAAGTATACCCTGCCGAGGGTTACGATGATATCCGCCCTATGCTGTTCCGCTTTGCTGTCGAAAATAAACTGACTCTCTTGACTCTCAATAGGGTGGAGAATTCTATGGAGGATCTTTTCCATAGGCTTATCCCATCTTGATTTTCTCGGTCTCTGCTCAGACCGTATCTTCTTCCGTAAGGCTTTCAAGTCCCTTCTATAACCTATTGTCGCCTCTATTTCTATGTTGTCGCAAAATAAAAAAACTGCGAGCAACCCGAATGCTCTCTTATACTTCCCTTATACTAGCCATATACTCCGAACTGCCTCTCTTCCTATGTGCTGGGTTTATTGTTTGTGAAAAAATGTAGGGCGGTATTAAGAATTTTTCACTAACTTTGCAACGGGTTTTTATGCGCCCTTATAATCAAATGGAAAAAGCCAAAATACTCTACGTATCACAGGCGATTATGCCTTACTTGTCCGAATCAGAGATCGGACGCATCTGTAGGAACTTGCCTCAGGGCATCCTAGAGAGGGGTAAAGAGATACGCACATTTATGCCTCGCTTCGGTAATATCAACGAGCGTCGCAATCAGCTCCACGAGGTTATTCGCCTCTCGGGTCTTAATATCATTATCGATGATAATGATCACCCTCTTATCATTAAGGTGGCTAGCATACAGCAGGCTCGTATGCAGATCTATTTCATAGATAACGAGGATTTCTTTAGCCGTAAGATTGATGTCTATGGCGCAGACGGAGAGGATCAGCCAGATAATGACGAGAGAGCTATATTTTTCGCTCGCGGCGTATTGGAGACCACACGTAAGCTCCGCTGGGTTCCTGATGTAATCCACTGCCACGGCTGGTTCACTTCTTTCATTATGCCTTTCGTCCGCCTTTTGATGAAGGACGACCCTCACTTCGCTAATTCAAAGCTTGTGATGTCTATATACGACGATGGCTTTAAGTCTATCTGGGACGGCAATATCAAGAATAAACTCATCGTCGAGGGTATCGATAAAAAGGGCCTCAAGAAGATGATTGAGGTCAATGATTATGTCTCCCTCTGTAAGATGGTTGTCGATATGTCAGATGGCCTCATCCAGGGTAGCAAGGAAATTAACCCTGAGGTGTTGGAGTATATACAGGCTTCTGGTAAACCTTTCCTCCCTTATACTGAGGAGGATAAGTTGGTCGAGGCTTGCGACCAGTTCTATGATCAGATATTAGCTTAATAAATAACAACGTATATCATTAATATGGCACGTTTCAAGAGAATCCTTCTTAAACTCAGCGGCGAGAGCCTTATGGGTGCACAGGGTTACGGCATCGACGTTAACCGCCTCAACGACTACGCTCAGGAGATTCAGAAAATAGCCCAGATGGGTACTCAAATCGGTATCGTTATCGGTGGCGGTAATATATTCCGTGGCCTTAGCGGCGCTTCTAAGGGCTTCGATCGATATAAGGGCGACCAGATGGGTATGTTGGCAACAACTATCAACGCTATGGCTCTCTGCTCTGCTCTCGAAGCTATAGGTCAGAAGGCTAGGGTCCTCACAGCTATCAAAATGGAGCCTATCGGAGAAATGTACTCTAAGCCTAAGGCTATCGAGGCCCTGAATAATGGCGAGGTGGCTATCTTCTCTGCAGGTACTGGTAATCCTTATTTCACAACTGATACAGGATCTTCTCTCCGCGGTATCGAAATCGAGGCCGATGTAATGCTTAAGGGTACTCGCGTGGATGGCATCTATACTGCCGACCCAGAGAAGGACCCTACAGCAACAAAGTACGACGAGATTACATACGACGAGATCTATAACAAGGGTCTCAAGGTCATGGACCTCACCGCAACTACAATGTGTAAGGAGAATAACCTCCCTATCATTGTCTTTAATATGGATAAGCAGGGTAACTTGCTTAAACTTATGAGTGGCGAAAATATAGGAACTTATGTTCACAACTAATGGCGAACTTGTCATAGATTGTCGAAACATAACTCACTACTATGGTAATCGACTGATTTTCCGTGACTTGTCTTTTCAGGTGGAAAAGGGTAAAATCCTGGGCCTCCTTGGTAAGAATGGCACGGGAAAAACTACGATTATCAATATTCTGAACGGTTTCCTCCGCCCAACACGTGGCTCTGTCTCTGTTTTGGGCGAGGATATCTCATGTATGAGACCGGAAACTAAGGGGCGTATCGGTCTGCTCTTGGAACAGCACGTTCAGCACCCTTATATGAATGTGTATCAGATAGAGAAATTCTATTCTAAGCTCTATCCTAACTGGAATTCTGATGCATATTATAATCTGATATCTAAACTGAAAATCACTAGTAGACAGACAATTTCTACTATGTCTTGCGGCCAGCGGAGCCAGGTGTCCTTGGGACTGCTATTCGCACAGGACCCGGAGTTGCTCATTTTGGACGACTTCTCTATGGGCCTCGACCCGGGATATAGACGTTTGTTTATCGAGAATCTTCGCGAATTCGTATCTAAAGGCAATAAGTCTGTATTCCTGACTTCTCATATCATCCAGGATATGGAGATGCTTATTGACGATTGTATCGTATTCGACTATGGCCGCACTATTCTCCATAAGCCTACTAAGGAGATTTTGGATACTTTCCACCGTTTCAAATTCAAAACTCAGGCTAAGACCGTACGCGCTAACCAGAATTTCCTTAATCCTGAGATAATCGGCGACCATTGGGAGTTCTATTCGTTCGTCAAGCCCGAGACTATAATTTCTATCATCTGCGAGCAATACGATGCTAGCGATATTACTGTCGAGTCTTTGAGCCTCGAGGACGCTTTTATAGGTTTAACCGGAAAATACTAGGCAATGAAAGTTCTTATTACTTCCATATTCTATAGAGAGTGGCTTAAGACGCGCTTGGTATTCACTATATCTATGATTGTCGTCGTATCTGTGATGTTGTACATATTCTTGGATTTCGCCCATTATGTACGCTCTAGCGAACTCTCGGCTGTTATCCGTAATGCTATCATCAATAATAGTCAGCCTTTCCAGGTGTTTAAGTTCGTTCCGACTCTGCTGGGCCTGACTTACGCTATATGCCAGTTCTCTCCCGAAATGGTCGATCGTAGATTCCGTCTGACTCTGCATTTGCCATATAAGGAGCACTATATAATGGCAGCTCTTCTTTTCTATGGCACATTGTCTCTCTTGGCATTTTTCTTTGTAGCAATGCTTTGCTCGCTTTTGCTGCTTCTGTTTTTCCCTTGGGCTCTGCTGTGCCATATCGCATTGGCCGTCTACCCTTGGCTGATTTGCGGTTTTACTACTTATGCCCTCGTAGTGGCACTTATAATCGAGCCATATTGGGTGAGAAAATTTTGCTTCCTCCCGATATTGCTGACTTTCGCTGTGGTTTTCCTATTGGATGCTGAGCCGTATGCTTTCGCTAAGGCTGGATGGTTTTTTATCTACGCCGTAATCGTGGCTTACGTCACTCCGTTCTATAATATGATACGTTTCAAAAACGGACAGGCTAAGTAACCCTATACAATAAATCGAGATTATATGCGCATTTCTAAGTCATATTATTATTTTCTCCTCTTTGCGATAGGGTTCTGTATATCTTTGTCTCTGCCTTTCTTGGTGCAGGTGGCTACTTATACTCCTCCTAAGTATCCGCTGGTTCTCTATAGCTCTCAGCTCCACGATATGGTCCGCTTGGATTATAGCGACCGTGATTTCCCTATGACGGATAGCAAGGGTAATAAATATACTCCTTATGAAACGGATTCTTTGCTGCCGTTGCTCAACTTCCGCCAGTTGGTGGCTGATAACCGTCTCCCAGATAGCATAAACCACGTTCCGGTTAATGCTAGGACTATAGCCAACTATCAGCTCTCTTTCCGTCTCTCCCCAACGAGAATCCATAAGCCTGTTCCTATGGCATACCCTATTTTCGAGTCTATGCCAAGACGTGTGGGTAATATCGTGACCGACCATGTCTTTTTGCTTGATGACGAGGTTACTGTCTACGATGTCAGCAAAAATATTCTGGATTATGAGGCTACTCAGTTATTCAGAGCCGAACTCGAACACCGCGACTTTTCTTACCCCGCTAAATGGGTGGTAGGAAATACTAATCCCCGAAAAAAATATGATGAGGGCTATTTTGTCTTGGATAACGATGGTAAGTTGTTCCAGATGAAACTTGTCAATGATCGCCCTTTTATCCGAAATACCCACCTGCAGACTCCTTCTGGTTGGCACTCTTTCCACCCTTACGAACCGAATCTCCATAATTTCTATGGTATCTTGGTTAGCAACGACGGTAAGATGGCTCGCTTCAATATCGATGATAATGGTGTCTATTATTTGCAGTGGCTCGATGTCCCTAATATCGACCCTGATGTTGATGTCGTTAAGGTCATCGGTAATTTTATGTATTGGAATGTCACGGTCTCTAAACCTGAGGGCGAATATACCTACGCCCTCAGCGCATGGTTCCTAAATCATATTGCTAGTGATTTTATACCGGTTCAGTTGAGCGTATGGGACTATATTGGTCACTGGATATTCCCATTCGTTATCCGTTTGAAGCATAATCATACGGAATTTATCGAACCTCGTATCATGGATCTAAACCCTAACGCAATATGGTTTAATATTATATTGGTGGGTTTCTATATCTACCGCAAACGTCGCTATGGTAGCCCCGTACGCTGGTATGCGTTAGCTTCTGTGCTTATATTCGGTATAGGAGCATTCCTCGCAATGTCATTCCTTCCTAAAAACGATGTTTATTAATTTGCGTGAGAAGGGTTATGAAACTGATCTATTTGATATTATTCGCACAGTTTTTACTGCTTGTATGCTGTAGTGCCCCACAACAACGTAATACTGTCTATTTGCCTCATGTGGATTCTATCGTCAACGTAATTACTGTCGAGGATTTCGTGAATAATCTGGATAGCAGTAAGATAGGTACTAAAATGCGTGTCAAGGGTCGTATCATTAAGGTCGACCGTAATAATAAGCATTGTATGATTGCCAACGGTAATGTCTCTATGCGTCTTGATGCTAAGGGTGATATCGTCGGTTTTAATAGGGAACTGATAGGTTGTGATGTCTCTGTGTATGGCCTCTTGCGTGAACGTCGTTATTATTTGCGCGAGTTGGATAGCTTAAGGGCTTTGGTCGTTAACTCCGACCAGTCTCTAGTCGATTCTCTTTGCGAACGTCAGGTGGCCGACCTCGATTATATAGATATTATGCGTCAATGGATTAAGGATACTAAGCGCCCTTATTATTCTATTCTTTCTATTGACTGTGAGGATTATATCATGTTATAAAATGAAATAATTATGGCTTTTGTTAATAGTCTGATTAATATATACTCGAAAAACCGACTTGCTAAGATAGGTCAATATGCCGAATACGGCGATCGTATCCAGAAAGAGCAGTTCTTGTATAGCTTGAAAAAGGCTAAGGATACTCTCTTCGGTATCGAACATTCTTTTAAGTCAATAAAGAGCTATCGCGATTTTGCCGAGGAGGTGCCGGTTGTTGACTATGAGCATTTTTCTCCTTACATCGAGCGTATGATTAAGGGAGAGGATAATGTCGTATGGCCTGGTCATACTAAGTGGTTTGCTAAATCGTCTGGTACAACTAACGCTAAGAGTAAATTCATCCCTGTTACTAACGAGGTTCTCCAGTGTTGCCACTATCAGGGTGGCCGTGATGTAATATATGTCTATACCAAGCAGAATCCTGATTCTAGGATGTTCATGGGTAAGAGCCTTATTCTCGGCGGTAGCAAGAAGATTTCTGCTGTCAATTCTGGTAGCGTAGAGGGTGATCTCTCTGCTATCATGATTAGTAATACCCCTAAATGGCTTAATCTTTTCAAGACTCCTAGCCCGGAAATAGCTCTTTTGGATAAGTGGGAGGAGAAACTTGAGAAAATTACAGCATATACTCTTAATCAGGATGTTACTAGCTTGGCGGGCGTCCCTAGCTGGTTTCTTATCCTAATAAAGCATATTCTTCAGGTCGCAGGTAAGGATAATCTCCACGAGATTTGGCCTAACCTCGAGTTGTTTATTCACGGTGGTATCAATTTTACTCCTTACCGCGAACAGTATAGGGCTTTGTGCCCAAAGGGTATCAATTTCCTCGAGACCTACAACGCTAGTGAGGGTTTCTTCGCTTTGCAGGATGACCCTACCCAGAGTGGTATGCTCCTTATGCTGGATTATGGTACTTTCTACGAGTTCGTTCCATTGTCGGAATTGGGGAACCCTCACCCTAAGGCTTGTACCATAGAAAATGTTGAGATGGGTGTGGATTATGCTATGGTAATCTCTACTACTGGTGGCCTGTGGCGTTATATGATTGGAGATACCGTCCGTTTTGTTTCTCTTAACCCTCATAGAATAATTATCTCTGGCCGTACTAAGCACTATATCAATGCTTTCGGTGAGGAGGTCATGATAGATAATGCCGAGAAGGCTCTACTTAAGGCAACTGAAGCTACTGGCGCCGTGGTGCGTGATTATACCGCTGCCCCTGTATTCATGGAAACTAAAAAGCAGGGTTGCCACGAATGGCTTATCGAATTCGAAAAGGACCCTTCTGATTTCGAATTGTTCCGTACAACTCTCGATAAGGCTCTTCAGGAGGTTAACTCTGATTATGAGGCAAAAAGATATAAGGATATTACACTCGGCGGACCTCGTCTGACTGTTGCTCGTCAGGGTCTGTTCTATGATTGGATGTCGTCACGAGGTAAACTCGGAGGTCAGAATAAGGTGCCTCGCCTCTCTAATACTCGAGAGTATATAGATCAGTTGCTGAAATTGAATGTCTAGAAAAAGGTTTCCTTATCGTCACTTTTCCTGGATTCTTGCGTAGAATAGTTTGAGTAAAACAAACAAATAACTACATTTGTTTTTAACGCATACTAACACTATTCTGGAAATGAGCATTTTTTCTAAGATAACTGACCTTTGGCGTAAAAAGTCTAGCCGTAAGTCTGATACAACGTCAACTTTCGTTGATATGCCTACATTCGTATATGATAATCAGGCTACTATCAAGCGTTTGTTGTGTTCTTATGGCTATAATGACCCTCATAAGCGTCTGGTCGAACTGGCAGATATGATCGACTGCCCTGTGTTGCTTTTGTGTTCCAAACAGCGCACTATGGGCTCTTTTTCTGTCTTGGAATGTAATGATGCTCAGTATGACGTAATCGGTAAGGTATTCCAATGGCAGCATCTCCAGGTGGCTGCTTCTATGAATGCCGAGCAGGCTCTGGTCGATCTGCCTTTCCCTCAGATAGGTGCTACAGCTTATATCTCTGTGCCTATCAAGAATAAACGTAATATGGTCACAGGTATCCTCTTGGGCCTGTATATATATGGTATTCCTGATGTCGATAATAAGACTCGCTTGCTCCATCTCGTGGCTCCGCTCTTTGAGACTGAACTGGAGTTGTACCAGACTAGGGGGGAACTTCAGCAGTATGAGACTCGAATAGCTGCTCTGAATCAGAATCTCGAGATTATGCAGTCCGACCTCAAGCGTGAAAAGGATAAGGCGCTCGAAAGTTCTGAACTTAAGCGTATATTCTTGACTAACCTGAGTCAGGAGGTCCGTACCCCTATGAACGCCGTAATCGGTTTTGTCGATTTGCTTGAAACGGCATCTTCTGATGAGGAACGACATAGCTTTACTGAGATTATCAAGCAGAATAGCCTGTTGACGCTTAACGTTATCGATAGCTTGGTCGAGGTTTCTAAATTGCAGTCTACTTATCTCCAGAAGTCTTCCGTCCCTTCTTCTCTCAACCAGATACTGGATGAGACTCTGACTGTATATCGTAGACGTATAGAAAAAGAGGGTAAGAAAATTGAAATCAGTGTTGTTTACTCTCTTACCCCACCTAATGACACTATCTGGAATTCTGATGAGATTATCCAAAAGGTACTCGAGCAGGTTTTGAATAATTCTCTCGAAAATACTGATAGCGGTAATATTGTTGTCCGCTATGATGTTGACGATAAGGAGTATCTGTTTACTATTACTGATACGGGTATCCCTATGAACCCAGGTGATGAGCAGAATATTTTCAACCTTATGTCGACTTCTTGCACTTCCGACTTGGAGGTTAAGTCGCGTGTCCGTGGCGTGGGCCTCTCTTTGGCAAGTAAATACATTGATCTGACTAACGGTAAAATCTGGATAGATATGAACTATACTGGCGGTGCTAAGTATTGTTTCTCTGTTCCAGTTGAAAAATTATAATTATTATGGCACTACAGATATATCAGACAGATACTTGGCTTGAACCTTATGCCAAGACTATTGACTGGCGCCACAATCGCGCCATCAACCGTATCGAGGACCTCAAGAGCGAATATGGCGGTCTTGATATATTCGCAGATGCCTATAAATATTTCGGTCTCCACAAGGATGGCACAGAATGGGTGCTCCGTGAATATGCCCCTAATGCAACTTCTATCTGTGTCATAGGCGACTTCAATAACTGGACCCCTGATGCTGAATACGAGATGTCTCGCCTCGAAAATAGTGTCTGGGAACTCCGTTTCCCTAAGAATACTATCAAGCATGGCGATAAATTCAAGATGCTTGTCCGTTGGAATGGTGGCGAGGGGGAACGTATCCCTGCCTATATTAATAGGGTAATCCAGAACGAGGATACTAAAGTATTTGACGCTCAGGCTTGGGAACCTAAAAAATTTAAGTGGACTGATAAGTCTTTTTCTGTTCCTGCAGAGCCTAAATTGATATACGAAGCTCATATCGGTATGAGCGGCGAGAAGGAGGGCGTGTCTACATACGAGGAGTTCCGCCTCAATGTCCTCCCTCATGTTGTCGGTATGGGATATAATGTCCTCCAGCTTATGGCTATTCAGGAGCATCCCTACTATGGCTCTTTCGGATACCATGTGTCTAATTTCTTCGCAGCGTCTTCTCGATTCGGTACCCCAGAGGATCTTAAAAAGCTTATCAATGAGGCTCACGCTAATGGCATAGCTGTCATTATGGATATCGTCCACTCTCATGCCGTGAAGAATGAGAATGAGGGTATTTCCCGACTCGATGGTACGACCGACCTCTATTTCCACTATGGTGATAGGGGTAACCACCCTGCTTGGGATAGCCGCTGCTTTAACTATGGTAAGCACGAGGTACAGCAGTTCCTTTTGTCCAATTGTAAATATTGGCTCGACGAGTATCACTTCGATGGCTTCCGTTTCGATGGCGTGACTTCTATGCTCTATTTCAACCACGGTCTGGGTCAGGATTTTACTTGTTATAAGGACTATTTCGCTTCTAATGAGGATGATGACGCTATTCTGTACCTTATGCTGGCTAACGAACTTATCCACCAGGTTCGCCCCGATGCTATTACTATAGCAGAGGAGATGTCTGGCTTCCCTGGTATCGCTGGTAAGTTCGAGTGCGGTGGTATAGGCTTCGATTACCGCCTCTCTATGGGTGTGCCGGATTACTGGATTAAACTCATCAAGGAGTGTTCTGATGAGAAATGGCCTGTGGGTAAAATCTTCTACGAACTCCAGCAGCACCGCCCGGAGGAACTGACTATCAATTATGCCGAGAGCCACGACCAGGCTCTTGTGGGCGACCAGACTATCATATTCCGTCTCCTCGATAAGGATATGTACACGGATATGAATACCGAAAGCCAGAATATGAATGTCGACCGCGGTATCGCTCTCCATAAAATGATTCGTCTCATTACTCTCTTTACCGCTTCTGGTGGTTACCTGACTTTTATGGGTAATGAATTTGGTCACCCGGAATGGATCGACTTCCCTCGCGAGGGTAATAATTGGAGCTATAAGTATGCACGCCGTCAGTGGAGCTTGGCTCACGCTGATTACTTGCGCTACCATTTCCTCCTCGATTTCGAGAAGGCTATGCTCGATCTCTTTAAGCAGACTCCTGTCCCGTCTTTCCCATATAGATATTATGACTATGATGAGTCTCAGGTGCTTGCATTTGGTCGCGGCGATTATCTTACTGTCTTTAATTTCAGCCCGACTAATTCTTATACTGATTACATAATCCCTGTTCCTAAGGGTCGATATAATATCGTCCTCTCTACCGATGAGGGTCGTTTCGGCGGCTTTGATCGTAACGATATGTTCTTTATATATTACACTGAACCGCGCGACGGGCATGATGTCCTCCATCTATACCTCCCTTCGCGCTCTGCAGTGGTCTTGAAAAGACGTGAGATTGTCCATATTCGCTAAATATTGCCTCATCGCTATTCTTCCGTTCCTCTTGGCTCTGTCTGTCAAGGGGCAGGATTATGTGCCCGATTATACTCAGCAACGTGCCTTCGCTTGCATAATACTTGATAAAACAACGGGACAGCCTCTCGATAAGGCTACTCTCCGTGTCGGTAAGTATGGGTGGAGCGCTGATGAGGCTGGTCGAGTGGAGTCTCTCGCTAATATCGGCGATACTTTGGTCTTTACCCACGTGGGTTATTTCCCTGTAATCCTCGAGGTCCACGACTCTCTCTTCGCTCAGAGCATCGTGGCGGTCTCTCTCTCTCAGGATACTGTTGCTCTCTCGGAAATTGTCGTAAAGCCTCGACGCCTTAGTCTCTCTGAGGCTGTCAAGCGTATCTCTATCGAGGAGTCTAAACATAACGCTATGGCTTTCCAGTCTTTTGCATCGGGTACTCACGAGGCGCTCTCTGCTCCTAAGTCATGGGGGCAGTGGAGTTCTACTGATAATCAGATGAATGCCTTGGGTAAATACAACCGCCAGATTGAATACAAGGGTATGCTCCCTCCTGAGCAGAGTATCAATATTACTAATATAGCTCTCTCTGCTATCGTGGCTATCGTCAATAAGATAGCTCCTCGTCCACGTAACTCTGCCGTGACTCCTCTTTCGGAATCTGAAATCCATCTCATCCTCTCTCAAGAGGAATCTTCCGACCCTCAATAAATAAAAAAACTGCGAGCAACCTTATACTTCTCTTATACTAGGAACTGACTTCCAATAGCAAAAACTGCGAGCAACCTTGTACTTCTCTTATACTAGGAACTGACTTCCAATAATAAAAACTGCGAGCAACCTTAATGCTCTCTTAATGCAGGCTTAATGCTCCTTTATACCTCGCCCTTGTCTTTTATGTGCCGTCTCTCTTGCTCTTTTCAATTCTTTTTAGTTGTTTTGCACACTCATCCAATGTGAGTATTGAAATACTATGGAAGTAAATATAATTAACCGACAGAACACTGTCGTCAATAACTATCTTGCAGAAATACGCGATTTGGATATCCAGTCTGACCCACTTCGTTTTCGTAAGAATATTTTTCGTATCGGTTCTCTTATGGCTTATGAGGTCAGTAAGACTTTGGATTATACCTCAAAGGATGTTCGTACTCCTCTGGGCATCGCTCAAGTTCAGGTCCCTGCCGATGAGATAGTGGTCGGAACAATACTCCGCGCTGGCCTCCCTATGCACGAGGGTGTTCTCGATGTTTTCGATCGTGCCCAGAATTGCTTCATCTCAGCATATAGAAAATATACTACTCCAGATGAGTTCGAAATTAATCTGGAATATGTAGCGACGCCTCATCTCGATGATAAGGTTCTCCTCTTGGCCGATCCTATGCTTGCTACTGGCTTTAGCATCGAGGCTACTTACAGGGCTTTGAAGAAATTCGGCAAGACTAAGCATACTCATATCATGTGTGTCATCGGCTCTCAGCAGGGTGTCGATTTCCTTCGTGAGTCTCTTAAGGATGAACCTGTTACTTTGTGGGTGGCAGCTGTCGACCCTGAGCTTAACAGCCATAAGTATATCGTTCCAGGGTTGGGCGATGCCGGTGATTTGGCATACGGCTATAAGATTTAATCTGCTAATCTAACCACTTATGGCCGCTAAAACAAAAACCGTATATGTATGCCGCGAGTGTGGCGCCGAATCTCCTAAATGGATGGGGCGCTGCAATCAGTGTGGCGAATGGAATACTTTCACGGAGGAGCAGGTAGTCGTCTCCTCTAAATCTTCTTTTGCTGCTGGTGGCGCTGATGCCCCTACTTCTTCGGTCAATATCAAGCCTATGGTATTGTCTGATGTCGTCGTGGGAGAGGTTCAGCGCTCTTCAACCGCTAATGCCGAACTCGACCGTGTCTTGGGCGGTGGCATAGTGCCTGGCGCGCTTATCCTTATAGGTGGTGAGCCTGGTATCGGTAAGTCTACTCTTGTACTTCAGGTGGCTCTCACTCTTCCTGATAAACGGGTACTTTATATCTCTGGCGAGGAGAGCGCTCAGCAGATTAAGATTCGCGCCGAACGTATCTCTATGGCTAAAATGGATAATTGTCTGGTGGTAAGCGATACTAATATCGACCATATCCACCAGCATATCAAAGCCGCTAATCCGGATATCGTGGTAATTGATTCTATCCAGACTGTTGAGACTGAACGTGTCGATAGCCTCCCGGGTAGTGTCTCTCAAATCCGTGAATGTACAGGCATCCTTATGCGTATAGCTAAGGAGCAGCACCTCCCTATAATTCTTATCGGTCATATCAATAAGGATGGCCAACTGGCTGGTCCGAAGGTCTTGGAGCACATGGTGGATGTTGTCCTCCAGTTTGAGGGCGACCGTAACCATATGTATAGAATTTTGCGAGGAATAAAGAACCGTTTTGGCTCTACTAATGAGATAGGTATATTCGAAATGCTGGGCGATGGCTTGCGTGAGGTCTCTAATCCTTCTGAAATGTTGCTCTCGGAGTGGGATGAGCAGTTGTCAGGTGTCGCTATTGCTGCCGCTATGGAGGGAGCACGACCGTTCCTCATCGAAATACAGGCTCTCGCAAGTTCTGCCGCCTATGGTACCCCGCAACGTTCTGCTACTGGCTTTGATGGGCGCCGTCTGAATATGCTTCTGGCTGTCCTCGAGAAGCGCGCAGGCTTCAAATTGGCTACGAAGGATGTGTTCCTTAACGTAGCAGGGGGTATTCGCGTAGTAGATACTGCTGTAGATTTGGCCGTAGCAGCTAGTATTCTCTCTTCTAATACGGATATTACCATAAATCCTGGTATCTGCTTGGCTGGAGAAATAGGTCTTTCTGGCGAAATCCGACCGGTTACCCGCATCGAGCAGCGTATCTCAGAAGCAGCTAAACTAGGTTTTAAGCATATCGTAATTCCTAAGTTTTCTCGCCTCGACGTAAGTAAGTATGATATCGAGGTGCATCAGGTATCACGTCTCGATCAGGCATTCCGTTTGTTATTCCAGTAATTACTCCTATGCAGCCCATTCTTTCCCCACAGCAGATCAGAGAGGTGGATAATTTCACTTGCCAAAGTCAGGGTATATCGTCACTTCAACTGATGGACCGGGCGTGTAGGGCAATATTCGACTGGCTGACTTCTCGTTTCCCAGATTTGTCTCAGCGTAGGGTAGTGGTCTTGGCTGGTACGGGTGGCAATGGTGGCGACGCTCTCGGTGTCGCATGCGCTCTTGCCATGATTCATGCTGATGTCGAGGTGTACTTGTGGACCGATGGACATAGGTGTACTCCCGATAATCTGGCTATGCAGGCCAGAGCGGAGCAGCTTCGTTTGTCTCTTCACAAGGATGAGCTTCCTGGCAAGCCGGTATCTTCTGAGGATATTCTCCTTGATGGCTTGCTTGGTTTCGGCGCAAGGGGTGGTATAAATGCAGATTTGGCTGGATGTATAAATGCCTATAAGTCGGTAATAAGTATTGATCTGCCCTCTGGGGTGATGGCCGATGGCTCTTTCTTTCCTGCATCTGCAGTTCATGCTCACCATACTTTAGCTATACAACTTCCTAAATTGGCATATTTCCTCCCTGAGTGCGATGCTTGCATAGGACAACTTCATTTCTTGAATATAGGTCTCGATACCTCTTGTCTTTCATCTTTGGGAGAGACTGACTATAAGATAATGTCTGATGACGCCATGGATTCGCCTCGTCCTCGTGCATGTTACAAGGGAACATTCGGACATGTGCTGTCCGTTACTGGTTCTGTAGGCATGATGGGGGCATCTGTTCTCTCTGTAAAAGCTGCTATGCGTAGTGGGGTAGGATTGCTGACCGCTGTCATCCCTGAGAAATGTACAGACATAATGCAGATATCTGTGCCCGAGGCTATGGTACAGTATCGTGAGGGGGTCTCTCTGTTCTTCTCTAAAGAACCTCGTAAGCCTTATACTATAGTCATAGGTTCGGGCTTGGCTAATGAAGAAAAGTCTGCTGATATCTTGATGGAGACTCTTGTCTATGCTCAAAAATTTAAGTTTCCTGTGGTGGTCGATGCCTCTTCTATTCACGACCTCAAGGCCATTCTTAATGTGCAGCCTTCTCTTCTTGAGGGTATAGTCATAACACCTCATGTCGGGGAGTTTGATGCTCTGGTAGGGCATTCTTCGTCTCACATCGAGCGGATAGCAAAGGCAAGGTCTTTTGCTAAGGAGCACAACTGTGTAGTAGTGCTGAAGAATTTCCGTACTGCAGTAATATCAGCCGATGAGGTTATATTCTGTCCTTATGGCAACCCTGGCATGGCGACTGCTGGTTCTGGCGATGTCTTGGCGGGTATAATCGCAGGGACTATAGCATCAAACGAGTTCTCTATACCTCAAATCTGCAAGGCCGTAGCTCTCCACTCTAAAGCGGGCGATACCGCTGCCCAAACAATAGGTGAAAGGGCCTTAATCGCCTCCGACATCATAGACGCCCTCAAACAGAGGTACTGACATTTCCCTGTGAATCTCCGAGATCAATAATCCCCGAAATCTGCGTGAGATATAAAACCCCAATCTGCGTGCGCTTCCCCCAAAAATAAAAAAATCGCGCCAAATCGCGCCAAATCGGGACAAATCGAGACAAATCGGGACACCGTGGATTTTTGGTGTTGTATATTTGCGGCGTGAAGTTATTGTTGTTTATTATATTTGCAACGAAGAATAATTACATTTGATTTATCATAATTAAATAATACACCTATGAAACATCGTTTCTTAAGTATGCTGGCTATGCTTGCAATGAGTGTAGCGGCGATGGCTGATGAAGTACCGGGGGTGACCGTAGAGTATGTAGATGCGGGCACAGCCTCGTATGTTCAGGCCATAAGCGCCATAGGGCGCATAGAGTTCAATGAAGGGAATGCTGTCATTGTGTTCAAGGACGAAGCAGCCGGGACGGAGAACCTTGGAGCTATTTCTGCTATCAAGAAGATTTCTTTTGGTGGTGTGAGTGAAGAGGATATTAACAAGGGGGAAACACCTACAGGCATTGTGGAGACAGAACAAAGGGTGAGTGTGACGGCATATCCGAATCCTGTGGCTGACCATGTGCATGTAGATGGCGTAGCCGAGGGACAAGTGATACGCCTCTTCTCGTCGGACGGCCGTCTGATGTTCGTCGGACAGCAGTCTGATATAGATATGTCGGGCATGGCTAATGGTATATACCTTTTGCAGGTAGGTAAGGAGGTAATCAAGGTTATCAAGAAATAAAGACCAATCGGCGTAGAGACGGTGTGTACACCGTCTTTTGCAAAACATATTGACATCACGTTAATTTAAGACTGTGTGTACACCGTCTCATGCAAAATGTGGTTGATGCCAATGATATAAAAGACGGTGTGCACACCGTCTCTACGGAAGAATGTAAAAACAATAAAACACGAAAATAACATGACGAGATTTTTTATTTCGGCGCTAGCCCTCTTGGGTATGGGTACAATGGCGAGCGCGCAGTTTAGTGTATATAAGGATGGCAAAGTGGTATTTACCATGCCAGAAACGCCAGACTATGTAGATTTTACATATAATAAGCCAATCACAGGCAAAGATAACGGACACGACTGGGTAGACCTTGGTCTCTCTGTTAAATGGGCAACGATGAATGTAGGCGCCAACGCTCCTCAGGAGTATGGTTCATACATAGCGTGGGGAGAGACAGAGACCAAGGAGAACTATTCTTGGGACACATATAAGTATGGTGGCGAGTTTATTGGCGACAACAAGACCACCCTCGATTCAGAAGAAGATGCTGCTGCTGTCAACTGGGGTGGCGACTGGGTTATGCCGTCGCAGGCTGACTGGATGGAGATATATAATAACTGTACCTACGAGTGGACAACCCAGAACGGAGTGAACGGCTATCTCATCAAGGGTTCTAACGGCAACTCCATCTTCCTTCCTGCCGCTGGCTGTCGCAACAACGGCAACCTCTACAACAAGGGCTCTCACGGCTACTACTGGTCGTCGTCGCTCAGCGAGAGCAACTCGGACCACGGCCGTGGCCTGTACTTCGGCGAGGTCTTCTTCAGCCCTTGGTACGGCTACAACCGTTACTACGGCCAGTCGGTTCGCCCTGTGTGCCCTTCCGCCGGAAATACCAATGGTCATGTGGCCGTGGACCTTGGCCTGCCAAGCGGCAAGCTGTGGGCAGATTGCAATGTAGGCGCCAGCACGCCGGAGGCCAGCGGCGACTACATAGCATGGGGCGAGACAGAGGCAAAGGAGTATTATGACTGGAGTACCTACAAGTACATGCAGAGTGGTAAGTCGGAGTGGTATTACATCAACAAGTATCAAGCAGATGACCATCAGCTTGACGGCGTATGGTACAAGGATGTAAAATACTATCAAGGCGACAAGAAGAGTATCCTTGAAGCCAAGGACGACGTGGCAACACAGTCGTGGGGCTCTGAATGGCGTATGCCTACGGCAGCCGAGTGGAAAGAGCTCTACAACAATACAACCCGGACTTGGACAGATGACTATGAGGGTACAGGCGTAAAGGGCTACATTCTCACCAGTACAAAGGTGGGTCATGAGGGAGCCTCTATCTTCCTTCCTGCCGCTGGCTGTCGCAACAACGGCAACCTCAACAACGAGGGCACGTACGGGTACTACTGGTCGTCGTCGCTCGACGAGAGCTACTCGTACGACGGCCGTAGCCTGAACTTCTTCGAGGGCTACTTCTGCCCTTGGTACGGCTACAGCCGTTACTACGGCCTGTCGGTTCGCCCTGTGTGCCCTTCCGCAGAACCGTAGGTCGACGAAGTCAATGATTTACCATGTCGCCCTTTGCGCCCTAAAAGGCCGTGCCGATTGCCCTCGGAGAGGGTGGGAGGCAGGGGCGGCAGGCAGAAATGAATAAAATCCATGCATGAATGTAGAGACGGTGTGTACACCGTCTTTTGTGAATCATGTTGACACCACGGTAATATAAGACGGTGTACACACCGTCTCTACGCGGGATGCATGGATAAATTTTGATTTGTCCAAAAATGAGATGCTATGTCAGGGAATACGCCGCGCAATCTTCTTTATAATAATATGTACCGCATTCCATCTGAATGTATGGGAAGGGTAGCTTCTGGGTTTATATGAGCAATAAATGGCATTATGTCTACTGAACGCTAGTAATTTAGGAGATGCAATCTTGACAATAATAAATTCACATAATATACATGATTAATAAATGATCTTATGAAACATCGTTTCTTAAGTATGCTGGCTATGCTTGCAATGAGTGTAGCGGCGATGGCTGATGAAGTACCGGGGGTGACCGTAGAGTATGTAGATGCGGGCACAGCCTCGTATGTTCAGGCCATAAGCGCCATAGGGCGCATAGAGTTCAATGAAGGGAATGCTGTCATTGTGTTCAAGGACGAAGCAGCCGGGACGGAGAACCTTGGAGCTATTTCTGCTATCAAGAAGATTTCTTTTGGTGGTGTGAGTGAAGAGGATATTAACAAGGGGGAAACACCTACAGGCATTGTGGAGACAGAACAAAGGGTGAGTGTGACGGCATATCCGAATCCTGTGGCTGACCATGTGCATGTAGATGGCGTAGCCGAGGGACAAGTGATACGCCTCTTCTCGTCGGACGGCCGTCTGATGTTCGTCGGACAGCAGTCTGATATCGATATGTCGGGCATGGCTAATGGTATATACCTTTTGCAGGTAGGCAAGGAGGTAATAAAGGTTATCAAGAAATAATGACCAATCGGTGTAGAGACGGTGTGTACACCGTCTTTTGTAAAACATATTGACATCACGTTAATTTAAGACGGTGTACACACCGTTTCATGCGAAATGTGGTTGATACCAGGTTATAAGACGGTGTGCACACCGTCTCTACGGAAGAATGTAAAAACAATAAAACACGAAAATAACATGACGAGATTTTTTATTTCGGCGCTAGCCCTATTGGGTATGGGCGTTATGGCAACAGAGGCAAGCGCGCAGATGTATATTATAAAAGACGGGAAAGTCAAGGTTGCTCTCGATTATACACCAGATTATATCACTTTTGAGAATCCGATGCTCTGTGGTGGAGTTATAGGTGAGGCTGTTGACATGGGCCTCTCTGTCAAGTGGTCGAGCGTCAACGTCGGTGCCTCATCTCCTGAACAAAGCGGCAACTACTACTCGTGGGGCGAGACAGAGACCAAGGAGGACTATTTTCGGGCGACATACAAGCATGGTGGCACTTTCATCGGTGACAACAAGACCACCCTCGAAAAGGTCGACGATGTTGCTGCTGCCAATTGGGGCGGTGACTGGGCAATGCCGTCGCAAGCCGACTGGGAGGAGATATATTTTAACTGCAGCCGCGAATGGACAACCCAGAACGGCGTTAACGGCTACAAGATTACGGGCTCTAACGGCAATACCATCTTCCTTCCTGCCGCAGGCTATCGCGAATACGGCAGCCTCTACGGCGAGGGCTCCGACGGCATCTACTGGTCGTCGTCGCTCAACGAGCTCCACTCGAGCCGCGGCCGTAACCTGGGCTTCGACTCGGACTACTTCGGCCCTTGGTACAGCGACAGCCGTTGCAAAGGGTACTCTGTTCGCCCTGTCTGCCCTTCCGCAGGGAATACCAATGGTCATGTGGCCGTGGACCTTGGCTTGCCAAGCGGCAAGCTGTGGGCAGAATGCAATGTAGGCGCCAGCACGCCGGAGGCCAGCGGCGACTATTTTGCATGGGGCGAGACCGAGGCAAAGGAATATTATTACTGGAGTACCTATAAGTATATACAGAGTGGTAAGTCGAAGTGGTACTATATCAACAAGTATCAGGCAGAAGACCATCAGTTCGACGGCGTGTGGTACAAGGATGTGAAGTATTGCAACCAGGGCGACAAGAAGACAACGCTCGAGGCAAAGGACGACGTGGCAACACAGTCGTGGGGCTCAGAATGGCGTATTCCAACGGCAGCCGAGTGGGCAGAACTCTACAACAACACAACCCAGACATGGACCAATGACTACGAGGGCACAGGCGTAAAGGGCTATATCCTCACCTGCACAAAGGAGGGTTACGAGGGCGTCTCTATCTTCCTTCCTGCCGCTGGTTATCGCGACTACGGCAACCTCAGCCGCGGGGACGGCGGCTACTACTGGTCGTCGTCGCTCGACGAGGACAACTCGAGCTACGGCCGTTACCTGGACTTCAACGAGGGCGGCTTCTACCCTTTGTACGGCTACGACCGTTACGGCGGCCAGTCGGTTCGCCCTGTGTGCCCTTCCGCAGAACCGTAGGTCGACGAAGTCAATGATTTACCATGTCGCCCTTTGCGCCCTAAAAGGCCGTGCCGATTGCCCTCGGAGAGGGTGGGAGGCAGGGGCGGCAGGCAGAAATGAATAAAATCCATGCATGAATGTAGAGACGGTGTGTACACCGTCTTTTGTGAATCATGTTGACACCACGGTAATATAAGACGGTGTACACACTGTCTCTACGCGGGATGCATGGATAAATTTTTGATTCGTCCTTTGATTTTTAGTTTTCACGACATGGATGTGATTAAATACTCTTTATAATAGGAGTAAGACCGCATTCCGCAAAAATCTGTATCTTTGTATCATGCAAAAGACAATTAATACATTCAAAACCAGCCCTGAGGCTGAACTCGCATGGGAGTGTCTGACCACTACTGGCGTCAATGTTTTCCTTACAGGTAAGGCTGGCACAGGTAAAACCACTTTTCTGAAGCGTCTACGCGAACATTGCCCTAAACGTATGGTCGTTGTCGCCCCTACTGGTGTGGCAGCTATCAACGCTGGCGGCGTTACCATTCATTCTATGTTCCAGATGCCGTTCGGACCTTTTATTCCAGGCTCTAAGCTGAAGCAGGATTATACGATGCGTAAGGAGAAGATAAAAATTATCCGTACGCTTGACTTGCTTGTTATAGATGAGATAAGTATGGTGCGTGCCGACTTGCTGGATGCCGTAGATGCTTATCTTAAGTCAATACGCCGTAGTACTCAGCCTTTTGGAGGGGTGCAGCTTCTTATGATAGGTGATTTGCAGCAGCTAGCCCCTGTTGTAACGGAGCAGGAACGTGAGATTATATATAATAATTATTCTTCTCCCTACTTCTTCGCATCAAAAGCATTGTCTCAAACGAGATATGTGACTATTGAACTTCAGCAAGTATATCGCCAGACGGATGCAAGATTTCTTGATCTTCTGAATAATGTCCGTACTGGTAATATGACGCAGGATGTAATATCAGAATTGAATAAGCGTTATATACCAGAAAGCAATATAAAGGATGATAATGGTTATATACGCCTCACTACACATAATTCTCAGGCGGATAACATAAATCTCCGAAAGTTGTCTGAAATTAAAGGGCATGAGCATGTATATAAATGTTCTGTTGTGGGGACATTCCCAGAGATGAGTTATCCGGCCGATGAGAGGCTGACACTAAAAGAGGGCGCTCAAGTGATGTTCCTTAAGAACGACCCGTCGGGACAGCATAGGTATTATAATGGCCGTATTGGTACCGTGGACAGTATGGAGGACGATAAGGTAATGGTCTCCCTCGACGACGGTCAGATTATTGAAATTGTTCCGGAGGAGTGGTCGAATGCCAAATATGTACTTAATGAGTCTACGAAGGAGATTGAGGAGAAGGTCGAGGGTACATTTACCCAGATACCGCTCAGATTGGCGTGGGCTATCACTATACATAAGAGCCAGGGTCTTACATTTGACAGGGCTATTATAGATGCTCAGTCGTCTTTCGCTCATGGTCAGGTATATGTAGCGCTTTCCCGATGCCGTACACTCGAGGGGTTGATATTGAGTTCGCCACTAAATCAGCGTTCGGTAATGACGGATAGTAATGTGTCTATGTTTGTATCTCAGCAGTTGGCGCAGAAGGTAGATTCTCAAGCACTGAGGAGTCTGCAGGTTGAGTATGAGCGTGATATGATACGTGAACTGATGAACTTCGGGGAGATGCAACGACAGACATTCATGATTGTCAGGCTGTTTGAAGAGGAACTCTACAGTTCATATACACAAACAATGGCAGAACTCAAGTTCTACCAAAGTGCGGCGACTACAGAGATATTTCAGATTGGACAGGCATTCGTGTCACAGATACCCTTTGTTCAGAATGGCGACAGCGTAGAAATCGACCCTGTTTATTTGGAAAGAATAACCAATGGCGCGAAGTATATGCAGCAGAAGATAAGTTCGACATACGATCAGATTCTCATTAAGAGCAATGTGCCATTGGGAAACAAAGAGACAGCTGACCGGCTAAAGCGATACAGAAATAACTTTGAGGAGGAACTGAAAATCAAGAAGAGCGTATTGCAAGCCATAGCAGAACAGGGGTTCAGTGTACCTGCATATTTGAAATCAAAGGCTTACGCGGTTATTGACAGCGACAAGGAAGGAAAGTCGGAGAAAAAACAGATAGGGTTCAGGTCGAGGAGCAAAGAGCCGAAGGCTACCGTGCAGAAGGAGAAAAAGCCGTCGACAACAGAAGAGACATTCGCCTTGTTTTCAAAAGGATTCAGCGTAGAGGATATAGCATCAGCGAGAAGTCTGACTGAGGGTACGATAGTAGGGCATCTGATTAAACTTGTAGAGGCTGACAAGTTGTCGATAGAGCAGGTTGTCGGTTCAAAAAAGCTAAAGGCTATACAGAAGGCCGTCAAGCAGATGCCCGACAAGACTACTGGAGAGATATGGACGATGCTGAAAGATAAGGGGGTACACTATGCGGAGGTGAAATATATCAAAGAAGAGTTGCAAGGGAAAGAACTGAAGGAGTGATATTTGTGTAATAACATTATTGAGTCTGGGAAAATGAAGATATTTGTAGCTATACAATTCGAAGATACATTCAAGTCGGCGTTAAAGGAAGCGCAAGAGGCGTTGAAGGAGTGCGGAGTGAGAGGTAACTGGTGCAGTGACAATAACCTGCACATGACCATGGTGTATATAGGAGAGACCGATGAGGTTGAACTGATACAGAAGGCAGTAGATGAGGTGAAGTTTGAGCCGTTTGAGATGGAACTAGGGAAGTTAGGCACATTTGTTACCAAGTATGGTCGAGTAATATGGTGTGGGGTAAGGAAAGAAAGTCCATTGAATAAGATAGCCAAAGTGCTGAGAGAACGCTTAGATGCACACGGAATACGGTATAAAGGGACAAAATTCAAGCCACATATCTCGTTGCTGAAAGAGGCCAATATGGAAGAGACAGACATAGAAGTGGAGAGAGCCAGTATGATAGTAGAGAAGATGGTCGTGATGAAATCCGAGAAGATAAATGGGGAGTATGTGTATAGCCCTATTCCAAAATATCATACTAACTTTTTGGATTGTAATCCAAAAAGTCATATGTAGTTTTTGGATTAGAGCAATATGTTACTATATTCAACGCCGACCAGATTATTCTTGTGCCGCAACGTTTCTCTGACTCGCCAACTCCGCGCCAACTAGCATACGTAACAGGAGGACGACAAGAGAGTCAACTCGTGCAGTTTTGCCGGCGGAAAGGAACGCCTTGATACACTTGACTTTGCAGGATTGACCAGGGCATTGAGTAAGGTGGTTTTTGAGAGCTGCTGTAAAAGGTAGAAAGTTTTTCGGGACGATACCTTACCATTTCGACCTTTAATAATTATTTTTGCTAAAAATATATCTTATGAATAGCGACAGAATAATAAAAGTTCTCGAATGGCGTCCGCAGATATCGGTCAGTTCGGACAATACATACGATCCGGATGACAGAAAGGATCTGGAGGAAGGCATGCTGGATGTGTTCAAGCAGTTTTGCGAATTCAAGAAGAAGAAATACAACCTGACGCTCGGCACATCACTCGACACCCAGGAGCTGGAGGGCATGGATATAGCCATATTGCTATGCATGACAGAAACAGCCTTTGGAGTCAAGAAAATTCCGGCTGACGACTTGAAGAAGATGCAGACATTCTATGATGTAGCTGACTATGTGGAGAAGAATTTACCGGAGAAATCAGAGTGTAGTGGTTGTAAAAAGGCAAAGGAAACAGAAGTTAAAACGCAGGCTAAGAAAAAAGCGACGCAGAATCCAGGCTGCCTGGCAATAGTACTATCTATAGGAGCGGCTGTACTATGCTATACAGTTTTATCACCAATAGACATTCCGTCCTTTCTCGTTTATATTCTTTCATACTTAGCTGCTTTTATTGTTTATAACACATACAACTACATAAGAAAGAGGAGCAAAAACCAAGACGCAGAGCAAAAAGAATATGAAAACAAGACCGGCATAGGTAGTGCGGGATGGCTTGTTGTATTTGTAGTTTGGATGGCCTCTTTGATTGGCGCTGGCACGATAACACAGATTCTGGAGACATCGGAAGATGTGCTAGCTCTTTCGGGGGTGATAGGGTCAACAATAGCTGCAATTGTCACATATAAGCTTCTGAAACGACGCATTGCGACGAACAATGAAGATATACCCGATGGCGCTCAAAAAGAATCTGATGAGAATAGCAACAATAAGGCAAGTAAGGCATTCATAGATATAGTGTTAGTGGCTGTAGCATGGCTGATAGCCTATCTGGTGGTTTACAGCATTGCGTTTGATGCACTTGGGGCAAGTGAAGAGGTGTCGGCAAGCGTAGGCGGTTGTGGAGGAGCTATTGGCGCTATCTGGATGTATATGTTCAGGCACAGAAGAAAGTCGGATGATGCGAACGACAGATTATAATGCCGAACATCGGCACTTTGTTGTAGTAAAAAGACTTTCCAAGATTGATTTTTAGGCAAAAAAAGACGTTGGAAGATTGAAAATCGGCTAAAAAACAATCTTGGAAGATTGTTTTTGGGAGATATTTTTGAGATTATTGATACTTGGGGACAGTATTTGGGATGGTAGATATTGAGTGTAAACCGCACTCTCTTTGTGGGTATGGTGAGAGGGAAAGAGGGGCGATAGGGATGCTTATTCAGGTTATGGCTGGACCTATGCTAGTCCCTTGCTAGTTACTTAGAGCGTCCTTGTTGCTCGCAGTTTTTTTTATTGTGTAGGCTCGGGCTACACTCGGGCTAGTATAAGAGAAGTATAAGGTTGCTCGCAGTTTTTTTATTTGCGACTATAAAAAGATCGCCCCGCGGAGAAGTGTAATTCTCTGTGGGGCGAAATATTGTGGTCTTATTGTGGACTAGGTATTACTCGAGGAGCTTCTTGAAGAGCTCGGCACCAGTAACCTGCTTAGCGATCATAGCGTGGAGAGTGTCAACGCTTACGCGCTCCTGCTCCATTGTGTCGCGGTAACGAACAGTTACGGTGTTATCCTCGAGAGTCTGATGATCTACAGTAACACAGAATGGTGTACCGATAGCATCCTGACGACGGTAACGCTTACCGATAGAATCCTTCTCATCGTACTGGCAGTTGAACTCGAGCTTCATGGTGTTCATGATCTCGCGAGCCTTCTCAGGGAGACCATCCTTCTTAACGAGAGGGAGAACAGCCAACTTAACTGGAGCCAATACAGCTGGGAGGCGGAGAACTACGCGAGTATCGCCGCCCTCGAGAGCCTCCTCCTTATAAGCACCTGCGAGGATGCTGAGGAACATACGGTCGACACCGATAGAAGTCTCGATAACGTATGGAGTATAGCTCTTGTTGAGCTCTGGATCGAAGTACTCGATCTTCTTGCCAGAATATTTAGCGTGTGAAGAAAGGTCGAAATCGGTACGAGAGTGGATACCCTCAACCTCCTTGAAGCCGAATGGCATACGGAATTCGATATCAGTAGCTGCGTTAGCGTAGTGAGCCAACTTATCGTGATCGTGGAACTGATAGTTCTCGTCACCCATGCCGAGAGCCTTGTGCCACTTGAGGCGGAAAGCCTTCCAGTATTCGAACCACTTCATCTCCTCGCCTGGACGAACGAAGAACTGCATCTCCATCTGCTCGAACTCGCGCATACGGAAGATGAACTGACGGGCAACGATCTCGTTACGGAAAGCCTTACCGATCTGAGCGATACCGAAAGGCACCTTCATACGGCCAGTCTTCTGTACGTTGAGGAAGTTTACGAAGATACCCTGAGCAGTCTCAGGACGGAGATAGATCTTCATAGCGCCATCAGCTGTAGAACCCATCTCTGTAGAGAACATGAGGTTGAACTGACGAACCTCAGTCCAGTTCTTTGTACCGCTGATTGGGCAAACGATCTCCTCGTCGATGATAATCTGACGGAGCTCCTCGAGGTTGTTATCGTTGAGAGCCTTAGAGAAACGAGCGTGGAGGGCATCGCGCTTAGCCTGCTCGCGGAGTACGTTAGGGTTTGTTGCGCGGAACTGAGCCTCGTCGAATGCGTCGCCGAACTTCTTCTTAGCCTTATTGATCTCCTTCTCAATCTTGTCATCAAACTTGGCCATCTGCTCTTCGATGAGCACGTCAGCACGATAACGTTTCTTAGAATCCTTGTTGTCGATCAATGGGTCGTTGAAAGCATCTACGTGACCTGATGCCTTCCAGATTGTTGGGTGCATAAAGATTGCAGAGTCAAGACCTACGACATTGTCGTTGAGTTTAACCATTGCATCCCACCAATACTTTTTGATGTTGTTTTTGAGCTCTACACCATTTTGTCCGTAGTCATAAACAGCGCCTAGGCCGTCATATATCTCACTACTAGGGAATACGAAGCCATACTCCTTACAGTGTGCTACAAGCTTCTTGAAAACATCTTCCTGCTGTGCCATATTTTGTATGATTGTAAGATAATTATATTCTATTTGGGCGCAAAATTAATTCTTTTTCGGTCTTTTTGGAAATAATAAAGCCTATAATATGTTGAAAATGTCTTACTAAGAGTGTATTTTTGCACCCGAAAAAAGATTTGAATAAGATAATGGCTGTAACAAAACCTAGTATACCAAAGGGTACGCGCGACTTCTCGGCTGTTGAGATGGCTCGCCGCAATTATATTTTCGACACCATTAAGGGCGTTTTTGCCAAGTATGGCTTTAGTCAGATAGAGACTCCTGCGATGGAGAACCTCTCTACTCTTCTCGGTAAGTATGGTGATGAGGGAGACAAGCTCCTGTTCAAGATATTGAACTCGGGAGATTTTCTTTCAAGTGCCGGTGGGCCTTTGAATCCGAATTCGGACAAGGCTGCATTGCAGATTTCAGAGAAGGGCTTGCGATATGACCTTACTGTACCTTTTGCACGTTTTGTTGTACAGCATCAGACAGAACTTACATTCCCATTCAAGCGATTCCAGATTCAGCCAGTATGGCGAGCAGACCGTCCACAGAAGGGACGTTACCGTGAGTTCTATCAGTGTGATGTTGATATCATCGGCTCAGATTCGCTGTTGAATGAAGTAGAGCTTATCCAGATTGTGGATGATGTCTATGAGGCATTGAACATCAATGTTGCCCTTAAGATAAACAACCGCAAGGTACTTGCCGGCATAGCAGAGGCTATTGGTGCGGCAGAGCATATGGTTGACATTACAGTAGCCATTGACAAACTAGACAAGATAGGTCTAGAGAATGTAAATGCAGAGCTCAAAGAGAAAGGTTTGTCGGATGAGAGCGTAGAGAAACTCCAGCCTATCCTCAAGATGCAAGGTTCTCAGGAAGAGAAACTCGCTACTATGCGCAGCGTGTTGACATCGGAGGTAGGACAGAAAGGTCTTGATGAGTTGGAGACCATCTTCAACTATGTAAAGGCACTTGGCTTGAAGAAGATAAAGGTAGAGCTAGACCTTACTTTGGCTCGAGGCTTGAACTATTATACAGGAGCAATCTTTGAGGTAAAGGCACTTGATGTTGAGATAGGTTCGATTACTGGTGGTGGTCGTTATGACGACCTGACAGGCATTTTCGGCCTAAAGGGCATGTCGGGTGTCGGTATATCATTCGGTGCAGACCGTATCTATGATGTAATGACCCAGCTCAACCTCTTCCCAGAGTCGGTACTTGAGCAGACACGCATTCTTTTCGCTAATTTTGGTGGAGAAGACGAGATGTACTCCCTCAAGCAAGTTCGTGCATTACGTGCGAAAGGCTTCAAGGTAGAGATATTCCCTGATGCTACGAAGATGAAGAAGCAGATGCAGTATGCTGACAAGAAGCAGATACCATTTGTAGCGCTTTGTGGTGAGACAGAGAGAAATGAGAACAAGATTACTCTCAAGAACATGGTAACAGGAGAGCAGGCCTCTTTGACATTAGAAGAAGTAGCTGCACAGATTGCCAGATAAGAGATAGTTTTCTCATAAATAGAGAAATTAATTATATTCGCACGAATTAATTACAATCCCAATGGAGTTCAAAGTATCAGACGTAGCGCAGTTGATTCAGGGTACGGTGGATGGAGATCCTAATGTACTTTTGCACGACGTATCAAAGATTGAAGAAGGCAAGCCAGGTACGCTTACTTTCTATTCCAACCCTAAGTATGAGCACTACGTGTACTCTACAGAAGCATCGGCAGTTATTGTCAATGCAGATTTCCAGCCTACACAGCCTGTTAAGGCTACACTAATACGAGTGCCAGATTCACGACAGGCTCTTGCGCAGTTACTATATATGTATGAGAGTATGGTACCACAGAAGGTTGGTATTGAGCAGCCATCATTCATTTCCTCTACAGCTACAGTAGGCGACAAGATATATGTGGGTGCGTTTGCGTATATTGGAGAAAAGGTACAGATAGGCAATAATGTAAAGATTTATCCACAGGCATATATCGGAGACGGCGTTAAGATAGGCAATGACTGTCAGATATTCCCAGGGGTGAAGATATACAAGGGCTGTGTTTTGGGAGACAGAGTAATAGTACATGCAGGCACAGTAATAGGTGCTGATGGATTTGGATTCCAGCCAGATGCCAACAACAACTACAAGAAGGTGCCACAGATAGGCAATGTAGTTATTGAGGACGACGTAGAGATCGGTGCAAATACATGTATTGACCGTGCGACAATGGGTTCTACACGTATCGGCAAGGGTACGAAGCTTGACAACCTTATTCAGATAGCTCACAATGTAGAGGTAGGTCAGAATAACGTTATGGCAGCGCAGTCGGGCATTGCAGGCAGTACGAAAGTCGGCAGCAACTGTATGATTGGCGGACAAGTTGGTATTGCTGGTCATATCAATGTGCCGGATCAAGTTGTACTAGCGGCCCAGACAGGAGTAAACAGCACGATTAAGAAATCCGGCACATACTTCGGCTCTCCAGCTATGGACTATATGGCATTCAACAAATCGTTTGTCATGTTCCGTAAGTTGCCAGAGATAAAAGCACAATTAGATGAGTTGGCCGAAAAGGTCGGCAAGTAAAAGAAGATTATGGAGAAACAGACAACCATAAAATCTGCTGCATCATTCTCGGGCAAGGGATTGCATACGGGAGTTGTAGTAAATCTCACTATCAATCCAGCGCCTATTGGTCATGGCTACAAGTTCCAGAGAGTAGATCTTGAGGACAAGCCAGTGTTCAATGCAGATGCGAGGAACGTATCCTTTACACAGAGAGGAACTGTACTCAGTGCAGGAGGAGACAAGGCCAATGTTACTGTCAGCACTATAGAGCACCTTATGTCCGCTCTCCGTGGACGCCGTGTAGACAATTGCCTCATTACACTTGACGGTCCTGAGGTTCCTATTCTTGACGGCAGTGCCCTTCCATTTGTTGAGGCAATAGACAAGGTAGGTATAGAAGAGCAAGATGCAGAGCGCGAGTATATGGTAATTACAGAGAAGACCGTATATGAAGAGCCAGAGAAGAATATACGCATTATTGCGTTACCAGAGGCAGACGGTTTTGCGGCGCAGGTCAATATAGCATTCAATGGTTCACGCTGTCTTGGTAATCAGTTCGCACTTATAGAGTCGCTTGATGAATATGAGACAGTATATGACTGTCGTACATTTGTATTCCTCCATGAGGTAGCGTTCCTTCTTCAGCAGGGTCTGATTAAAGGAGGAGACCTTGAGAATGCGATAGTATTCGTAGAGAAAGAGCTCACAGCAGAAGAGAAGGCGCAGGTAGCAGCACTTATGGGCAAGACCCCTACGATACATCCTTCGGGCGTATTGAACGACAGAGACCTAAAGTACAATAATGAGGCTGCAAGACATAAGCTTCTAGACCTTATCGGAGACCTAGCGTTAGTAGGCAAGCCTATCAAAGGCAGAATTATTGCCACACGTTCAGGGCACGGGTCCAATGCGGAATTTGCCCGCATGTTGATAAAGAAATACGGATTTTAATATATAAAAGATGATTAGTCCATTAGCATCAATTGATCCAAAAGCAAAGATTGGCGAGAATGTCAGGGTTGACGCATTTGCATGCATAGCAGGCGATGTAGAGATTGGAGACGGTTGCCATATCATGTCGAACGCCGTAATATGCGACGGAGTACGTATGGGAAAGAACAACCGAGTATTTCCACACGCTACAATCGGTGCCATTCCACAGGATCTCAAGTTCGTAGGAGAGTATACACTCTGTGAGATTGGCGACAACAATACATTTAGAGAGTGTGTTACCATTAATCGAGGTACGGCTTCAAAGAATACTACAATTATCGGATCCAATAATCTCCTTATGGCGTACGTCCATGTAGGACATGACTGTGTATTAGGTTCGAATATCATAGTATCCAATGCGTGTCAGTTTGCAGGAGAGGTACAGATTATGGACTGTGCGGTTGTCGGCGGTGGTTCGCTTGTGCATCAGTTCACACGTATCGGTTCGTATGTAATGATTCAGGGCGGTACACGACTTGGAAAGGATGTGCCACCATTCTCGATGATAGGTCGAGAGCCTGCGGCATTCTGCGGATTGAATCTCGTAGGACTACGTCGCAGAGGCTTTGAGAGAGAGCAGATAGACGTTATCAATCAGGTATACGAGTATCTGTACAGAAAGAACCTGAATACGACACAGGCCGTTCAAGCTATAGAGTCAGAGATGCCTGCAAGCGAGGCAAGAGATATGATTCTTGACTTTGTGAAGAGCAGTGACCGAGGTGTTGTTCCTGGCTTGAAGTAAGATTACTACAGAATAATAGAGACTCCGTTGCAGGTGTAGAGCTTGCGACGGAGTATTTTTATTGTGAGTATAGAGAGGGTACTTTCTGAGTATAGGGAGAGTAGCGGTTGCTCGCAGTTTTTTTATTTTGGGAGGTATGTTAAAGAGAGGATAAGGTTTTGTCTAGGTGTGGAGAAGACGGAGATGAAAAGCTGACGTTCAAATGGATAAAAAGTATAGGATAGCTATTTAATAAAGATTATCTTTGCAAGGTCATTTGGCTATATGTCATAAAACGTGTAGGATGATTACGAACAAATTAAATTTTACAGTTGGTCCCGTGCAATCCAGCGATGCGGTGCGAGAGTTGGGTTCTGAACAGGTCCCATATTTCCGTACGCCAGAGTTCTCCGAGTTGATGTTTGAGAACGAGAGGCTGATGAAGGCTTTTACGAAAGCAGATGAGAATGCGAGAGTCTGTTTCATGACAGGTTCGGGTACGGCATCTATGGAAGCTGCTGTAGCGAATTGTTTTACACAAGAAGACAAAGTGCTGGTCATAAACGGAGGAAGTTTCGGTCATCGATTTGAGGAGCTGGTAGAGATATATGACATACCACATACCACCATACATCTTGAGATGGGCAAGGCCTTGACGAGAGAACAGCTATATGCGTATGACGGTCAAGGATACACAGGACTGTTAGTGAACGTACACGAGACATCGACAGGCGTTCATTATGACATAGAGATGATATCAGACTTCTGCAAGAAGAACGGGATATTCCTTATAGTGGATGCAATCAGTTCCTTTTTATGTGACGAGTTTGACATGAAGGCATTGGGGGCATCAGTTATGATAACCGGTTCGCAGAAAGCCCTAGCCTGTCCTCCAGGCATTTCGATAATAGTTTTAGCACCGAATGCGGTAGAGAGAGTATATGCGAACAAGCCAAAGTGCATGTACCTTGACTTGAAGTTGGCGTTGAAAAACGGCGAGAGAGGGCAGACCCCATTTACACCAGCCGTTGCGACACTTCGCCAGATAAATGTCAGGCTAAAAGAGATAGAGGCAGCCGGAGGAGTAGAGGCAGAGATAAAGCGCATAGCCGATTTGGCAGAAGATTTCCGAAAGCAGATAATAGAGTTGCCATTTGAGATAATATCAGACTCGATGTCCAACTGTGTTACACCGCTTCATCCAAAGAACGTTTCGGCATACGATATATTCACCATACTAAAAGACGAGTACGACATCTGGATTTGTCCGAATGGTGGAGACATGGCAGACAAAGTATTCAGAGTAGGCCATATAGGGTATCTCACTAAAGAAGACAACAAGCGCCTTATAGATGCGCTAAAAGATATGCAAAGACGTAATCTATTGTAAATGAAGAAAGTAATCACATACGGCACATACGACCTCCTACATCAGGGGCACCTAAACCTATTGCGAAGAGCGAAGGCGCTAGGAGACTATCTGATAGTTGGTGTGACGACAGACAATTTTGATATTGAGAGAGGAAAGCTCAATGTCAGGAACAACGTCATGGAGCGTATCAAGGCAGTAGTGGATACCGGACTAGCAGACCAGATTATCATAGAAGAGTACGTCGGGCAGAAGATAGACGACATACAGAAATACGGAGTTGACATATTTGCGATAGGTTCAGATTGGGAAGGGAAATTTGACTATCTGAAAGAATACTGTGAAGTAGTATACCTGCCGAGAACAGAAGGAGTTTCGAGTACGCAGCTACGCGAAGAGAGTATGCCTACTATAAAACTAGGTATAATCGGCACTGGAAGCATTGCAGAACGCATGGTATTAGAGTCGAAGTACGTTTCCGGAGTAGAATTGACCGCAGTCCTTAATCCCAATATATCAGAAGCAAAGATATTTGCTGAGAAATATGGGATAGAAAACGTATATGACAACATAGAAGAATTCTCTAAGGCAGTATCTGCGGCGTACGTTGCTTCGCCACATTTGACGCACTATTGCTATACGAAATATCTACTACAGCAAGGGAAGCACGTGCTCAACGAGTTGCCATTCACCCTAGCTGAGAATGAGGCCAAAGAGCTATTTGATTTAGCCTACGCCCAAAAGCTGATACTGATGGACGCGATAAAGACCGCTTACAGTCCGGCGTTCCGTCACTTGATTACGCTAGTAAAATCCGGATTGATAGGAGACGTAGTAGACGTAGAGGCAGCGCAGTCGACGTTAGAGCCTACGCCGCGAAAGCTAGACGCTTCGATGGCAGGTGGAGGCATGACAGAAGATGCAGACTTCTCGCTGCTACCAATAATGATGCTATTAGGAGACAACTACAACAGTATCAGTTTCGTTTCGAAGATGAAGAACGGTGTAGACATATATACCCGTTGTATGATGACCTATCACAATGCTACGGCATCATTTAAGATAGGACTAGGAATAAAGACAGAGGGCGATTTGGTAATATCGGGAACAAAAGGGTATCTTTATGTTCCAGCTCCTTGGTGGAAGCCGTCGTATTTTGAAGTACGATTTGAAGATGCGACTAAGAACAAGAAATACTTCTACTCGTATGAAGGAGAAGGGCTACGTTATGAGCTACAAGAATTTGTCAGCAATATTTTCTATGGCCGTAGTCAGAACCGTCATTTGCCACATCAACTGACAGTCAGCATGGCTAAAGTCCAAGAGATATACAAGAGCGGAGAACACAGAATAATCATAGAATAGAATGAAGCATTACCTTCTTTTTGCCTCACATAGTTATTCATACGCTATCATGCGTCCACTTCAAGCGGCGATACGTCAGCGAGGAGATGTGGCGGCGTGGTATCTTGAAGACAGCTGTCCCGATTGGCTTACGGGCGATGAGATCAGGCTAAAGACCTTTGAAGAAGTCTTTGAGTTTGATCCTATTGCGTGTATAGTACCGGGCAATGTAGTGTATGATTTCTTCCCAGGCATCAAGGTAGAAGTGTTCCATGGCTATCCAGTTCAAAAGCGAGGCGAGAAAGTAGATGAGAACTTCCGTATGCGCGGTTGGTTTGACATGTATTGCAGCCCAGGTCCGAGCAGTACAGAAGTGCTATCGGTTCTAGAGAAGAAGCACGGGTACTTCAAATATTACGAGACAGGCTGGATGACCTCAGATGCGTTCTTCGGGCCAGACTCCGCAGAACACAGAAATGTGCATACGCCGCCATGCGTATTATATGCTCCAACATTTACAAAAGATGTGACATCGGTGTATGTGATGGACAAAGTGATTGACGAGCTATGCAGCAAATATGACTGGAATTGGATATTATCCTTCCATCCATTGATAAAAGACGAAGAGACCATAGCAAAATACAAAGCATTAGAAAAGAAATATCCAGGGAGAGTAGAATATCTTGAGGTAAACAAAGGCATAGACAGATTTTTGAGAAGTGATGTTATGCTGGCAGACAGCAGTGGAGTGATCTGCGAGTTCCTGATGTTTGGCAAGCCAGTTGTCACCTATCGCAACACCTGTCCAGGAACGCACCTTATAGACTGCAAAGAGTTGAGTGAGATACCAGCTGCGCTAGAAAAGGCATTGGCGCGTCCCGCAGATGTGATGTCGCATATAGACGAGTATACACACTGGCACGAAAGTTTCTTTGATGGGAAGAATTCGTTCCGTGTATTAGATGCTATAGATGATTTTATTACAAATTACAAAGGTAAATTGAAGAAAAAACCTTTGAATCTAGTACGCCGTATCAAACTACGAATGAGATTAGGGTACTGGAAGAATTTCTTCGGTACACGTTAACAACGCAATAGATGGTATCAGACGAATTGAAAGAGATGCAAGGCTGCATCTTAGGGATATTAAAAGAGATAGACAAAGCCTGCAGAGAGCACGGGGTCAGATATTTCCTCAGTGACGGTACGATGTTAGGGGCGGTGCGCCATAAAGGATTTATTCCGTGGGATGACGATGCCGATATCAGTATGCCTCGACCAGACTATGACAAGCTTATTGCAAATGTGCGCAATTGGCTGCCAGAGCACTTTGATGTAGTTACAGGCCTTATTGATCCCAAGTACCCCTACCCATTTGCGCGTATTTATGACAAGCGTACCACATACCTTCCCAGGAGAGGGTTTAATTTCTACAGCGGAGTGCCAGTAGACATTTTCCCATTAGACGGTATGATCGAAGATTGTCCGGAGAGAGACAAGCATATACGCAAGTACAAGAAACTGATTAAGAAACTATATATAGCTACAGTAGATCCTAAAGCGAAATCAGGATTCAGTCGCCTGTATTACACCATAATGCAGTCATTTACAGATGCGGCGAAGATACACAAAGAGCTAGATGCGTTACAGAGGAAGTATGACTATGATTCGTCGCCACTGATATGTAATCACTGGTGTTCGCATAGAAAAGTAGTAGCTAAATATATATATCCTAAGAAATTCTTCTCGGCACCAGTAGATGTGCAATTTGAAGATGCGGTACTTATGGGTATGCCAGAGCCAGACGAGTATCTGACAATCTGGTATGGAGACTATATGACACCTCCGCCACCAAAAGACAGGCCATTGCCAAATTACAGGATAATGGACGTACATAAGTCGTTCTTAGACAGGAATAACAAATAAAGCGCGAGAAAGCGAATGAAGAAAGTATTGACAGTAGGAGTATATGACCTTCTACACGTAGGACATATTGAGCTATTCAGGCACGCCAAAGAACTTGGAGACTATCTGATAGTAGCAGTACAAGATTCGGACGAAGTATTGAAATACAAGCCAGAAGCCAACCTAGTATATTCTACAGAAGAGCGTTGCTATATGGTTAAGGCGATACGCTATGTAGATGAGGTGGTTGTATACAAAGGAGTGGATGATATAGTCAAAGAAGTAGACTTCGATGTATTTGCGAAAGGTCCAGACCAGTCGCACGCCGGATTCCAGAGAGCAGTAGAATATTGCAAAGAGAACGGGAAAGAAGTTGTGGTATTACCAAGAACGCAAGGGATATCGACATCCAAGCTGAAGAGCCTGATATCAGATCTTGGGGCAAGATAAGGAGGTTCAGTATAGCCAAGAAAAAGAATATAAAAGTACAAGTAAGCATATATGAAACCATCAGACTTTTGTGATAATCTATTTAAGTATCAGCGAGTAAATACACGTAAGGTACTTGTTGGAGAACTTGCATTGGGCGGGTTAGAGCCTATTCGTGTACAGTCTATGACCACCACGAATACGAATGACACAGCTGCGTCAGTTGAGCAGTCTATTCGCATCATAGAGGCTGGAGGACAGATAGTCAGACTTACTACACAAGGCAGGCCAGAAGCCCAGAATATGAAAGAGATATCAGAAGGGCTGAGGTCGAGAGGCTATATTACGCCATTAGTTGCAGACGTCCACTACAATCCAGCTGCGGCAGAGATAGCGGCTCAATATGCAGAAAAGGTGCGTATCAATCCAGGCAACTATACAGGTGGAGCCAAGAGATTTGACGAAACGGCAGACAATATGTCGCAAGAAGAGTGGATGTCCCTTATCAAAGAGAAACTCACTCCGCTAGTCAAGGTATGCAAAGAGCACGAGACCACGCTGCGCATAGGAGTCAACCACGGCTCACTCTCGGACAGAATTATGGCCAAGTACGGAGACACACCAGAAGGTATGGTGGCCTCCTGTATGGAATATCTAGAAGCGTTAGAGAGTCTAGATTTTTATGATATAGTAATAAGCATCAAGGCCAGCAACACCAGAATAATGGTACATACCGTTCGACAGTTGATGGCGGCGATGAAAGCGAAAGGGACAGTCTATCCCCTTCATCTAGGTGTGACAGAGGCAGGCAGTGATGCAGAAGGCCGTATAAAATCTGCTGCAGGTATAGGAGCGCTGATGATAGATGGATTAGGCGATACAATCAGAGTATCACTTACAGAAGCACCAGAAGCAGAGATACCAGTAGCCCAGGCATTAGTAGACTATATCTCATCCAAGAGAGAAGCTCCAGAAGTAGAGAATGTCGATACATCATCGTATTCCCCATATACATACGAAAAGAGAGAGAGCAATCAAGTGCTCAATATAGGCGGTCAAGCCTTACCCGTAGTAATTACAAATACGCCAGGCGAGGCAGACTACTATTTTGATGGAACAGGGTATGTAGACAAGCAAGGCAACCATTATCCTATGCTATTAGTCTCCCATATTGACGAATGTCAGGAGACCTGTTTTGTTGTAGCGTCTCTATCAGATCTGACGCAAGAGACACTAGGCAAGCTAGCCAAGAGAGACAATGTAGTGGTTGTTGCCAGTGCGAACAGTGAAAATCAGACAGTAGAATACAGAGCTGTAATACTAAAGTTGAACAACGCGGGAGTCAAGGCTCCAGTTGTGCTATGGTATACAAGTCAAGAGGCAGAGCTTTCAGACTACCAGCTGAAAGCATCAGCCGATTTAGGATTGCTATTCATAGATGGGTTGGCAGACGGTATTATGGTATCAAACGAGAATCTGAAAGCGAAAGATGTTGAAGATACCGCATTTGTGCTGTTACAAGCGGCACAGGCAAGATTCTCTAAGGCAGAATTCATCTCCTGTCCAGGCTGCGGTCGTACTTTATATGACCTTCAGAGCACAGTACAGCGCATCAAGGCACGTATGGGGCACCTCAAAGGGCTGAAGATAGGCGTTATGGGCTGTATAGTTAACGGTATAGGAGAGATGGCAGATGCCCACTATGGGTATGTTGGAGCCGGATATGACAAGATATCATTATATAGAGGCAAGCAGTTAGTGAAAAAAGAGCTTAATCAAGAAGAGGCGTTAGAGCAATTAATCGATATTATTAAGCAAGATGGGCTTTGGATAGAGGCGAAAAACCAGGCCTAGAAATAAAAAACTGTAAATTTCTCTTTGATAGCAAGAAAAAAAATGCTAAACTTGCCTTCCAAATTTGAGTTGTTATGAAGACACTTCTGGGACTATTGATGTTAGTGGCACTATCATTTGCTGCAGTAGCACCAGTATCGGCTGAGGAATTAGTACTTAAGGGTACATACCAAGGTGAGAACATATATGTACGAAACCCGTTTGCTCCATCGGGTGTGGGTTTTTGTGCTTATGAGGTAACGGTAAATGGTCAGATTACCACGGATGAGATTAATTCAAGTGCGTTTGAGATAGACCTGTCAGTATATGGGTTCAATGTGGGTGATGAGGTAGCTGTAGTTATCAAATATAAAGACGATTGTCTACCAATGATTCTCAACAATTATGCTTTGCAGGTCAAGAAGCCAGCTGCATTTGAGGGAGTATCGGTTAAGAATGGCGTATTGACATTCAAGACAACAGGCGAGACAGGTTCGATATCGTTCTACATTGAGCAGTTCCGTTGGAACAAGTGGGTAAGAGTCGGTGAGGTAAAAGGCAAGGGAAAGAACCAGCCTAACTCATACGATGTAAAGGTACGTACCCATAGTGGTCCAAATAAGTTCCGCGTACGTCAGACAGACGGCAAGAAGATTTCTGTTTACTCAAAGGAGGCATTGGAGATTGTTACAGCACCAGCGGTTACATTCAAGGCTTCAGATACACAGATTACATTCTCGGCAGAGACGATGTATGAGATATATGACCAGTTTGGTGGTATCGTATTCAAGGGCTTCGGTTCGACAATTAATATTTCAACTCTTCAGAAGGGTAAGTATTATTTGAATTACGACAATTCTCAATCAGAGTTTGTAAAGAAATAACAATAGAATTATTGATAATTGGGCATCATCAATTCTGACGGATAGATGATGCCTTTTTTTTGAAAATGAAGAAAGTATATCTACTATATATATTATGCGCATTGTTGCCAATATTGGCATCGATGTGTGCCAATCCTGGAACGCCTAAGGGGGGACCGAAAGATAAGAAGCCTCCATTGGTGGTGAATTCCAAGCCATTGCCATTCTCTACCGGTTTTGAGGGTAAGAATGTTCAGATATTCTTTGACGAGAATATTCAGGTAAAAGATGCTGACCAGAAGTTTGTGATGTCGCCACCAGTATTTCCTGCGCCGAAAGTAGATGCGCACGGCAAGATATTGAGTGTGCGATTAGACGACAAAGTAGAGTTGATGCCCAACACAACCTATACGTTGGATTTTTCGGATTGCGTATCAGATTTGAATGAGGGCAACAAGATAGAGAACTTTGCATTTACGTTCTCCACGGGAGAATCTCAGGATTCTATGATGATTTCCGGCAATCTTTATGATGCGCAGACATTAGATCCGCTAAAAGGAGTATATGTGGTGCTACATTCAAATCTTGAAGATTCGGCACTTCATACCATATCACCTATACGCATTTCCAAGACAGACGAGATGGGCAGGTTTGTAATAAGGAATGTGCCAGCGGAGAGCGAATATATGGTATATGCGCTAGATGACCAGAACAGGAATTTCCTATATGACCAGAAAGGGTTAGAGAAAGTAGCGAGATGTGCTGTCCCTGTGGTACCATCATGGGAGATCAGGCAGATAGCAGATTCCATACCTATTGATTCACTATGCTTTTCGAGAGATACATCAGAGTGGGTATTTGAGCATATAATGCGAGACACCCTAGTATATACACCAGATTCATTGAAGCTATTTGCGTATAGTGAGAAGGCATACGACCAGTATATAGAGAAAGACAGTCGAAGTGAGAGAAATCGTATAGACCTTGTGTTCCATAACAGGATGGAGGTCAAGCCACAGATAGCGTTTGTCGGGCATGAAGATTCAGATAAGAAGGCAGTGCTTGAGCATTCTCTATATAATGACTCATTGGCAGTATGGATGACAGATACCCTTATATATGATAAGGATTCGGTAGTAATGGCCATATCGTACCCTGTGCTAGATACATTAGGACAGATGGTGATGAAGGTAGACACTATGGAATTCTGGCATTTCAACAAGAAAGCAGACCCTAAAGAAGAGAAGAGAAAATCTAAGAAAGACAAGGGAAAGACAGCAACAGTAGAGAAGAAGCCAGTATTAGACCTACAGATACCACAGTCTATGGGAGCCTTCGGTATGCTGACGATAAAGAGTAAGACACCATATAAAGATATAAATTGGGAAGGGATTACGCTATATCATAAGAGAGATACCATATTCGACCCGATGGAGTATACGGTACATAAAGATACCATAGATCTGAAGATTGTCAGGCTCAAGGCCAAGTGGCAACCAGGAGAAGCGTATAAGTTGTCGGTAGATTCGGCATCGGTAGTAGATATATACGAAGTGGCGAATGACAAGAAAGAGTATAATGTCACGACGCCAGCTATGGATAAGTACGGTACCTTATATATAGAGACAGATTCCGTGTTTGACAATGCGCTGTTGCAGTTAGTGAACAGTAAAGGCGATGTGATGCGACAGAATTATGTGCCGAAGAACGGAAAGGTAGCGTTCAGGTATCTCAAGCCAAGCGAGTATATGATAAGGATACTGAAGGATGAGAACAAGAACGGCAAGTTTGACAATGGCTCCTTTGATGAAAAGATACAGCCTGAAGAATTCATATATTATATGGAGAAAGTCCATGTACGAGCCAACTGGGATATAAAAGTTGATTTCAGTCTGAAGAATTTCTCGGTTGACAAATTTGTCCAGAAGTTCAAGGCGAAGAAGAAAGGAAATGGAAAGCGCAGATGACAGCATCTGCGCTTTTTTTATTTGCTATATATAAAAAGAAAAAGGCTAGATTTCTCTAGCCTTTTGGGAACAAACTCAAAAACTCAAATCAATTAAACCTCTCGTCTCATATGATTGAGATCTAATTATAGTTGTTTTTTTAATCTAGCTTAGCAGTTTAACGGAATCATAGTAGTAGTTATATCTTGTATAAGTCTTTAACTTATTAGGTAGTTTAGCTTTTAATGTTCTAGTTAGTTAATTGTCATCATAGTAGTCGCAGTTATGAAAACTTTCGTAGTAGTTTAGTAGTTCTTCGTTTAGTAGTTTATGTTATCTCCTTTTTGTTGTTACAATATTACAATAGATAAGTTTCAGGACAAAACACTTTTTGACGAACTGCAAAAATTTTTGACGAACGACATAAAAATGGCAAAAAACTACCCAAAATCGACATAATAGGTAATGTTTTGGCATAGTGCAAACCAAAAAATAGAGATTTTGAGGGTTCGATTTGTATTCATTCAGTGTACGGTTTTCACTCTTTCTACTCCCTTTCTAGTCCCTTTCTGTATTCGGGGAAGTACCTTGTTCATCGCAGTTTTTTTATTTTGCAAGTTTTGGGACAGAGATAACCTTGCAATAAGTTCATGAAGGAAATGTACTATTCCGATACTATGAGGCGGCATGAAAAAGCCTAGGAGAAAAAGAGAGGCATCGAGATGATATTTTGTAGATAGGGCATATTTAGTTACCTTAGCGACCGAAATGAAACGATATATGAATGCGAGAATATACGCTGTGATGGGCGTAGTTTTATTGATGCTGACATTTTGTGTTGGTTGTACGGCTACAGCTGTAAGTGAGGCTAATACGATAGTTGAAGAAGAGATTATACATTCTGTAGTGCCTGCGAACGGGCGGATAGGAGATTATCTTCCGATGTTGAAAGGGAGATCTGTAGCCCTAGTTGCCAATAACTCGTCGAAAGTCGGGGAGACCCATTTGTTGGATACGTTGCTGTCGCTCGGGGTTAAGGTAAAGAAAGTGTTTGTACCAGAGCACGGATTCAGAGGCGATGCCGATGCAGGTCAGAAGGTGAACAACTCCGTTGATGAGAAGACAGGAGTCAGGATTGTGAGTCTATACGGCAGTCACAAGAAGCCTACGGCAGAAGATATGCAAGGGATAGACATGGTGGTATATGACCTGCAAGATGTAGGGACACGATTCTATACATATATATCTACTCTTCATTATGTTATGGAAGCATGTGCGGAGACCAATGACAGGGCGAAGGACAAAGAGCAAGCTGGGAGAGCAGAGATATTGGTATTAGACAGGCCCAACCCACAAGGAGGGGTAGTAGATGGTCCAGTGCGCGAGGCAGACTGCATCAGTTTCGTCGGATTAGACCCAATACCAGTTCTATACGGCATGACCCCAGCCGAGCTAGCGTGCATGATAAATGGAGAAGGGTGGCTAGCAGGAGGGAAGAGATGTATGTTAAGAGTCATGCCAATGGCGGAATATTCGCATGACTGGAAGATAAAGATAAACTGTCAGCCCTCGCCCAACTTAAGAAATGACCATGCCATAGCATTATATCCCTCGTTGTGTCTATTTGAGGGGACGAACGTCTCAGTTGGACGAGGAACAGAGATGCCATTTGAAGTTATAGGGTCGCCATACGCGCAGAAATCGTCATATTCATTTACACCGAAGCCATCATACGGGGCAAAAGATCCGATGTTTAATGGCAAAGAGTGCAAGGGCGAAGATTTGAGGAAAACCGATATGAGTGGATTCTCGTTGAAGTACATTATAGATATGTATGAGCAGATAGGAGATTCGCTATTCTGGCCTAAGAAATCGTCATTTGATATACTGGCAGGAACCAAGACACTACGCAAGCAGTTGAAAGAAAGGTTGACAGAAGACTCGATACGAGCTACATGGGAGCCAGCGTTGAGTGCGTTCAAGACAGCCAGAGAGAAATACCTGCTATATGACAAAAAGATAGTGAGAGACAGGAAGTCCATCACCAACTGGAACAAAGCTATGCACACCCACTGGGTAGACAGCGTATACAACACCATGACACTCAGAGAGAAGATAGGACAGATGGTATGGGTGACCCTAGATGTAAATTTCAACGAAAAGAGCATAGAGAAGATAGGAAAAGAGGTCAAGACGTGGGGAATCGGCGGAGTATTGGTATTAAAAGCCACACCATCATCGTGTCTAGACTTCATAGAGAGGATGGATAAGGCGACCAGAGTACCTATGCTATTTGCTGCAGATGCAGAAAACGGGCTTGGAATGAAATTCGTTGATGTAGACAAATATCCAGACTTCCAGAAGCTAGGGCAGAGAGGAGACACCACATACGTACGCCTACTAGGACAGAGAACGGCAGAACAGATGTTAGCCTGCGGTCTGAACATCAATTTCTCGCCAGATGTGGATGTAAATACCAATCCGAAGAATCCTATTATCGGCAAGAGGTCATTTGGAGACAATGTAGAGTTAGTTTCCAAGATGGGAGAAGCATTTGTCAGAGGTCTACAAGGAGGAGGAGTCTGTGCGGTAATAAAGCATTTTCCTGGACACGGAGACACCAGTAAAGATTCCCATTTAGCGTTGCCAGTGGTAGCACACGACAGCACGAGAATAGCAGATGTAGAGCTGGCGCCATTCCAGCACTGTATAAACAAAGGCGCCATGGGTGTTATGAGCGGGCATTTAGTGGTACCAGTGCTAGATCCAAGCAACAAGGCAGCCAGTCTGTCGTCCGTAATGTTGAAAGATATATTGAGGAAGCAGATGGGATTTGAGGGACTGATAGTCTCAGACGCTGTGAATATGGCAGGAGCGAAGATATCAGCTGGGAAAGAAGTAATAGAAAAAGTAACTATAGGGGCAGGAAACGACGTAGCGGAATTCTCGCAGAACGTAGAGCAGGCGATACTAGCCACAGAAGAGGCGGTGCGAGCAGGCGAGATATCAGAAAAGCAGATAGAAGAATCGGTACGTCGAATACTGGCCGTAAAAGAATGGACGTTAGACACAAAGAGTCAGAGGTTCGGGTATCCAGAAGCGATAGCAAATCTACCTATAGTATATCCGATGAAATAAGTTCAGGAAGGAGTAGGATTACCTAATAGAATTCATCATCTTTGATAAAAAGATAAAAACGTAGTATCTTTACGCGGAAAAGTAGAAACAATAGAACAGAGCAAAATATGGCAGATAAAGATATAAAGAAAGAAAAGGTGAGTCCGAAGAAGAAGCGCAAGTATCTCATAATACTATGGAGCTTGTTTTTCTTTGGCATACTATCTCTAGTAGTATTCTTCGCGCTATTATCTTACGGCAAGCTTGGTTTCATGCCTACGTTTGAGGATTTGGAGAATCCGAAGAGTGCTCTTGCTACAGACATCATATCAGAAGACGGAGTCACACTAGGCAAGTTCTATGTAGAGAACAGATCGCAAGTAGACTACGAAGAGATATCCCCATATTTGATTCAGGCTTTGGTATCGACAGAAGACGAGCGATACTATGAGCATTCCGGAATAGATATGAGAGGACTTGGGCGAGTATTGTTCAAGACCATTATCATGCGAGATGAGAGTTCCGGAGGCGGTTCGACCATTACGCAGCAGTTGGCCAAGCTACTTTTCCATGAAGAAGAGATACGCAGGGGTCAGACCAAGTGGGAGCGATATACCCAGAAGATTAAAGAATGGGTAATTGCGGTAAAGCTAGAGCGTTCGTATACAAAAGAAGAAATTCTGGCGATGTATCTGAACCGTGCTGCATATATCTATGATGCGTACGGTATTGAGTCGGCATCGTGGACCTTCTTCCATACTAATGTGGGTAATCTGAAGAAAGAACAAGCTGCGCTATTAGTCGGCATGTTGAAGAACCCATCATTATACAATCCAGTGCGTTTCCCAGAGAGAGCATTAGAGAGAAGAAACGTTGTACTAGGTCAGATGTACCGTTCGCGCTACCTCAGTACGATGGAGAAAGATTCATTGCAGCAATTGCCATTAGGGTTGGATTTCAACAGATCAGACCACAAGAAAGGCATTGCACCATATTTCAGAGAGTGGGTAAGACTGATGTTGACGGCAGACAAGCCAGTCAGGGAGAACTATCCAAAGTGGAATCTGCAGAAATTTGTTGAGGACAGTATTCAGTGGGAGACAAACCCTGCATACGGCTGGATAAAGAAGAATCCGAAAGCAGACGGGTCGTACTATAATATATATAAGGACGGTCTAAAGATACATACCACCATAGATTCAAGATTGCAGAAATATGCAGAGCAGGCTATGGAAGAGCATCTAGGCGTAGAGCTTCAGCCAAAGTTCTTTGAGTCGAAGGGTATAGCCAAGGAGTATGATCCGAAGAATGTCAAGGGGAGAGCGCCGTTCAGTCGTGATGTTACGGCAGAGCAGTACAATGATATTCTGAAGCGAGCGATGAAAAATTCAGACCGCTATCGTACGCTAAAGAGATCGGGCTGTTCAGAAGAGCAGATAGAGAAAGATATGCATACCCCTACAGAGATGAAGATATTCGACTGGAAGGGCGAGAGAGAAGTGGTATGGACACCAGCAGACTCAGTATTGTATCATAAGTTCTTCCTTCGTTCCGGTATGATGAGTGTCGACCCAAGAAACGGGCATATAAAAGTATATGTAGGAGGACCGAACTTCCAGTACTTCCAGTATGATATGGTCAGTCAGGGCAAGCGACAGGTCGGTTCGACAGTCAAGCCATTTGTGTATGCATTAGCTATGCGAGAGGGGCATACCCCTTGTGACCTAGCGCCAAATACGCCACAGACCTTCCAGGTCATGAATCCAGACGGTACATGGGGAACCTGGACACCGAGAAATGCAGGAGATGCGCGACTAGGCGATATGGTCAGCCTCAAATGGGGATTAGCTAACTCCAACAACAACGTCACGGCGTGGGTTATGAAGCAATATTCGCCAGAAGCCGTAGTTCAACTAATGCATGACCTTGGAGTATATTCGCACATAGACCCGGTATATTCGCTATGTCTAGGTACCAGTGACGTGAGTCTTTTTGAGATGGTCGGAGCGTATTCGACATTTGCCAACAGAGGCGTTCATATAGACCCTATAGGTATTACATCCATAGAAGACAAATACGGGAATATCATAGCCAGCTTTGTATCGACAGAGCGAGAAGTGATGAACGAAGAGTCGGCATACATGATGATAAACCTTCTTGAGGGTGTAATCAATCAAGGTACAGGCCGTCGTCTAAGAGGTCCGGCATACCAGTTAAAGAACAAGATGGGCGGTAAGACAGGTACGACACAGAACCATTCAGACGGTTGGTTCATGAGTATTCTGCCAAATCTAGTATCGGGAGTATGGGTAGGAGCAGAAGACCGAAGCGTACACTTTGACAGCATGAATCTTGGACAGGCAGCCAACATGGCCATTCCAGTATTCGGCAAGTTCATTCTCAAGGTATTTGGGAATGAGGCGTTGGCTCATCCTACAGACAAGACAAAGTTTACGATATCTCCAGACGACGTGTTTACTACGCCAGCCTCGATAACATACAGTCTAGACTGTGCCGACAAGCACCTCAATGCGGATGAAGGCAATGATGAGGCTATGGAGATGATAGACAGTGAGGCTGACACTTCATCAGACGGCGAGGGGTCGGTATTCGATTTCTAAGAGAATATCAGAGAGTTATGTCAGCTACCAATGAATCATTAGAGCCGCGAGAGGTTGAAGCACCACAAGAGAGTCAGGTACTTGCCAGTCTCAAGTCGTGGAAGATAGTAGTACCAATACTTATAGGTATAGGTGTTACTGTGTGGATGTTCAGCAGAGAATATCAGCCTGGGGCGTTTGACATGGTACAGTTTACGGGGTGGACACTCGTACTCTGGTTGGTGGCGATATTATGTATGGCGACACGCGATGTGGGATATATGGCGCGAATCCGCATATTGAGTGATGGAGATATATCGTGGAAGTCGTCGTTCAGGATTATCATGCTATGGGAATTTGCCTCGGCGGTATCTCCGTCAGCGGTAGGCGGTACCAGTGTAGCTCTATTCTTTGTGCATCGAGAAGGCATCAGTATGGGCAGGTCCACCGGAATAGTTATGGTGACATCGTTTCTTGATGAGCTATTTTTTGCGTTAGTATTTCCATTAGTAGTATTTATAATAGGCTATCATAATGTATTCGGTCTAGATGATGGGCTGATAAGCGGCTTTGCGAAGCTAGCGTGGATAGGGTATGGACTGAAAGTCGGGTATGTATTGATATTGAGCTACGGTCTATTTGTAAATCCGCAAGGATTAAAGTGGTTATTGGTCCAGATATTCAAGTTGCCCTTCCTAAAGAGGTGGAAGAGCAAGGCAGAAGGCATGGGAGACGAGATAGTTCATACATCCATACATTTCAGGCATTGGCCATTCAAGAGATGGATAAAGGCATTTGGAGCCACAGCTGCCAGTTGGCTAGCGAGATATTGGGTAGCCAATGCGCTTATTGTAGCATTCTTCGGCATATATCAGTTAGGCTGGTTTGACCATTTTGTAGTATTCGGCAAGCAGCTAGCCATGTGGATTATGATGCTAGTAGCCCCTACTCCAGGCGGAGCAGGTTTTGCGGAATATATATTCAAAGAGTTTCTAGCGGCGTTTATACCTGTTGGTGCAGGAGTAGCCATTGCCCTTGCGTGGAGATTAGTGAGCTACTATCCATATTTGATTATGGGAGCGCTATTGTTGCCTAAGTGGCTCAGTGAGATAAAGATAGGAAAAAAGAAAGCAGACAAGTGATGGGTAAGGCTCGTCGCATATTGTTGTTGCCATTCTCGTGGCTATATGGTTGTGGGATTGGGGTGGTCGATTTTCTTTACCGCATGGGGGTAAAGAAAGCGATGGATACGCCCATTCGCACGATTTGTATAGGAAATCTCACGGTTGGGGGTACAGGGAAGACCCCCGTTACAGAACATCTCATAGACAAGTTAAGGTCCAAAGGCAAGCGAGTTGTCATGCTCAGTCGCGGGTACAGGCGCAAGACCAAAGGGCTACAAGTAGCGAAAGAAGATTCGACGGCAGAAGAGATAGGCGATGAGCCGATGCTGATTCACAGTAGATATCCAGACGTACCTATAGTGGTAGATGGAGACAGGAACAGAGCGTTGGCGTATATAAAAGAGAATATGCCAGATACCGATATAGTATTGATGGACGACGGTATGCAGCATAAAGCGACAAAAGCCAGTGAGTATGTCCTAGTGTGTGACTATGCGCGTCCGATATATGACGACATATTATTGCCAGCAGGCAATCTGAGAGAAGGCTGGGAAGCGAGGAAGAGAGCCAAGACCGTCATTATCAACAAATGTCCGCTCAGCATAACAGACAGAGAGATGGTCGAGATAGAGAAGAAGATGAAGCTAGGAAAAAAACAGAAGATATTCTTCACGGGGATAGACTACAAAGAGCTAGTGGGGAGAGAAGGGCTAGTGACAAAATGTATTGCGATAGCCGGTATTGGCAGGCCAGAGCCATTTTTTGAAGAAGTCAGAAGCAGGTATGGTGCCCATATAGAGTGTATAGCTTATGGGGATCATCATAATTTCACGGCAGAAGAGTTGAAGACGATAGAGAAGAAGCTAGACAAGCTAGGGAAAGATTCGGTATTGATCTGCACGGAAAAAGATGCGCAGAGGCTCAGTAACAAAATAGGCTGTCATTCAGTATGCTATATCAGAATAGGGTTGCGCGTGCTGTATGGCGATTCCTTTGACATAATAGAGATATAACATAAATACAATATAGAATATGATGAATAAGATAAATGAGGCTGCTGCTTATTTGAAGGCGCAGTTTACGGCACAGCCACGAGTAGGTATCATTCTTGGTACTGGTCTTGGAGGGTTGGTCAACGAGATAAAGATAGAGAAATCCATTGACTATAAAGACATTCCACATTTTCCGGTATCTACAGTAGAAGGACACAGCGGCCGTATGATATTAGGCACTATCGGAGGTGTGCCAGTATTAGCTATGCAAGGCCGTTTCCATTACTATGAGGGATATACGATGCAGCAAGTCACATTCCCAGCGAGAGTGATGAAAGTATGCGGTATCAACACCCTGTTTGTATCGAATGCCAGTGGAGGATTGAATCCATCGTTCAAGGTCGGCACCATTATGGTCATAAAGGACCATATCAATATGTTCGGTACCAATCCGCTTATTGGACCTAATATGGCAGAGTTTGGTCCACGTTTCCCAGACATGAGTGAGGTATACAGCAAGCGTTTGCGCAAGAAAGCGTTTGAGATTGCGGAGAGAGAGAATATACATTTGCTAGATGGAGTATATGTGGGGACTACGGGTCCTACATTTGAGACACCAGCAGAGTACAAGATGTTCAGGCTGCTAGGAGCAGATGCGGTTGGTATGTCGACAGTGCCAGAAGTTATTGTTGCGCATCATGCCGGTATGGAAGTATTCGGTGTATCGATTATCACAGATTCCGGTGTTCCAGGAGAGATAGTAGAGGTGAGCCACGAAGAGGTTCAAAAGGTAGCTGCGGCTGCCGAGCCAAAGATGACGAAGATTATTGCGAAGCTGGTTCAAGAGCTGGACAAGTAAGAAAACGATTGACAGATAAATATCCCAGTCCATGTATAGAGGGCTGGGATTTTTTTGTTTGGAGGCATTGGGAAGTTATAGAGAAGCTATAGAGAAGTCATTGTCTGGGCCCTTTCTAGTATAAGGGAAGTCCCTTGTTGCTCGCAGTTTTTTTATTTTGACGTATTCTGAGGTATGTAGAAAAAGGTATTGAAGGTTGCGAGGTAAAGATGTTGTTCCCGTTCTGTTTTTCAGAAGCGAAGAGAGGTAAAAAGAACGAGGCTGAGCGGTATTGGCACAGCCTCGTTTATTGTATTTGGAAAAATATCAGATTAGAACTTGAACGATACTCCGAGAGAGAGGAAAGAGTAGCGGCCAGCAGGAGTTACCTCGGCATTGAGGCCGAAGTTATTAGAAACGAGGTAGCGAACGCCACAAACGAACTCATAGATAAAGCTGTTATCCTTTACCTTGTCGAACTCTTTACCCTCAATTTCAGGAGTATAAGAATCCCAGTCGGCGATACCAGCGCGGAAACCGGCGTAAGTATCCAAAGCAGGCACGAAGCTATAGTGCATAGTACCGCGAGTAGCGAGGTGGATACGCTTAGCCTTGAGCTTGCAATCTACGCCGCTATTGGAGTAATCCTTAGAGCCGAAACCGAAGCCGAACTCGCCGCCTACTGCGATAGCGCCCTTGCCGTGGATCATATTATCGAGGATAGTAAATTCGGCATTAGCTCCGATACCACTCTGAAACATGCTTCCAGAGCCCCCGTCGCCGTCGAAATGGCCCATAGAATAGAGCGCATTGAGGAGGAAATCGCCTTTTTTGAGTTCAGCCTCCTGTGCGAAAGAAGCAGAAAGGAAAGAGAAAGCCCCGATGAGGGCAACTACTAACTTGTTGAATTTCATTGTATTAATGTGTAGAATTTAAAACTGTATGTTGCTATATATAGATGCAAAATTAGTTCTATTAACGAAAGTGTCAAAGAAAAATAAGTAATTAATTCAAAATCACTAATTTTGTAACCAAAATATCCCATAATGAAAGGAACTGTAATCAAATCTACAGGAAGCTATTACGATGTCCGGCTAGAAGAAGACGGGCAAGTCGTGATGGATTGTCGCATAAAAGGCAAGATGCGCATTGATGATATAAAGAGTACGAACCCCGTGGCGGTGGGAGACTACGTCAATATATCCATAGAGGGAGGTGAGGGTTTGATTACAGAAGTTCTACCCAGAAAGAATTATGTAGTGAGGCGGTCGTCCAATCTTTCGAAGCAGACACACATACTGGCCGCCAATGTAGACCAGGCGTTACTGGTAGTCACGATAAATTTCCCAGTCACTACGCCAGTATTCATAGACAGGTTTCTAGCCTCGGCAGAAGCGTTTGGGGTTCCCGTTGTGTTAGTATTCAACAAAGTAGACAGGTACGATACGCAATTAAAAGAAGAGCTAGATGCCTTTGAGCAGATATACAAAGACATGGGGTATGATGTAGTAGAGATTTCGGCCAAGCAAGAAGAAGGGTTAGAGAAGATAAAAGAGAGGCTCAAAGGCAAGGTGAGTGTGATAGCCGGGCATTCCGGGGTAGGGAAGTCGACGCTGATAAACAAGATAGAGCCAGGATTGAACCTACGTACGGACGAGATAAGCGAGACAAACAACAGTGGAAAGCACACCACGACGCATGCTGAGATGCATCCATTTTCGTTTGGGGGGTATATAATAGACACGCCAGGAATCAGGGGATTCGGCATTACGGGGATAGAGAAGAACGAGATAGCCCATTATTTCAGGGATATATTCAAGATATCAGACGAGTGTCAGTACAACAACTGCACGCACAAGCACGAGCCAGGGTGTGCAGTGAAGCTAGCGGTAGAAGAAGGCAGGCTAGCGTACAGCAGGTATCAGAGTTATGTAAATATAGTAGACAGTTCGACGAGTAAATACAGATAAACGGCAACAGAAGTTGGAAAAGGAGATACATACGTTGAGAAAATAGTGTTATTTGCATTTTTTCTATTGTGACGTGAAAATTATATCTACCTTTGCAATCGTGAAAATATTTAGAACCACTAATTAAAGGTGATGAACAGAAAAATAGCGATACTCGCAATTACACTTTTATTCCCTCTTGCAGCGTTTGCGCAGCGAGGAGGAGATTATGATTATCAGGAGCCAGACAAAGAGATCGAGAGCAAGGTAAGCGTAAGGTCGAATGTTACTGGGCCAGCATTCCACTATGGTGTCAAGGCAGGTTTCAACTTGACTACCTTCAGTTCGGATGCTGATGACTTGCAGGCACGTCTGGGTCAGATGGGTTTTATCTGTCGATGGCAGTGGAAGAATTTTGCCATTCAGCCTGAGATTTATTACATGACGATGGGCGTTCGTTCTCTAGAGCACGAGATAAAGTTCCATCCTAACCTTGTATGGAGACCTACAGGTATGGGTATCGTAGGTCATGAAGACTTGACGAACGACGAAGATTTCAGATTAGGCTTTACTACGAAGAATATCCAGTTCCCTGTGATTTTCAAGTATTACTTGCCATTCCGCAAAGAGGGCTTCAATATTCAGGCTGGTCCGACATTCAATGTAGACTGTGACTATAAGGCGTCAACACCATCTCCACTAGGCTATCTTTACAATCCAGAGTTTGGAGAGTATTATTGGAAGTCGAAAGACACCTGGACAGGAGTACAGTCGCTCCGTCGTATTGGCCGTAACCGTAATCGAGTAAGTGCCATTGCGCAGTTTGGTATTGGTTATGACTCGAAGTCGGGCATTGGTGTAGATGTACGTTGTGGTATGGGTCTTACTCCAGTATTCAAGGACTACTACAATACAAATGCTAAGAACCGTTTCTGGGCGCTTTCGTTTACATACGTACTATAATAATAAAGGAGATAATTAATGTCACTACAGTGTGGTATAGTAGGATTGCCTAACGTAGGTAAGTCGACTCTATTCAACTGCCTATCCAATGCAAAAGCGCAGTCGGCCAACTTTCCTTTCTGTACGATTGAGCCAAATGTGGGAGTTATCACGGTACCGGACAAGCGTCTTGAGGTATTAGACTCGATAGTACATTCGCAGCAAGTAGTTCCTACTACGGTAGAGATTGTGGACATTGCCGGCCTTGTGAAAGGAGCAAGTCGTGGTGAGGGTCTTGGCAACAAGTTCCTTGCCAATATCAGAGAGACGGATGCCATTATTCATGTACTCCGTTGTTTTGACGATGATAATATTACACACGTAGACGGTTCGGTAGATCCAGTCCGTGATAAGGAAGTAATAGATACAGAGCTTCAGATAAAAGACCTAGAGACAGTAGAGCAGCGCATACAGAAATGCGAGAAGCAAGCTATTTCGGGGAAAGATCCAGAAGCTAAGAAGCAGCTAGACATACTTCTCAGGTACAGAGATGCTTTGCAGGCAGGCAAGAATGCCCGTACTGTTGAGCTTACAGAGCCAGAAGAGAAGATAGCCAAAGGATTCTTCCTCTTGACCTCCAAGCCAGTAATGTATGTATGTAACGTAGACGATGCGTCGGTAGTTACGGGCAATGCATACGTGGAGGCAGTAAGGAACGCGGTGAAAGACGAGGATGCAGAGATACTTGTCATAGCAGCGCAGACAGAGGCAGAAATCAACGAGCTAGAGACATACGAAGAGCGTCAGATGTTCTTGAACGACCTTGGACTTGAGGAGTCGGGAGTAGTAAAGCTCATTCGCTCGGCATACAGTCTGTTGAAGTTGCGTACCTTCTTCACTGTAGGAGAGAAAGAGATCAGAGCCTGGACATTCCATGACGGATTCAAGGCGCCACAAGCGGCTGGAGTCATACACTCCGACTTTGAGAAAGGCTTTATCCGTGCGGAAGTTATCAAGTATGATGATTTTGTGACATTGAAGTCAGAGGCGGCATGTAAGGAAGCCGGCAAGTTAGGCGTAGAGGGAAAAGACTACGTTGTACAAGACGGCGACATCATGCATTTCCGTTTCAACGTCTAAAAAACAATAGAAATATTTTGCGAGTGTCAATAAAAGGTTATACCTTTGCACTCGCAAAACAAAAGGGTCGGTTGGATGAGTGGCTTAGTCTACGGTCTGCAAAACCGTCTACAGCAGTTCGAATCTGCTACCGACCTCGAAGAAAAGCGATAGAGTAAGACTCTGTCGCTTTTTGTTTTTTGGGGGGGAGTATGATATGAGATACACGGGCACATATTTTGAGAAGATTTGTGGATTTCATTTATAAGCGCAAGAAACGAACGTAAAAAAAGGCGAGAGACGGCAAGTCTCTCGCCTTATACTATATTGGTCGTGCAGACTATTTTTCCTGTTTCAGTTCGATATCAGGGTTAGCCCTGATAAGATCACATATGAAGTCGTTAAGATTGTTAGGATTTAGATAGAGATCGTCATACTTATTATAGCGGATATGGATTGAGAAACCATGTAGAGGAGAGAAATAGCTATGTTTTCCAAGTCTCTCTACATACAGTATAGACGATACAGGAATAGACTTTCTGACACGCTGAGGGAATCTGAAACAACGCTGCAGTTCGCCATTGACAATCTGCCAATACGAGAAGCCGGCATTGAGGGGGAAGCAGAGCAGATACGCAAAAATCAGAGCCAAGAAACCGAAGAGCAAGATATATCGCCAAGTATTTAATGTTTCCGGCTCAAAGAAATACCTATATATATATAAGCTCAAATTAAAAGCGAGGAAGATTCCTAAAACGATATTAGTCCATGGCGTTCCTATTGTATACTTCTTAGCAACCTTTTCTATCTGGTCGTCGGCGATTATAGTCTCCTTATCCAACTGCTTCTTCAAAACCGACATCTGCTGTTTCAGAAGCTGCAACTCTTCAAAATTATCCTTATTTTCCATAGTAATCATTCTGCATTAGGGTTAGACATCTGGCGCAACTGCTCCTTGATACGGAACAAGCGCACTGAAACATTCTTTGCTGAGATACCGACAATTTCGCCGATCTCCTCATAACTTAGATCCTCCATCCACAAGAGGGCTATGACACGGTCGAACGGGCGAAGCCTGTGTATGCGATCGTGCAGCATCTGAATCTGCTTAGAATCCTCCTCATCGACAGTCAAGAAATTGCTGACCTCGAGTTGGATCTTATCTTTATTTTTCCGTTCCTTACGACAGTAAGAGATACAAGTATTAGAACAGATACGCCATACCCAAGTATTCTCGCTACTATCTCCGCGGAAAGATCCGAAAGCACGCCACAACTGCACCAGAGCCTCCTGCATAAGATCCTGGGCTTCGTCCTGATCGGCAGCATTCATGAGGCAGACGGTATAGATAGTCTCCTTATGGCGATGGACTAGTTGTTTGAACTCCTTTTCCTTGCTTGATTCCATTTGTTATTCGATCAAATGTTTCTGTTTTACCTATTAGTCGCAAGAGGCAGACGAAAAACTACAAGATTCAGCGACTTTTTTCAAAAAAATACATAGCCGTAAGAATACGGCATGATAGTAAGGATGAGATTGCTGTGTTTTGTATAAAATGACGGCGCAGACCGAAGTCCGCGCCATATTAGGGAATCTAAAATTCGGATTTACTGAGCAGTCTTCTCGAAATACTTTTTCAAGACAAGGAGAGATATGACCCTCTCGCGTTCCTTATTCTTGAATTGAGCGACATACTCATGGTTGTGAGCGATGATAGCCTTAGCCTCCTCGGGGTGGTCGATGTAATACTGCAGACGCTCCTCGAGGTCGCTATAGTCGCTCTTAATACGTATATAATGGTAATCAGGAATCAATCTACCCTCCATGAACCAAGTTTCATAGACGAGGTCTGGGGCTACCGGGATAGAGTTAGACGACATGATCCATTTGAGGTTAGATGCGACATCGTTACCCTCCAAGCTGAGGATGAACTTATATTTCAAGTGCTGACCGATAGTGATTTTCGGTTTAATCCAATCCTTGCAGAAATCGCGGTTAGTATTTACCTGACCCAGTTCGCATAGCGGGTTGCCGAAATACTTACGCATAAAAGCGACGCGGTGCTCCTGGTATACGCCCATATAACCAATCATCTTATCCTGTTTTTTCTCATAAGGGATATGGTCATTAAGGAAGATAAAGTGGCGCACCTTATCGAAATTGAGGATAACGCTATTCTCGTTATCGCCCTTTATTGGACGGCTTTTAGTGAGAGAAGGGACATCAGGCACGTGAGTAATATCCCCGTAGAGAGTCTCGATGCGCTTATCATCCGGGAAAAAGCGAGAATACTCATAAGTATCGAAGAAATATACGCTACGGCAACGCTTATTCTTGAGTTTACTCTTTTTCTTGAAATTGCGGAGTAAGACAGCCTGATCAGACAAATTCTTCACAGACATCAGCTTACAATAGTAATCGACGCGGTCATTTATATAGTCGACCTCGTCGGGGTGTTTTTCGAGATAGTTATTTATTGTAGACTCAAGTCGGGACTGGTACAAGAATTTCGGCATGAAGTAGCGGTAGTAGCCCTTCATATAGTACCAGAGGTGCATATTCTTGCGTATATCTATAGCCATAATTGCGTTATTGATGAGGCAAAGATAGTATTATTTTATGTAGAGGGAAAGAGAGAAGACTATGAGAAGTCTCGGGGAAGTATAAGGGAAGTCCCTTGTTGCTCGCAGTTTTTTTATTAAACGGGAAGAAAACAGCAGAGGAGAGAAGAAGAAAAAGACAGAGAGAAGACTATGGGAAGTATAAGGGAAGTATAAGAGAAGTCCCTTGTTGCTCGCAGTTTTTTATAAAACGAAGAGAAAAACATGAATTATGTGCGAAACGGGATATATTAGTATATTTGCAATTGGAAAATTAACTTATCTCAGAGATATGAATCATCTAGTGATTATGGCTGGCGGAGTAGGAAGCCGCTTCTGGCCTATGAGTAGACCAGAGAATCCAAAGCAATTTATAGATGTTTTGGGCGTCGGGAGGACATTGATACAGTTGACAGTTGACCGTTTTGGCAAAGAATTTTCACCAGAGAACGTATGGGTCGTGACATCAGCCAAGTATGCGGACAAGGTACATGCGCAACTTCCAGAAATACCAGTAGGCAATATACTACTTGAGCCATGTATGCGCAATACGGCGCCATGCATAGCATACGTCACATGGAAGATAAAGCAGATAGACCCAGACGCCACACTTGTCATTTCGCCAGCAGACCATTTTGTGGTAAATACAGAAGAGTTCCGCAGAGTAATATCAGAAAGTGTAAAGTTTGTAAAAGGGACAAGCAATATTCTGACGCTAGGAATGTTTCCGACGCGCCCTGACACCGGCTATGGCTATATACAAGCCGGCGATGCAGTAAAAGGTACAGAGGCGTGCAATGTGAAGGCGTTCAAAGAGAAGCCACAATTGACAATAGCGAAGCAATACCTAAACGAAGGCGGCTACTATTGGAATGCCGGGTTATTCATCTGGGATGCCAAGACAGCAGAGCAAGCATTGCGTATATTCGAGCCAGAGATTTCCATGCTGTTTGATAAAATGGCAGAGGCATTCGGCACGCCTGCAGAGCGCGATGTCATTGATGAGTTATTCCCACAGTGTCGCAGCATATCTATAGACTATGCCGTTATGGAGCGCATGAGCGGCAAGACCATGACTATGAACGGCAAGAGTGCCGGTGTGTATGTCATGCCATCAGACTTCGGATGGTCGGATTTAGGCACCTGGGGCTCCCTTTATATGCAACTTGACCGCGATTCGCAAGGCAATGCTGTAGTAGGCAAAGAGAATGTGCGTCTGATAGAGAGTAATGATTGTATAGTCCGCACATCTTCAAATGTCAAGATGGTACTCCAAGGCTTAGATGGCTATATAGTAGCAGAAGATAACAATACCTTCTTGGTTTGCAAGAAAGAAGAAGAGCAGCGCATCAAGCAATTCAGCGAGAGTTTCAAGTAGGACTATCCATTATGATAACGCCCGAGTTAGAAGAATATATAGAACAGCATATAGACAAAGAACCTGAGGTGCTTCATGAGCTTAACAGACAGTCGCACATCAGGTTCCTGCTCGGTCGTATGGCCAGCGGTCATTGGCAAGGCAGGCTCCTCAAGATGTTCGTCAGGATGATTAATCCAAAGAAGATACTTGAGCTCGGGACATTCACAGGCTATTCCGCTTTAGCCATGGCAGAAGGGCTGCTAGACAAAGAAGCCTATGTAGACACCATAGAGATAGACGACGAGCTAGAGCCCACTATACGAGAATTTCTTGAGAAGTCGCCCTATGGAGACAGAGTACATCTCCACATAGGCAAATGCGAAGAAGTAATAGAAAGACTCCAAGGACCATGGGACCTTGTCTTTATGGATGCCAACAAGCGCAACTATCCCGAATACTACAAGATATGTCTAGAGCACATACCAGTCGGCGGCTATATCATAGCAGACAATATACTCTGGGACGGGAAAGTCATCGGGCCATTACCCAAGGCAGATGCAGCACAAACACAAGCCATTAGAGATTTCAATGACATAGTAGCGGCCGATCCGAGGGTAGAAAAAGTGATAATTCCCCTTCGAGACGGGCTCACGATAATCCGAAAAAATTACTAACAGGCATAACACGTTATATTTCAGTTTATAGTATTTTTCAGACCCTAGTAAATACGAGTTATCAACACCCGATGTTAATAATTATTTGTTGGTAGGTTCAACTCAAAATACTATTTTTGTGTCGTTGATAAGAAACGGAATGAAGACAATTACCCGACATATATCATCAATGCTTTACGACCACGAATGCGTGATTGTACCTAGTCTAGGTGCCTTTATCACGAATTCGGTGGATGCTACTATTGATATAAACAGGGGGTTGCTTCTCCCACCTCGCAAAGAGGTTGTTTTCAATGCCCAACTGACTCATAATGACGGGTTATTAACAAATTTCGTAGCACAGGCAGAAAAGGTATCCTATGCGGAGGCTGCGGCGATGGTGGACAAGTTTGTCGATGCCGTAAAATCCAATCTCAAATCGGGAGAAGTAGTTACTTTACCGAACCTTGGCAGCATGGCACTTCTGAAGAATGATGCGATAGCGTTTACCTCAGACAGTAAGATGAATTATCTCACAGAGAGCTATGGCCTGCAGACGATAAGTGCCCCTGTTTTGCCTACGAGAGTTTCATATTCACTCAGCCTAGGCAATAATTCGCCAGCAAGGCGCATTGCTGGTTGGGCTGCGGCTGTTGCGTTATTGCTCTGTTTCGGGCCTAAGCTAAACGACGTTAATGTCCCAGAGCGCAATGAAGCGAATTTTGCATCGGTGGCATCGTTGTTTGAGACCAGTATGGTTCAGCCTGTTGCCGAAACAAGTGAAGACCTATACTATGAAGTAGCAGATGATGTTGTGGAAGCTCCATCAGAAGAGAACCATTACTACATCATTATCGGCAGTTATCCTTCGCTGAAAGATGCCAAGAAGCGCAGGACAGAGTTAGAGAAACGAGGAGTGACAGATATAGAGCTGGTTACGACAAAGAACAGCGATCGCATACGACTCAGTGTAGCATCATTTTCTACAGAGAGTGAGGCAAGAGCTCATAACCGAGTAATCCGTAAGATACAAGGGATGGAAAAAGCCTGGGTATTGAAAGATTAACTACCGATTACTCCATTCTTACCACAAAATTATTAATTAACCTAGATATGAATTACGAGAATCAAAAATGTAATTATTTTACTATTCTAGATCTTCCAGAAGACGACAGGCCTAGAGAAAAACTGATAAAGCAAGGTCCCGAGTCACTTTCCAATAAAGAATTGTTAGCCATAATGATAGGTACCGGGGTGCCAGGGCATTCCGCTATTGATCTGGCTACGCAACTGTTGAAGAAATACGACAATAATCTCTCTTTACTAGGGCGTGTGGGTATCGAAGAGATTATGGACATCAAAGGTATGGGCAAGGCGAAGGCGGCGCATATAATGGCTACGCTAGAGTTTGGGCGAAGAAAAGCGAAGTCGGATGCTGAGTCGGTCGTTAGCACATTTCGTTCCGCCAATGAAGTCTACAAAGTGATGCAGCCCATTATGGTAGATATGCGAGAAGAGCATTTCAGAGTCATCATGCTAGACACCTCCTGTCAGCTGATACGCATAGAAGAGATCAGCATAGGCGGCATAGATGCCACCATTGTGGATTTGAGGGCGATGTTCAGGAAGCTACTCCTAGGAGGGGCGGCGCGCTTCATAGCTGTACACAACCATCCTTCGGGGAACAGCACACCCAGCAGGCCAGACAAAGAGCTGACGAGCCGTATTCAAGAGGCAGCCAAGACACTATGTCTGCGATTCGACGATCATATAATAATAGGTAAAAATTCATATTTCAGTTTTAACGAAGAAGGTTTATTGTAATACGCATTTCTGAATATGCCTCATTTAGGAGAATTACTATCACTTATTACAGCCGTACTGTGGACATGCTCCGCAATAATAGCCGAGAAGGCTGTAAACCGAGTTGGCCCGCTGAATGCCAATATTGTGAAAATGGCGATATCGCTACTGCTGATAATCGTGTGCCTTGCCATCTATACAGGAAATCCATTGCCGCAATATACCAATTCCACCACATGGATGTGGCTATGTATGTCGAGTATGGCAGGCTATGTCTTCGGCGATATGTGTCTGTTTACCTGCTACAAGCTCATTGGTTCGCGATTCGGTCAGCTATTTATGACCCTAGCCCCCCTTTCGGCAGCCCTATTCGGGTGGATATTGCTAGGAGAGAGGATGACGACTATGGGCTACCTAGGCATGACACTCACCATTACCGGTATTTTGATATCAGTAGTCAACCGTCAGCAAGGCGATGACGGCAAGAAGCATACCCGACTGAAATTACCCCTCTCGGGAGTGTTGTGCGGTATCGGTGCAGGCATTGGACAAGGAGTAGGACTAGTTCTCAGCAAGCAAGGTATATTAGAATACGAGACCCTGATACCAGCCGAAGACACCACCGCCATGCAGTCGCTCTCCATGTCCGCCACCTTCATGAGAGCATTTTGCGGTGTAATAGGATTTATCGTCATACTATTCCTCAAGGGCGACCATAAGAGATTTGTGCCGACAGTATTCCACCGCAAAGAGATGTTGCTTATGACAGCAGCAACGATATGCGGTCCATTTGTAGGCGTTTCGCTCTCACTAGAGGCCACACGATATGCGAGTGTCGGGGTTACGCAGACCATTATGTCCATATCGCCAGTCATGATACTTGTGCCTGCGGTCCTTATATTTAAGCAAAAAGTTACGCTAATAGAGGTAGTGGGAGCGTTAATTAGCGTTGCAGGAGTTGCCTTGTTTTTTGTGTAATAAGAAAAATAATTACCTTTGCATCACTTAGAATAGAAACAACAAAAGCTATGCAAGAAGAAATAGAACTCATAATGGACGATGCCAAAGAGCAGATGCAGAAGGCTATCGACCACCTAGATTACGAATTGGGTAAGATTCGCGCTGGTAAGGCCAACCCTAAAATGCTTGAGGATATCCGTGTTGAGTATTTCGGCACTGCTACTCCACTTTCACAGGTTGCAAACGTATCTGTACCAGATCCACGTACGATTGCTATCCGTCCTTGGGAGAAGTCGATGATTCCAGCTATCGAGAAGGCCATTATGGCAGCAAATCTCGGTATGAATCCAGATAACAACGGCGAGATGATCCGTATTATGGTTCCACCATTGACAGAAGACCGTCGTCGTGACCTTTGCAAGCAGGCAAAGGGGACATGTGAGGATACCCGTATCGTTGTAAGAAACGTACGCCGCGACGCTAATGAGGAGTTCAAGAAACTTAAGAAAGACGGCCTTTCTGAAGATATTGCCAAAGATTCAGAGGCAGAGGTTCAGAAGATTCACGATGCCTTCATGAAAAAGATCGACGAGCTCTACGTTGCAAAAGAGAAGGATATAATGACAGTATAATGATGCTGACCAAGGGAATGAAATATATCCCTGCCCTGTTTACTGCGATAGTATGGGGTTCAACGTTTGTTGCATCAAAGCATATAATAACGCATGGTGTGGAGCCATGCGTTATTATGTTTATAAGGTTCGTGCTGGCATACATATCATTGTGGTGTATATACCCCAGATATGAGTCCATAAAGTGGAATAAAGACGAACTGAAATTTCTATTGGTAGGGTTATCGGGAGGGTCATTATATTTTCTTTTTGAATACCACGCCCTACAGCATACGACAGCTACCAATGTCGGGCTACTCACATCATCAGTTCCCATAGTAGGGACGACACTCCAATATATTGTATATCGCCAGAGACCTGGCAGGCGACATATCACAGGATTGTTAGTAGCATTTATTGGAGCCGCCCTAGTCGTTCTGTCTCCGGCGCTTCAAAGCGGGGATGTCAGTTTGCTGACAATCAACATATTGGGAGATTCCCTTTGTATAGTATCCGTTATGCTATGGTCGGTTTACTCCCTTATTCTAGACAGAATCAGCGACAGATACTCACCATTCTTCGTTTCGCGCAGGTTGTTTTTCTATGCTATAATTACCATATTGCCAATAGTGCTATACTATATTTCAGAAGAAGATATAAAAAGTCTGACAAAAGATTATTCCTGTGCAGTCAGTGTCTTGTACCTTGGAGTTGTAGCCTCAGCCACATGCATGTGGCTATGGAACTGGAGTTTCAACAATATAGGGTTATCGAAAACAAACGTATTCCTTTATTTAATGCCACTTGTTTCGCTTATTACAGCTACACTATACGACACATCAGAATTCACTATTTGGGCCACGATGGGAGCCGTGTTAATATTTATCGGGATTGTGCTCAACACACAAAATCGTGCAGAAACGAGCAGAAACGTGCGCAATCGTACAGAAAGTTGACAAATCGCGACATTATCTTTCAGTTTCATCGTATCTTTGCCCCTGTTGATTTCTAATTTTTGTTATACGCGATGGAAATCTAGTTTTTTTGTCGTATATTCGCAACTTAAAAAGAAACTGAAAAGGAATATGAGCAACCCTAAGCAAATTAAGTCAGCTCTCATCTCCGTTTTCTATAAGGACGGACTTGACGACATCGTAAGAACACTTGACTCACTCGGAGTTAAGATTATTTCTACAGGCGGTACACAGGCATTCATTGAAGGTCTTGGTATTGAGTGTACTCCAGTTGAGAAACTTACTGGCTACCCATCAATCCTCGGTGGTCGTGTAAAGACACTACATCCAGGTGTGTTTGGTGGTATTCTCAGCCGTCGTGACAATCCAGGCGATAAGGTTCAGACAAAGCAATATAATATTCCAGAGATAGATCTCGTGATTGTTGACCTCTATCCATTCGAGGCAACGGTGGCATCTGGTGCTGCTCACGAGGATATCATTGAGAAGATAGATATAGGCGGTATATCGCTTATCCGTGCTGCCGCTAAGAACTATAAGGATGTTGTCATCATCCCTTCACAGGCTCAGTATGCTAAGTTGGCTACACTTCTTCATGAGAAGCAGGGCGTGACAGACGAGGAAGACCGTCTTGACCTTGCTATGGATGCCTTCGCAGTATCTAGCCACTACGACAGCGCTATTTTCAGTTATTTCGATAAGGATCATGCTCGTCTCCGCATTACAGCTGACGCATCTAAGTCACTTCGTTATGGTGAGAACCCACACCAGAATGGTGTATTCTTCGGCGACTTCGATGCTATGTTCGAGCAGCTCCACGGAAAAGAGATTTCATACAACAATCTCCTTGATATTGATGCAGCAATTGGACTTATCAATGAGTTTGATGAGACTACAGTTGCTATCCTCAAGCACAACAACGCTTGCGGTCTTGCTTCACGCGCTACCCTCCTTGAGGCTTGGAAAGATGCGCTTGCTGGCGACCCGGTTTCAGCATTCGGCGGCATCGTAGTATGCAACCAGCCAGTAGACAAAGAGACCGCAGAGGAGATGAACAAGATATTCTTCGAGGTAGTTATTGCTCCTTCATATTCAGAGGAGGCACTTGAGGTTCTCAAGCAGAAGAAGAATCGCATTATCCTTGTTCAGAAGTCAAAGGAAGTTTCTCCACGTACTGTACGTTCTTGCCTCAACGGTCTCCTCGTTCAGGACCGTGACTTCAAGACAGAGACAGCTGCTGATTTGGAGAATAAGGGTGCTCGTCCTGCTACAGCAGCTGAGATTGAGGATCTTCTTTTTGCAAATAAGATTGTTAAGCATACAAAGTCAAATGCTATCGTTCTTGCCAAGAACAAGCAGCTTCTCGGCAGCGGTACAGGTCAAACAAGCCGCGTAGACTCACTCCGTCACGCTATTGCTAAGGCGCATGCTTTCAATTTTGACCTCAAGGGTGCGGCTCTTGCTTCTGACGCATTCTTCCCATTCGGCGATTGCGTAGAGATAGCTCACAACGAGGGTATCGATGCAGTAATTGAGCCAGGCGGTTCAGTTCGCGACAACGAGACTATCGAGTACTGTGCAAACAATGGCATGGCTCTTGTGTTCTCAGGCTCTCGTCACTTCAAGCATTAATTGATAGCGGGAAAGGGTATCACTCTTTCCCGTTTTTAATAACGATAGATATACATAACTGAGATATGGGTCTCTTTTCATTTCTTTCACAGGAATTGGCTATGGACCTCGGTACTGCGAATACCATCATTATCCATAATGAGAAGGTAGCAGTAGACGAGCCATCTATAGTAGCTCTTGATCAGCATACCGGCGAGGCTATTGCTATCGGCAAGAAAGCTCGTGAGATGCAGGGTAAGGAGCATAATAATATACGTACAGTCCGCCCTCTTAAGGATGGTGTGATTGCCGACTTTAACGCTGCAGAGAAGATGATTCGTGGCATGATAAAGATTCTGCCACAGCCAAGATTCTTCAGTCCTTCTCTGACAATGGTGATTTGCGTACCATCAGGTTCAACTGAAGTTGAGCTCCGTGCCGTACGTGACTCAGCAGAGCATGCTGGTGGTCGTGAGGTTTATATGATTTACGAGCCTATGGCTGCAGCTATCGGTATTGGTATCGATGTTGAGGCTCCACAAGGTAACATGATCGTAGATATAGGTGGAGGTACAACAGAAATCGCTGTTATCTCCCTCGGTGGTATTGTGACAAATAAGTCGATACGTATTGCTGGTGATGAGCTTACAGAAGATGTAGTTGAGTATATGCGCCGTCAGCATAATATCAAGATAGGTGAGCGTACAGCAGAACAGATTAAGATCCGTGTAGGTTCGGCTCTTCCAGAGCTTGAGACTCCGCCAGATGATTTCATTGTACGTGGTCCAAATCAGATGACAGCCCTCCCTATCGAGGTTCCAGTCAGCTATCAGGAGATTTCTCACGCACTCGAGAAGTCGGTAAGCAAGATTGAGGCTGCCGTTCTCGCTGCCCTTGAGCAGACACCTCCTGAGCTATATGCAGATATTGTAGAGAATGGTATCTACCTCACTGGTGGAGGTGCCTTGCTCCGTGGTCTTGACAAGCGTCTGTCGGACAAGCTCAATATCCCATTCCATGTTGCAGAGAATCCACTTCTCTCTGTAGCTATCGGTACCGGTATTGCGCTTAAGAACCGTCATCGCGGTCTCCCATATTTGCTCCGATAAATTGAAAATCATTATAAGAGGGGACTTCTCTAAGGGAATCCCCTCTATATTATTATAGGTAACATTATTTTTCACCAACTGATATAACACTATGAAGTATAGATCGTTTATTCTATCTGCAGTAGCATCGTCTGCTCTCATGCTAACAGCTTGTTCTGAGATGGCTACAATTGCAGGTATTGCTGGTGTGCCAGCAGCTCAACAAGTATTGTCGCAAGCTGATATCTCAGCAGGTCTCAAAGAAGCCCTTAATATAGGTGTCAACATAGGCATTCAGAAACTTGCCGCTAAAAACGGATACTATAATGATGTCTTGGCAAAAATCGGACTCCCAGAAGAGTGCGGTGTAATCCTTAAGAATATCAGCAAGGTGCCAGGTGGCAGTCAGTTGGTAGAAAACGCTATTAAGAGTATCAATGCAGCAGCTACTGATGCAGTGAAAGATACCGCCCCTATTTTTGCTAATGCTATCAAAGAGATGACATTCCAAGATGCTACAGCAATTCTTCGAGGCAACAAGACAGCTGCATCTACATATTTCAAGTCTAAGACCAAGACAGCTCTCAAGGGTGTTTTCCGCAAGCGTATGCAGGCTTCGATCCAGAAGAAACTCGTTGGAGATATGTCTGCCGAGTCTTCATGGAACGCTCTTACCACTAAGTGGAATGCAGTAGCTAGCAACCCAGTAGGAGCTATGGCAGGTCTCAAGACAGTCAACACAGACCTCTGCGATTATCTCACAGACAAGGCTGTAGACGGTTTGTATCTCAAGGTTGGCGAGCAAGAGACCAAGATACGCACAGAAGCTTCTGCTCGTACATCTGACTTGCTCAAGAAAGTTTTTGGTAGTCGATGAATAAATTCAAATCTATAATACTCTGCATAGGATTTATCTTTATATCCTATGCAGAGTCTTTTTCTCAAGACATATATGTATCGGAGGTACTACACGATGCGCCTCTTGATTCCTTAAGATATGGTGATATCAGACTTTCTCTGAAAAATATTTCATATTTCAAGAATAACGAGTATTTCGGAGAGTTTGCTGAGGGGTATACACTTCCTGGTTATCGTTTTCGTCCGACACTCCAATACCAGTTCCTTCCAAATGTCGAGTTAGTAGCTGGTGCTGAGATGATACAATATGGCGGAACTGATAAATTCGATAAAGTCTACCCATTTGTATCTGCTCGATGGCAGATTAATCCTCAGGTCTCGATCCGGCTAGGAAATATTGACGGCTCAACACGTCATCGTCTTCATAGTGCTGTCCTAGATCCTGAACGGGTTCTGTCTTCCCGTCCGGAGACAGGTGCACAGATTATCTGTCTGACAGATAAATTTGATGGTGAAATATGGATAGACTGGCAGTCGTTTATCAAGCACGGAGATACAATACCTGAGCGTTTTATGGCTGGTGTTAGAGCAGATTGGACTCCAGTTAGTAATAATGCCATCAGGGTGCAAGTCCCATTTCGCTTGACATTCAATCATATAGGTGGTCAGATCAGCGACTTCCCAGAGCCTGTTCAAAGTTTGATGAATCTCCAGTTAGGCCTAAGGTCTACCCATACGCTTAATGGCTCTTTCTTCCGTAAGTTCTTCTATGGGCTAGATTTTCTATATTTTAATGTATTCAACGGAGGAGAAGCACATCGAACAACAAATGGTTTTGCCATTAACCCCGAATTAGGGTTGAAATCAAAACTACTCTCTGCGTCATTGGGTTATTTTCACGCTGATGACTTCAATTCTTTGCACGGGATGCCTCTTTTGACTTGCAGTTCACGTTTCACTGGAGTGTATCGGCAGAAGCGCGACTTGATTCTTGCTCATGTAGCATTGGAAAAGCAGATTCATCGCACAGTGCGTTTCAGCCTCGACTTTAATGCATATCACGACATAAATAAATCACAGTTCGACTATAGTTATGGTTTTGCAATAGCTTTATCTCCAAACATTAAGCTAGCAAACGCAAAAATTACTGAATAATAACTACCTTTGCACCCAATAAATATAAATCATACATTCATTCGATGAATTTTGTTGAAGAATTGAAATGGAGAGGCATGCTCCACAACATCATGCCAGGTACTGAAGAGCAACTCCAGAAGGAGATGACGACTGCGTATCTAGGTATAGACCCTACCGCAGATTCTCTTCACATCGGTCACCTTGTCGGCGTGATGATTCTTAAACACTTTCAGGCTGCAGGTCACAAGCCTATAGCACTCGTTGGTGGTGCTACAGGTATGATTGGCGACCCTTCAATGAAGTCTGCAGAGCGTAACCTCCTTGATGAGGAGACACTCGCAAAGAATCAGGCTGGTATCAAGAAGCAGCTCGAGCGCTTCCTCGATTTCAAGAGTGATGCCCCTAATGCAGCAGTAATGGTGAATAATTATGACTGGATGAAGGACTTCTCGTTCCTCTCTTTCATTCGTGACATCGGTAAGCACATCACAGTTAACTATATGATGGCTAAGGATTCTGTTAAGAAACGTCTCAGCGCTGATAGCCGCGAGGGTATGTCTTTCACAGAATTCTCATATCAACTTGTACAAGGCTATGACTTCCTTTATCTCAATGAGCACATGAACTGTAAGCTCCAGCTCGGTGGTTCTGATCAATGGGGTAATATCACAACCGGTACAGAGCTTATCCGCCGTAAGACTGGCAACGAGGCTTTCGCTATGACTTGTCCACTCCTCACAAAGGCAGATGGTACTAAGTTCGGCAAGACAGAGAGCGGTAACGTATGGCTTGATCCAGAACGTACCAGCCCATATAAGTTCTACCAGTTCTGGCTTAATACATCTGACGAGGATGCAGCCCGTTATATCAAGATCTTCACAATGCTTTCTCAGGAGGAGATCGCAGAGCTCGAAAAGCAGCAGGCAGAAGATCCAGGTCTTCGCCCTCTTCAGAAGAAGCTAGCAGAGCAGATTACTATAATGGTACACGGTGAAGAGGCTCTCCAGACGGCTATCTCAGCTTCTCAGCTTCTCTTCGGTAAGGGTACTACAGAGATGCTCCAGCAGATGGACGAGGCTACTATCCTTTCAGTATTCGAAGGCGTAGAGAAGTATGATATATCTTTGGATGCTCTCAAGGCAGGTGTACAGGTTGCTGATCTCCTCACAGCTTCAGCTCCAGTGTTTCCATCAAAGGGTGAATTGAAGAGAAATGTTGCCGGTCTTCAGATTAACAAGGCAAAGGTTAATGCTCCTGAGGATGTAATCAACGATTCTTCCCTTTTGAAAGGGAAATACCTCCTCGTTCAGAAAGGTAAGAAGAACTACTACCTTTTGACCGCGAAATAGTAACTCCTTTTAACAGTTTACATACAACCCGTGTACGATTTTATATCCTACACGGGTGTTTTTTTATCTATATGCGCAAATATAGCAACAAATTTGCGCAACCATATAACTTCCTATTGCGTAGGCATATGATATATCCCAAGGGGGGACAAATTGACTATTTCGTGCGCACAATTGTCCAATGTCAAATAATTGCGCACTAGTGTTAATTTAAGTTTATACTTTCGCCCTTGGAATTTTCACGCGAATAGAAAGTTCCAACCTGATAACAAAAAAATCAAACAAGTAGATTTATGAAAAGCAAACTTCTAATCTTACTTCTGTTAAATATAATGGCTGGCATTTTGTATGCACAGACCAAGACCGTGACAGGAGTCGTTGTAGATGAGCTCGACTCACCTATTCCTGGTGTGAATGTTGTAGTCTCAGGTACAACTAATGGTACTATCACAGATTTTGATGGTAAGTATTCTATTAATGTTCCAGATGGAGCTCAGCTTACTTTCAGCTTCATCGGTTACAATGTTGTTACTATCCCTGTAACTGGCACAAAGCATGATGTTAAACTCGAGCCTGAGTTCACAGCTCTTGATGAGGTTGTTGCTGTCGGTTACGGTACGCAGAAGCGTAAAGACATTACAGGTTCTGTAGCGTCTGTTTCTTCTGACGTTCTCGCCGCAGTTCCTGTATCTTCAGCTTCAGAGGCCCTCACAGGTAAGATGGCTGGTGTACAGATTACAACTACAGAAGGTTCTCCTGATGCAGACGTAACAATCCGCGTTCGTGGTGGTGGTTCTATCACAGGTGATAATTCCCCACTATATATCGTAGATGGTTTCCCTGTAGAGAGCATCTCTGATATCGCAGCTTCTGATATTGAGTCTATCGACGTACTCAAGGATGCATCTTCAACAGCTATCTACGGTTCCCGTGGTGCTAACGGTGTAATCCTCGTTACTACAAAGGGCGGTAAGGAAGGTAAGACTTCTGTATCTTACAATGCATACTATTCTTGGAAGAAGGTTGCTAAGACTCTCGACGTCCTCGATTCGTATGATTATGCTCGTTGGAACTATGAGCACGCTATGTTGGAGGAAAATAAGCCAGATGAAATCAACCCAGAGGCTTATACTAAATACTTCGGTAACTTCCAGGATATGGACCAGTACAAGGATATTGAGACTAATGATTGGCAGGATCTCACCTTCGGTCGTATCGGTCACACTTTCAACCACAACCTCAGCATCACAGGTGGTGTAGATAAGTTCAAGTATAACTTCGGTTATGCGACTATCAACGATAAGGCTATCATGGAAATGTCTAATTTCCGTCGTGATAACATATCTCTTAAGTTGAGCGCAAAGCCTCACAAGCGTGTCGGTGTTGATTTCTCTGTACGTTTCGCTAAGACTAAGGTTAATGGTGCTGGTGCTAACGAGTCTAAGACAGAGGCTTCTTCTGCAGATTCTCGTCTTAAGCACGCTGTTCTCTTCACTCCATTCCCTGTTGATGGTTTGACAAATGTCAGCGCTGATGACTCTGACCCATCTTCTTCTCTCTACAACCCAGTTGAGAACCTCGCTGATAATGACCAGTCTCGTCTCCGTAAGGATTTGAACCTCGCCGGTTCTGTAAACTACGAGTTCATCGATGGTTTCACTCTTAAGGCTGAGGTTGGCTATAATGATTACAAGCAGAATACTAACCGTTTCTTCGGTCGTACAACTTATTTCGTACGTAACAATGCTCCTGCTGCATATCAAGGTTCTCCTGCTGTTATCTTCACAAATGTTGCTAAGGAGAAGCTTCGTAGCACAAATACTTTGAATATGAACTTCAAGAATATCATTCCTGAGGATCATAGCTTGACTCTCCTCGTTGGTCATGAGTATATCATCTCTAAGTCAGAGACTCAGACTAATAAGGTTTATGGTCTCCCTAAGACATTCAACGCTCAGCAGGGCTTTAAGCTCTCTGCTCTCGGTGCTAATGCTGCTGTTGATAACTATTTGTCACCAGATGATAAGCTCCTCTCTTTCTTCGGTCGTGCTAATTACGACTTCCAGGGTAAGTACCTCGTAAGCGCTACATTCCGCGCCGATGGTTCTTCTAAGTTCTCTGAGGGTAATAAATGGGGTATGTTCCCTTCTGCTGCCTTGGCTTGGCGTATCTCTTCTGAGTCTTTCATGGATGCAACTCAGGGCTGGTTGGACGACCTCAAGCTCCGTTTGAGCTTCGGTACTGCTGGTAACAATAATATTCCAGCTGGTCAGATGGTTCAGTCTTATGCTGCTAGTGATTCTCAGTGGATCAATGGTTATTCTAGCTTCTGGAACCCTTCTAAGACTATGGCTAACCCAGATCTTACTTGGGAGACAACAATTACTCGTAACGCTGGTATCGATTTCACAACTTTCGGCGGTAAGTTCTCTGGTACTCTCGAGGCTTACTACAATTCAACAAAGGACCTCTTGATCAACTTCCCTGTTCCTGGTACAGGTTATGATACTCAGTACCGTAATATGGGCGAGACTCAGAACAAGGGTTTCGAGGTGACTCTTAACTATGTTGTGCTTGATCACGCTGACTACGGATTGACAATCAGTGCTAATGCTGGTATCAACCGTAACGAGATTGTGGACCTCGGTTTGATGGACGACTTCGGTGCTGAATCTAGCTGGGCTTCTTCTGAAATCGGCTATGATTACTGGATCTCTAAGGGCGGTCGCGTAGGTCAGATGTATGGTTATCAGTATGATGGACGCTACGAGGTAAGCGACTTCAGCCACTACGATGCAGCCGCTAAGAAGTGGGTTCTCAAGGAGGGCGTTGCTGATAACAGCACAATCATCGGTAAGAACCAGCTCCGTCCAGGTGCTATCAAGTTCAAGAATACCGACGGTAGCGAGGATAATCAGGTAACAACAGACGACCGTTCTATCATCGGCGATGCTAACCCAGACCTTACCGGTGGTTTCTCTATCAATGCTCGCGCTTATGGTTTCGACCTCGCTGCTAACTTCAACTTCGTAATCGGTAACGATGTCTACAACGCTAACAAGATGGAGTATACTTCTACATCTAAGAATAAGAACCGTAACATGATTTCTGATATGGCTATGGGTAAGCGTTGGAATAACCTCAACGAGGATGGTACTATCTGTAACGATCCAGTAGCTTTGGCAGCAATGAATGAGGGTACTACAATGCACTCTCCTTGGATGTCTAAGCACGCTTTCTCTGATTGGGCAGTAGAGGATGGCTCTTTCCTCCGTCTCTCAACACTTACTCTCGGTTATACTCTTCCTAAGTCTTGGACATCTAAGTGGGCTTGCCAGTCGTTCCGTGTATATTGTACAGCATACAACGTATTCTGCTTGACAAATTACTCTGGTTTCGATCCTGAGGTATCTACACGTACTAAGACAGCTCTCACACCTAACGTTGATTACTCTGCTTATCCAAAGAGCCGTCAGCTTGTTGTAGGTCTTAATCTCAATTTCTAATCTCTTAAATATAGAAAGACGATGAATAAGTATATATATATGACAATGGCAGCAGCTGCTCTTGCATTCACAGCTTGTGAGGATGCTATAGAGTCTGAGACCAAGTCGTCGATGGATGCCGCAAACATCTTCTCGATTCCTCAGTTGGCCGATGCTGCAGTAATGGGTATTCACGTATCATTCGCTGAGACTAACTCTTACCGTGGTCGTTTTACCCCATATTATGGTTTGAATACTGATGCTGAGTGGCTCAATTCTCACTCTACACCAGGCGACGATAAGTCTCGTATCTGTAACTACAACCCAGACCCAGCTGGTACTAACATGAATACAGCTAACAATGCTTATGCTAAGTTCTATGAGGGTATCGAGCGCGCTAATATGTGTATCAAGGGTCTTCGCGAGTATGGTAACTCTGATGAGCTCAAGCAGCTCCTCGGTGAGGCTCTTACTCTCCGTGCTATGATTTACCTCGACCTCGTAAAGGGTTGGCGCGATGTTCCAGCTCGTTTCGAGCCTAATACAACAGAGACTATCTACCTCGCTAAGTCTTCTTGCGATGTAATCTATAAGCAGCTTCTCGCTGACCTCAAGGAGGCAGAGGATTATTGCGCTTGGCCTAACGAGAATAGCTATACTAAGAGCACTGAGCGTGTTTCTAAGGCTTTCGTAAAGTCTCTCCGCGCTCGTATCGCTCTCTACGCAGGTGGTTATTGCCAGCGTGCTGATGGTAGCGTTTCTCTCTCTTCTGATCCTGAGCTCTCACGCTCTGCTATGTATCAGATCGCTAAGCAGGAGTGTATCGATGTTATCAATCAGGGCTGCAATAAGCTCGGTTCTTTCGAGGCTAACTTCAAGGCTCTCAGCCAGGATGTCGTTACTGCTGGTAACGAGTCTATCTACGAGATTCCTTTCGCTGATGGTCGCGGTCGCGTTCTCTATACTTTCGGTGTAAAGCATAAGGATGTTAACCGCTACACTGGCCAGGCTCAGGGTGGTACTAATGGTCCTATCCCAACATTGTTCTATGACTACGATGTGGATGATGTTCGCCGCGATATCACTTGCGTTCCTTATGAGTGGACTCTCCAGGATGGTCAGGTTAAGGGCGCTGACGCTCTCGTTTGGCAGTCTCTCCGTAGTGTAAATAGCTGGTGCTTCGGTAAACTCCGTTACGAGTGGATGACTCGCCGTGTAGTTTCTTCTAACGATGATGGTATCAACTGGCAGGTTATGCGTCTTGCTGATGTATATATGATGGCTGCAGAGGCTATTAATGAACTCGATGGCCCAGCAAGCGCTGCTCAGTACCTCAAGCCAATCCTCGACCGCGCTCTCCCAGCTGAAAAGGTTAACGCTATCCTCGCCGCTGCTTCTACTAAGGAGGCTTTCTTCAACACTATCGTTGAACAGCGCCGCTTCGAGTTCGCAGGTGAGATGCTCCGTAAGCACGACCTTATCCGTTGGAACCTCCTCGGTAAGAACCTCGCTTCTGTTAAGCAGGACCTCTACGACCTCCGCAACCGCGAGGGTAAGTATGCTGACCTCCCAGAGAACCTCTACTGGACTCGTAATGGCGAGGAACTCGTAGTCTATGGTCTCAACCATGGCGAGACTGACGCAGTAGGCGCTACTCTCAGCGACTATACTAAGCAGTCTTGGTTGGGTGAGTCTAAGATTAAGGATGAGGTTATCGAGACTATCTATGTCAACGATCCTGATAAGTATCAGTTCTGGCCTATCTGGCAGAATTTCATCGATGGCAGCAACGGTATGCTTGTTAACGATCCTCAGTGGAACTAATATTAATTGATGACTATTATTATGAAGAAATTTATATACAACGCAGCTCTTTGCATGGCTCTCACCGCTACTTTCGTAGCGTGTGAGGAGCAGAGCGATGAGGTTACAGAGTTTGTGTACAACCGCACATTCTCTCCAATGGATGTTAAGGCTCAGGTTATTAACCGTGTCCAGCTCCGCTTGGCTTGGAATCAGCTCAAGGATGCTGACTCTTATGTCATCGAATTGGCTAATGATACAATAACAGCCGAGGAGGCTACTCCAGCTGGCGCTATTGTGGAGACAGCTACTTCTTCTCCTTTCATTAAGAGATACAATGGCGACACTAAGTATTATGGTCGTATCAAGGCTGTTCGTAATGGTAAGGGCGACTCTAAGTATGTCACATTTACTTTCAAGACCGACGAGGAGCAGATTGTTCTCGCTGGTAATGATGCCGTAGATGTTGCCGCTACTTCTGTCAAGATCACTTGGCCAGCTGGCGAGGAGGTTACTTCTATCGTCTATAAGCAGAATGGCGAGGAGGTAGTATATACTCTCTCTGCTGAAGAAATCGCAGCAGGTGAGGCTACTGTAACTGGTCTTACAGGTGAGACTTCTTATAAGTTCAAGCTTATGAATGGCTCAGTAGTTCGCGGTTCTAAGGAGGCTACAACTCTTATGGACTTCGGTGACGCTACTCCAGTTTACGCTGGCGATAACTTTAAGTCTATGCTCGACGCCGCTGAGGATGGCGCTGAGTTTATCCTCGTTGATGAGGCTGAATTTAAGATCGGTTCTTACGCTCTTACTAAGTCTGTGACTATCTCTGGTCTCAAGCCTGCAGCTCGCCCAACTCTTAATGGTGCTTTCACTCTCGGTACTGATGAGGTTAGCCTTAAGCTTAAGAGCGTAATTATGAATGGTTCATACGAGGATACAGATGATAGCGGCGCTACAACAAATGTTCTCAAGGGCCACCCATTCGATTGTACTGCTAATGCTGCAACAATCGCTTCTATTGAGTTGGAGGATTGCCTCTTCCAGAATTACCAGAAGGGCTTTATCTACAACAATAAGAAGGCTAACGTTGGTTCTATCATCATCAATAATTGCGTTATCAAGGATATCGAGGGTGATGGCGGTGACTTCATCGACTTCCGCGGTGGTTCCCTCGAGAACTGCACAGTTACTAATTCTACATTCATGAATGGCGGCCGCGCATTCCTCCGTGTCCAGGTTGCAGCTGCTATCTCTTTCAAGAATTGTACTTTCTACCGTATGTGTATCTTCGATAACAGCAATAACTCTGGTATCGTTCGTATGAAGGATGGCGGTTCTATCTCATTCGAGAACTGTCTCTTCGATAAGATCGGCGATGGCGTAGCATTCGGCCTCTGGGCTAAGGCTGGTAACATTACTGCCGAGGAGTCTTATAAGAACAACTACTATAATAGTTGTGCTAACCTCTGGGAGGGCTTCTATACAGTTCCTGCCGATGGCTTCTCTGCCGCAGATCCACAACCTGCTGATGCCGCTAACGGCGACCTTACAATTACCAACCTCGACTTCCCTGCAAACGTAGGTGACCCTCGTTGGTACCGTAAGTAATCTGGCTTTTTTTCACTGGTTATACAGTACCCCACAGGAGATTTCTTCCTGTGGGGTTATTTATTTCCGTCGGGTTCGTAAATAAAAAAACTGCGAGCAACAAGGAGCTTCTCTTAATACAGACCGTACTCAGACGGTAGGCATCCCGTATGCTGCGACTTGTCTTCTTGCCCTTGTAAAAAAGAAAAGCCCCTCACTGACTATTGCCGGTGAGGGGGTCTTTTATGTTGCTTTATTTGTCTCTTATGACAATGCAGCGATATAGTCTCTTATTACTTTCACAGCTGCCTGCGCATCATCGTCAAGTGACGAGTGTACAAATGCAAAGTCTTTCGCACACTCTTCTGCATCGCCATCAAGACCATAGCCAACTGTCATGCGGCCGTTGCTTTCTCTCTGTGCATCAAACAGCAGTGTGTCAAGAAGATTCTCAAATGTCTTCTTGGCTTTTGCCATCTCTTCGTTTACTTTCTCAGTATTCGACAGGTCGTCAATACCAAGATATGTATGCATCATCGATACTATGGCCTTTACAATATTGTGTTGCTTTGTCTGCTGTAGGAAGAATAGCTCGTCTGTAATCTTGTCTACACAGCAGTATTTGCCGTCGGCAATATTCTGCTCTACTGTATCTATGACTCTCTTGTTGAACCACGATCCGCAGAGGTCTATCCACTTCCAGTTCTCACAGTCGCCCTCAACACCGATGAATGCGTTGCACTCTTTGCGCTTCTTCGCATAACGTGCCATAAGTAGCGCCTGTGCCATGCTCTTGTATGTCTCAATGGCTGGCTTTGCCATTATCTTCTGGATACGGCATCCTTCGTATGTGATGATGTCTCCTTTTGCCTTCTCTACAAGTTCTTCTAGGACCTTGGCTGCCTGGAACAGCTTGTTTACGTATGTAGGACGGTCAATGGAGAAGTCTGGTACAATAGCATCATTGGCCAACTTGTATCTTGATGGCCACTTGGCTAAATCGCGCCACATTCCGATGGCTTTGAAGTTCTGTGCCGGAAATATCACGCTCGACCCTTCTTTCTCTATTACATACGAGAATGGAAGCTTCGATGTATTTGGATGGTTGTAATGCTTGCCTACCACCATAGAGAAGTCTCCGAAGTGCGCTGGCTGTAGTACATAACTGCCCGAACCTGTCTTTACACCACGGTTGTATATCGCCTGGTGAATAGGACCGAGACGATAGTTGTGGTTGGACGAGTTCGTATTGCTGCCTGCATTGTAGAATGAGTAATAGCCCGCGATAAGGAGGGTAGATTTGTGATGGCTGACTGTCATCGGGCCACAGAATGCTGCCACGCCTTCACCATATGCAAGGTGACAGTTCTCTGCGATAAAGCAGTTGTCTGCCGTAAACCCTTCAAGTACGGTGTGGTGTCCGATATATGAATTGTGGATTGTACACCCGTTCTTGATCTTTACGTCTTTGGCTACCGTACAGAGGTCGTCCTCAGATTGTAGCTTCTTGAATCCTTCTTGCAATCCTGGCTTGTATGTGTGGAATGCCTCCATATACGCAATCTGCGCCGTAAGCCCTGGTGTACAGTATATCACACGGTTGCCTGCCTCATTGAGTATATGTATCGTATTGCCGTCGGCTTCTAGGGTACTGTTGATTACTATCGAGTTGTCAAGTATCTCATACCCGGAAATTGTACAGCCTACTATCTCTAGATTGGCTCCTAGATACGCCTTGCCACGGAAATATGTATTACGAATGTTGAGGGCTGTGAACCCTTCTTCTGTTACTCTGACCAGATCCCAGTCTGTAGCAATATTGCCACGACGCTCCAATTGTGTGACCTCTGATGGGGTCAAGGGTCTACTGCTTCTCATTGCTTCTTAGATTTTTTAATGTTGTAAAATATTCCGCCAGCCAATAGCAGTATCGCAAGTATGGATCCAATAATGGATACCGTCTTGCCTACTGTGTATGACCGTGGATGGAATGTGAATCTTATCTTGTGCTTGCCGGCAGGTACCTGTAGGGCTCGTAGTATATAGTCGGCGTGAAGTATCTCTGCCTCTTTGCCGTCTATATATGCCTTCCAGCCTGCTGGATAGTATATCTCACTGAATACCGCTACTTGTGGTACTGCCGCCGTCGCCTCATACACAATCTCTTCTGGTGTGTAGGATACTTGTTGTATGGTGGCTGTACTGTCTGCCGAGGTGTTCAGTTTCTTTATGTCGTAATTTTCTATAATCGCAACTTCTTGTACGTCTGTCTCTCCGATAGCTTCTATGGCTTCGTCTGGTGTGGCTGCCGCTATGACGCCTGATACGAACCACGCACCTCCTAAAGCATGTGGGTTGAGTATCGGTTCTGCTTCTGGATTGTATATGAAGTATTTAGTATTCAGCATATTAAGCGCATTCGACTCCTCTAGCGTAGTTTGTAGCGCTGCTATATTCTGATTTCTCAGACATTGCTGAAGCATATTCCAATCTGGACGTAGATATCTGTCTATCACGTCTTGGTATCTGCGTAGCTTTGCTCCGTGATAGCCACCTACTGAATGGTGATAGTAGCTGGTCGATACCTCATTGAATGGATCTCTGTATAATGCTATCACTCGATGTGGCGCCTTGTCTGCCATTATCAGTTTGTCTGCCTTCGAAATAGGGAATTCTGTCTTTCCTAATGTCTTTTGCGTGAAGTGCTTCTCTGATAGATAGCGTTTGTCTATGCTCCAAAGGTCAAATAGTATAAGTATGCCAAGTGTCGCCAATGCTATCTTGGAATTTATCTTCCCTACCGCAAAGAACCATAATGCAGATGATCCTAGGAATATGAATAGCACGGTTCTCCACGCATCTGCCGACGCTAATTCTACTCGCGCTTCTATGACTCCCATCTCAAATAGCGCATACGCCTGCCCGTTTTCTCCTGCTTTTAGCTGCGCAAACATGTCTGCTTCTTGTGGGGCTAGGAAATCATAGAATAATGTCGGCGCAAGTGCAATGATTAATGCAAAACCTGCCGTGATGCCCATGGCACCGAAGAATTTGCCGACCTCATATCTTATGCGCTCTGGGTTCTCAAATAGTTCTTTCAAGCCTAGGAAGCCAAGCATAGGTATGGTCATCGAGGCTATTACTAATGCCATCTCTACCGTACGGAACTTGTTGTACATCGGGAAATAGTAGAACATCAGGTCGGTAAATGGCATGAAATTCTTTCCCCACGCTAGGAATATCGAAAGTATGGTCGCAGCTATCAGCCACCACTTGTGCTTGCCTTCATAGTAGAATACTCCAAGGAAGAATAGGAAGCAGATTATAGCTCCCGCATAAACCGGACCGGAGGTGAAACTGCGTCCGCCCCAGTATTTAGGCATCTGCTGTGCCACAGCATCGCGTATCTGTGGGTCCATTCTGCTTACGGCTTTGTTGTCGTAGCCTATGAGCTCACTTGCTCCGCCTACTATATTCGGTATGAGTAGGGTAGGGGTCTCGTGTATGCCGTAACTCCAGTCTAGAGCATACTCTTTGTCTAGACCGTCATGCTGGCGCTCTTCTGTAGTGGACTTTAACTCTGATGGCCCTCGTGTGGAGAACTTGCTGTACTCGTAGGTAGACCACATATTGGTCATTCCTGGTAGTACCGCTAGTATGGCTGCTCCTGCTAATACTAGACACGAAATAGCAAATGTCTTTATCTTCTTGCTCTTTATGGCAATGATAAATTCTGCTATTATCATTACTAATACTGCCAATCCTAGGTAGTATGTTATCTGGACGTGGTTGTATGCTAGTTCCATGCCTAGCCCGACCATGGTGTACAGCCCGCCGACAACCCAGCGCTCGTTGTATATCATTATTATTCCTGCCAGAACTACAGGCATGAGCGCTATGGCGTATGCTTTCGTAATGTGTCCGGCAATGATGATTATGATGTTATACGAGCCGAACGCAAACGCAATGGCTCCCACCATCGCCATCCATGGCTTGAACTTCATAGATACTAGTAGAAGATAGAATCCTAATAGGTACATGAAGAGTATGCCCATCGTATGGTATGGCAGATTGAGTCTCGCTATCTGGTTGAATATTTTATATACGTTCTGCGACGAATCGCTTCTTATCTGGTATGCTGGCATTCCGCCAAACATGGAGTCTGTCCATTGCGCAAATTCGCCTGTCTCTTTCTGATATTGTACTAGTTCTTGTGCCGCACCCTTGGCGTTGATGTCATCTCCCTGACGTATCTCTTTGCCTTGCATGACAGGCAGGAAATATGCACACGTCAATACAACGAATGCAACAATAACCACACAATGTGGCCATAGACGGTGCCAATAATCGGTAATAGTCTGTTTATTCATCTCATTTTATACAATTAGTGCAAAAATACTATAATTATTGATACTACAACCATAGCAACAATGGAAATGTACTAACTTTGTGTTTACTAAAAAAACTGCGAGCAACAAGGACCTTCCCCGAGACTAGCCTTATACTAGCAAGGGGGTTCTCTTTGATTATTTTTTGTGTGTATGTCTAGCGTACTTATAGTATATACGGGTGGTACTATCGGTATGGTGAAGTCTCCTTCTACCAATACTCTGGTGCCTATGGATTTCTCTAATATCCGTAAGAAGGTTCCTGAACTGAATATGTTCGACTTCGTAGTGGATACCATCACTTTCGACCCTCCTCTGGATTCGTCCGAAATGTGCCCCGAGGTTTGGGTCCGACTTTGTAATATCATTAAGGATAATTACGATAATTATGATGGCTTCGTAATATTGCATGGTACGGATACTATGGCTTATACCGCGTCGGCTTTGAGCTTTATGCTCCAGAACCTGACTAAGGCTGTGGTTCTCACGGGTTCTCAGTTGCCTATGGGTACTATCCGTACTGATGGTAAGGAGAATCTTATCGCCGCACTGGAAATCGCCGCCGCTCAGGAGAATGGTATGTCTATCGTCCCGGAGGTCTCTGTATTCTTCCAGTCTAAACTCTATCGCGGTAATAGGTGTACTAAGATTAATGCCGACAATTTTAAGGCTTTTACTTCTCAGAGCTATCCTCACTTGGCAGAGGTGGGTATAGATATTAAATACTCTTACCCCCATATCCGTTACTCCCCGGTCGAGGGCCCTCTGGCCGTATCTACCGAAATGGAGCAAAATGTGGCCCTCTTGAAAATTTTTCCTGGTATGACTCGCGCCTATGTACATCACGTGCTGAATATCCCCGGAGTGCGCGGTATCGTAATGGAAACTTTCGGATCTGGTAACGCACCGACTACCCGTTGGTTCCTCGACGAACTGCATCAGGCTCTCCTCCGTGGAGTGGTCATACTCAATGTGACTCAGTGTCTTGCGGGAAGCGTAGAAATGTGGAGGTACGACACAGGAAGACATCTTATGGAGATGGGCGTCGTCTCTGGAAGGGATATTACAACCGAAGCAGCGTTAACCAAATTAATGTATATTTTAGGGAATTATACAAATCCAGCGGAGATACGTATCATGTTAAACAAGTCTTTGAGGGGCGAAATTTCTCTCAGATAGCTTGTATTTTCGGAAAAATAAGTAATTTAGCAAACTGAAAGGGGGGGTACGTACACCCTTTTCAAAATAGGTCTATTGACTTATTCTTAAATTTAACTTAACTAATTTTAAATATCTAAAACATTTTATTTTAAATTATGAAAAAGCTATTCGCGTCAATCGCAGTACTCTCTATGATGAGTTTCGGAGCTTTTGCTCAGGATGCTCAGCCAGAGGCAGAATCAGCACCAGTTGAGGTAGCCGCATCAGACGAGGCAGCACCTGCAGCTCAGGCAGCAGAGGTAAGCATGCACCAGGTACTTAAGGAGAAGTTCGTTGAGGGTGGTGTAGGATGGATGCTCCCAGTGTTGGCATGTATCGTTCTCGGTCTTGCTATTGCTATCGAGCGTATTATTTACCTCACAGCAGCAAACACAAACACAAAGAAGCTTCTCGAGAAGGTAGAGAAGGCTCTTAACGAAGGTGGTGTTGAGAAGGCTAAGGATGTTTGCCGTAACACAAGTGGTCCAGTAGCTTCTATTTTCTATCAGGGTCTTGAGCGTTACGACGAGGGTCTCGACATGGTTGAGAAGTCAGTTGTATCTTATGGTTCAGTTCAGATGGGTCAGCTCGAGAGCGGTATGACTTGGATTTCATTGTTCATCGCACTTGCTCCATCCCTCGGATTCATGGGTACTGTAGTAGGTATGATCGGTGCATTCGACTCAATCCAGGCTATGGGTGATATCTCTCCTATCGCAGTTGCTGGCGGTATCAAGGTTGCCCTCTTGACAACATTGTTCGGTTTGATCGCAGCCGTTATTCTTCAAGTATTCTACAACTACATCGTTGTTAAGATCGACGGTATCGTAAACAAGATGGAGGATGCTTCTATCTCGTTCATGGATATCCTCTTGAAGTACAAGTCAAACCATTAATCAATTGTCCGTCTAACTTAATACTATTATTAGATGAAGACAGTAGGTTTAGTTGGTAAAATAGTGATGGCCGCTATCGTTGTGATAGGTCTCGTCCTCGCCCTCCTTATGGGTATCAAGGGTGAGATTCTCGCAGAGGCGGTTAACCCAAATGCAAGTGCCGATGGCTCTTGGACGGGTGTCATCATCACTTTCACAATTTGCGCATTTGGCCTCGGTATCCTAGGCCTCTTGGTTGACTTCCTCCTCGGTCTTAATCTTAAGACCTGGATTATCGTAGTCGCAATCGTAGCATTTACAGCATTCCTCTACTTGGTAATGGCTGATGGTACTCCTATGAAACTCGTCGGTTACGAAGGTACAGACAACCAGTCTCCTTGGTTGGAGATTGCTGATACAGGTATTTTCTTGTTCTACACATCTGCAGGATTGGCTGTAATCTCTATCCTTTATTCAGAGATCCGCCAGTTGTTCAGATAATAACCATTTAGTGGTTTAACAGAAAGATTTTAAGAATATGGCAAAGAAAGAAACACCAGAACTTAACGCAAGTTCATTGGCCGATATCGCCTTCTTGCTCCTTATCTTCTTCCTTGTAGCCACAACAATGAGCACGGATACAGGTTTGGCACGTATGTTGCCACCTATCATGCCTAATCAGGAGGACGATGCTCCACCTATTAAGGAGAGAAACGTGTTCACTGTGCTTCTCAACTTCAAGAACGATCTCTTGGTTGAGGGTGAGTGGTTGGACGTTAAGGATTTGCGTGCTAAGGCTAAGGAGTTCATTGCCAACCCAGGTAATTTGGAATCTCTTCCAGAGAAAACTGATACAGAAGTCGAATTCTTCGGCACTTACCCAGTCTCTAAGGGAGTTATCTCTCTTCAGAACGACCGCGGTAGCCAGTATCAGGCTTACCTTAAGGTGCAGAACGAACTTCAGGCAGCATACAATGAATTGCGTGAGGAGCTAGCGAAGCAGAAGTTCCATAAGAGCTATGACGATTGCAGCGAGGCTGAGCAAAAGGCTATCAAAGTAATCTACCCACAGCGTATTTCAGAGGCTGACCCTAAAAACTACAAGAAGTAATGGCAAAATTCAGAAAAGAAAGAAAGGGTGGCCAACAGAAGTTGAATACCTCTTCACTGCCTGATATCGTGTTCATGCTTTTGTTCTTCTTCATGGTTGCAACATCTATGAAGGAGGTTACAATGCAGGTTAAGATTAAGTCTCCTGAAGCTACTGAGGTTACTAAGCTCGAACAGAAATCATTGGTATCTTACATCTATGTAGGTGTACCTATGAGTACTAAGAAGTTTGGTTCAGAGCCTCGTATTCAGCTTAACGATTCGTTTGCTTCTGTAGATGATATCCAGAATTATATCCTTCAAGAGCGCGAGGGTATGAAGGAGGCTGATCGTCCTAAGATGACAGTTTCCATCAAGGCCGACTCTGATGTTCAGATGGGTACAATCACTGATATCAAGCAAGCTCTTCGTAAGGCTCAGGCGCTAAAGATTAGCTATTCTGCACGTAAGGCGCAGTAAAAAAGAAATTATAACAAGTCAAAGTCAAGTCAAAACAGCTACGGATGCGGGTCCGTAGCTGTTTTTTATTTGCACATTCTCACCATAACTCTCTGATTGTTTAATAATCTCACGCCATATTGCTTTTGGAATTATTTTTCCGTAATTTTGCAATATAGAATCACGATAATATGGTAAAAGTCAAAATTTGCGGTATGACTGATATAGATAATATCAGTAAATGCCTGTTCTTAGAGCCGGATTACCTTGGGTTTATATTCTATCCCAAGTCGCCAAGGTATGTCGTGGGCCGACTTAAGCCAGAAATGCTCAGCATTATTCCTGAAAATGTGCATCGTGTGGGCCTCTTCGTAAATTCTACCGAAACAGAAATCCGTCAGACAGCCGCTCTCTATGGCCTTCAGACTATCCAGCTTCATGGTAACGAGTCTACTCGTCTCTGCTCTGCTCTTAAGGATTCTGGCTTCGAAGTAATCAAGGCTTTCCATATCGAGACAGCTCGTGATTTTGAAAATGTGGCAGATTATGCCGATTGCACGGATTATTACCTCTTTGATACTAAGACACCCACGTACGGCGGAAGCGGACGTGGGTTCGATTGGCAACTTATCCTGCGACAGCCAATCCGTAACCCTTGGTTCGTCGCCGGAGGTATCGGCCCGGATAATATAGTCGAGGCTGCCACTTGCGGAGCTTCTGCTATAGATTTGAATAGTAAGTTCGAAACAGCTTCGGGAATTAAAGATTTTGACCTCCTCCGTGAGTCATTGGCCAAAATAAGAGGACATCAATAAACTGATTACACACACACAAATGTCAAAATATTCAGTAAACTCAAATGGATACTATGGTCGTTTCGGCGGACAGTTCGTGCCAGAAATGTTGTATCCCAATGTGGATAACCTTAAAAAGGTATACCAAGAGATTCTAGATTCGGAATCATTCCAGAAAGAATATAAGCAACTCCTAAAGGAGTACGTGGGTCGCCCTACGCCTCTGACTTATGCTAAGCGTATGTCTGCCGCATACGGAACAAATATATTCCTTAAGCGTGAGGATTGCGCCCACACTGGTGCTCATAAGATCAATAACGCTATTGGCCAGATTCTTATCGCTAAGCAGATGGGTAAGACTCGTATCATCGCAGAGACTGGTGCCGGTCAGCATGGCGTAGCAACTGCAACTGTATGCGCTCTCATGGGTCTTAAGTGCGCAGTTTATATGGGCGAGGTTGATATCCAGCGTCAGGCTCCTAACGTGGCTCGTATGAAAATGCTTGGCGCTGAGGTTATTCCTGCTATGACTGGTAACCGTACATTGAAAGATGCGACTAATGAGGCTCTCAGAGATTGGATTTCTAACCCTGAGGATACTTTCTATATTATCGGTTCTGTAGTAGGCCCTCACCCATACCCTGATATGGTGGCTAAACTTCAGGCTATCATTTCTGAGGAGACTAAGTGGCAGTTCCGTGAGCAGACAGGTAAGGATCTCCCTGATTATGTAATGGCATGTATCGGTGGTGGATCTAATGCTGCCGGTTCTTTCTATAACTTTCTTGACGATGAGTCTGTTAAGCTCGTAGCTGTTGAGGCTGCTGGCCTTGGCCTGGATACTGCCGATACAGCTGCTTCTATAGCTCGCGGTACTGAGGGTATCATCCACGGCTCTCGTACTATGCTTATGCAGACTGATGACGGCCAGATAATTGAGCCATACTCAATTTCTGCAGGTCTCGATTACCCAGGTGTAGGCCCATTGCACTCTTTCCTCGCTGAGAGCGGCCGCGCTACAGTGTTGGCAGCTACCGACCAGGAGGCTCTTGATGCCGCATTGGAACTTACTCGCCTCGAAGGTATCATTCCTGCTCTTGAGAGCGCTCACGCTTTGGCTGGCTTGAAGAAGATTGACTTCAAGGCTACAGATAATGTCGTTGTGACTGTTTCTGGTCGCGGCGATAAGGATATGGCAACTTATATGAATCGTTTCAAACTCTAATTACTCATGGCAATTAATAGAATAGATAGCCTTTTCAATCAGAAGAAGGGCTTGCTTTCAATATATTTTACCGCTGGCTATCCTCAGTTGGAGGATACTATGTCGGTTCTTTCTGAACTTCAGGCAGCAGGTGTCGATATGGTGGAGATCGGTATGCCTTTCTCTGACCCTTTGGCTGATGGGCCTGTAATCCAACTCGCAAGCCTTCAGGCTTTGAATAATGGTATTACTATCAAGAAAATCCTTGACCAGATTAAGGATATGCGTAAAACCATTACTATGCCGGTAGTGCTTATGGGCTATGTCAACCCTGTAGTGCATTATGGCTTTGAGAAGTTTATGGCCGATTGTAAGGCGGTTGGCGTAGATGGCGTAATCATTCCTGACCTCCCATTTGATGAGTATATCGAACATTATAAGGATATGATGGATAGTTATGGTATTCACTATATCCCTATGATTGCTCCTCAGTCATCGGATGAACGTATCAAGTACATCGATTCTAAGGCTTCTGGCTTTATCTATATGGTGGCTTCTGCTGGTATTACTGGTAATATTAAGGCTAGCCTTGATACCCGTACAGCTTACTACCAGAGAATCAAGGCTTTGGACTTGAAGAACAAGACTATGATAGGCTTCGGTATTAAGGATAAGGCGTCCTACGACCACGCTTGCGTAAATGCCGATGGCGCTATCATTGGTACTGCGTTCATCAAGCATCTCTCGGAAAAGGGTGTAGCTGCTACTAAGGAGTTCGTCTCAGCTATTCGCTGATTCGTTGTCTTATAAACCATTCCTAAATATTATACTACAATGACATATCAGGGTCTCTCTGAAGCTCAAGTCGCGGAAAGCCGCAGAAAATATGGCACTAACATACTGACTCCCCCTCAAAAGGAGCCTCTATGGAAGAAATTTTTGTCAAAGTTCGAGGACCCGTTGATTATCATTTTGCTCGTAGCAGGTGTACTTTCTATAGGTATCTCTTTCTATGAGTACATAGGTCTCGATAAGCCGGTTAGTGTTTTCTTCGAGCCTGTGGGTATATTTATGGCAATAATTCTTGCTACTGGCCTCGCTTTTGTCTTCGAATTGCAAGCTGAGCGTGAATTTGCTATCTTGAATCAGGTTAATGACGATGAGCCTGTTAAGGTTATCCGTAATAATAATACAATACAAATCCCTCGCCGCGATGTCGTGGTGGGGGATATTGTTATTGTGGCTACAGGTGACGAAATCCCTGCCGACGGATTGCTGCTCGAGGCTGTTTCGCTTCAGGTCGACGAGTCGTCTCTAACAGGTGAACCTATCTGTGCAAAAACTATAGTTGAGTCTGACTTCGATATTAACGCTACTTACCCTTCTAATCAGATACTTAGAGGAACTAAGGTAATGGAGGGGCACGCCATATATGAGGTGAAGGCTGTGGGTGACGCTACCGAGAATGGCAAGGTTTTCGTAGAGGCGCAGATTGATCAGAGCGTGAAAACGCCTCTGAATATTCAGCTGGAGAAATTGTCTAACCTCATTACTTGGGCATCTTATACTATCGCCGCCCTCATATTTGTGGGTCGAGTCATAATGTATATGGTTAGTCTGCCAGCCGATAGTGCTTGGGATTGGGTGGATTTTATCACATATCTTCTTCAGACTGTGATGATCGTTGTGGCTCTTATCGTCGTGGCTGTTCCAGAGGGCTTGCCTATGGCGGTTACTTTGAGCTTGGCTTATAGTATGAGGAGTATGCTGAAAACGAATAATCTAGTCCGTAAGATGCACGCTTGCGAAACTATGGGTGCAACGACAGTAATATGTACTGATAAGACGGGAACTCTTACGCAGAACCGTATGTCGGTTCGCGAATCATATTTCTTCGCACCAGATGGGGGTGTTCTGAGAGGACTGGCTGACGATAATTATTCTTCTTTGATAGCTGAGTCTATATCTGTCAATTCTTCTGCTTCACTGGATTTTTCTACTCAGACTCCTACTCCTGTCGGTAATCCTACGGAGGGCGCATTGCTTCTCTGGATAGCTGCTTCTGGCTATGATTATCGTACTATCCAGTCAAAGGTTAAGCGTATTTCTGAAACTCCATTTTCTACAGAGAGAAAATATATGGAGTCTACTGTGCTCTCTGCTGTCTTGAACAGGGAGGTCTCTTTCGTTAAGGGTGCCCCTGAAATCGTTATGGCTATGTGTGCAGATGAACACAATTCCGAGATAATGGGTGTCTTGTCCGAATATCAGCAGCAGGCTATGCGTACTCTAGGTTTCGCTTGCAAGGTGGCTGGGGCAGAAAAATATACCTTTATGGGTGTAGTCGCTATCGCAGATCCTATTCGTGCCGATGTTTCTGTGGCTGTCTCTGAGTGTCGTGGCGCTGGTATTCAGGTCAAAGTGGTTACTGGTGATACTGTAAATACTGCTAGGGAAATAGCTCGACAGATAGGGTTGTGGTCCGAAAATGACTCTGATATGGCTGTCGTGACTGGTCCTGAATTTGCAGATATCCCTGATTCTCAGTTGCCTGATAGGGTAGAGCAGATTAAAATAATCGCTCGCGCTAGACCAATGGACAAAAAGCGTCTCGTTGAGGCTCTGCAGAAAAATGGTCACGTCGTGGCTGTTACGGGTGATGGTACTAATGACGCCCCAGCGTTGAAGTCTGCCCACGTGGGTTTGTCTATGGGCGACGGCACTAGCGTGGCTAAGGAGGCTAGCGATATTACTATAGTCGACAATTCTTTCGCTTCTATAGGTCGCGCCGTGATGTGGGGACGTTCTCTCTACCAGAATATTCAGCGGTTTATCCTTTTCCAGATGACTGTGAATGTGGCTGCCTGCCTCGTCGTACTTATAGGTGCTTTCCTCGGCACTGAGTCTCCTCTGACTGTGACGCAGATGTTGTGGGTAAACCTGATAATGGATACTTTCGCAGCTATGGCACTGGCATCTCTGCCTCCTTCTAGCTCGGTTATGAACGATAAGCCGCGCGATAGAAGGGCTTTCATCATTTCTAAGCCTATGGCATGGAGTATCATTACTTGGGGTATGATTTTCTTTGGCTTATTGTTGTTATTATGGCAATATTTCCATTATAACGATATTAATTACGATACCCCAATAAGTGGTTTGTTAAGAGCTAGGGATATGGCTAAGCCTATGTTGGACCCTTACGAGTGTAGCTTGTTCTTTACCATATTTGTTATGTTGCAGTTCTGGAACTTGTTCAATGCTCGCGCTTTTCAGACTAAGCGTTCTGCGTTCCATTTCAGGAATTGTAAGGGTTTCCTGACTATTGTCGCTTTGATTTTCTTCGGCCAGATATTTATCGTGACTTTCGGTGGAGAACTTTTTAATGTCGAGCCTCTGAGCTTTACCCACTGGGTACTTATTATAATAGGTACAATGCCAGTTCTCTTGGTCGGCGAGCTTATGCGTCTGTTGAGAAAATAGCTCTTATTCAAATCGTAACCTGTATGGCTCCAGAAATTCCTTCATCGCTGGTATGTCTGCTTGAAGGATCGTTTCTCGTGTGCCGTCCCATTCTTTGTTGCCGGAATTGATAAATATAATATGCTCCCCAATATTTATGACGCTGTTCATGTCATGGGTGTTGATTATTGTGGTTATATTATACTCTTTTGTAATTTCATGAATCAAGTTATCTATCACGCTTGATGTTAATGGGTCAAGCCCCGAATTTGGCTCGTCGCAGAAAAGGTATTTTGGTCGCAACGCTATGGCTCTGGCTATGGCAGCTCGCTTCTGCATGCCTCCAGATATCTCTGATGGAAATAGCTTGTACGACTCTTTGGGCATATTCACGCGCTCCAGACAGGCAATGGCTTGATTCTTCCTCTCTTGTAATGTCATGTTTGTAAACATGTCCAATGGAAATCTCACGTTTTCTTCTACCGTAAGCGAATCAAATAGTGCCGAACCCTGAAATAGCATCCCTATCTCTCTGCGGAGTGCTAGACTGCGTTTGTGCGACAGGTTAATGGTGGAACGCCCGTCAAAAAGAATATCTCCACTCTCTGGCTGATATAGTCCTACAAGGGATTTCAGCAGTACAGTCTTGCCCGAACCGCTCTTTCCTATGATAAGATTGGTCTTCCCGGTCTCAAATGTAGCCGAAATGCCGTGCATTACCTCTCGGTCTCCAAATGTCTTGTGTATATCAATTGCCTCTATCATTTAGTTAAGCCATATTTGTGTAATTAGAAGATTGAATATCAATATAACAATTGAAGATACTACTACCGTCTTAGTGCTGGCACGGCCGACTTCTAGGGCGCCGCCTTTTACATAATACCCCCAGTATGAAGCAATGGTGGATATCGTAAATGCAAACGTCAGCGATTTTACTAGGGAGTATACTACGTAATAGGGTTTGAAGGCATAATGTATGCCGTGTATGTAATCGTCACTCGGACAGAGACCTGTATAATCTCCAGCCATCCATCCCCCGAATATGCCTATGCACATGCTGTATGCAACAAGTATAGGTACCGAAATCAGCATGGCTATTACTTTTGGTGTGACTAGATAGCCAACCGAATTTACTCCCATTATCTCTAATGCATCTATCTGCTCTGTGATTCGCATCGTGCCTATCTCACTGGAAATGTTCGACCCTACCTTGCCCGCTAGTATCAGACAGACAATGGTCGATGAGAATTCTAGTAGTATGGATTCTCTCGCCGCCGTACCTACAGTATATTTCGGAATAAACGGATTGTCAAGGTTTGTCGCTGTCTGGATGGTGATGACAGCACCCACAAAAAGGGATATGATCGTAACAATGCCGAATGAATCAACACCCAGCTTGTCTATCTCTACCAATATGCGTTTGCCAAGTATCCTCCATTTCTCAGGACGACGAAACATCTGCCCTAGAAACACAAAATATCGGCCAAGGTGGAAGAAAAAGGATTTGAACATTTCTTTTTGTATTGCTTTTATTGTACCAAAAGTACAACTTATTTCGCCTGGTCTATGTAAAAGAATGAAAAAAAATATGTAATTTCGTCACACTAGCATAAATGGTAATTGGTTACACTTATGCTAGTGTGCCATATTTGTATAATTGCGCGTAAAAAACTTATATATGGAGAAGTCAACTTTATATTGTACTATAATGGCCGGCGGACAAGGTACTCGCTTGTGGCCACTTAGCCGACAGGCTGCTCCTAAACAGTTTTTAGACTTGATGGGAGTAGGCCGTACAATGCTCCAAATGACTTACGACCGTTTCCGGTCAATTTGCGATCCTGAGCATTTTGTCGTCGTAACTAATGATATGTATAGGGACTTGGTGCATCAGCAGTTGCCAGAAGTTCCTCAGGATAATATTATTACTGAGCCTTTTAGACGTAATACTGCCCCTTGTATCGCTTTCGCTACAGGCTTCGTCAAGCAGAAATGCCCCGACGCAACTATAATCGTTACCCCTTCTGACCATTTGATCGTTACTCCTTCTCAGTTCATCGAGGACGTGAAGACTGGTGTGGCTTTCGCTAAATATAATGATGCTTTGGTGACCGTGGGCGTTCGCGCTAAACGCGCTGAGACAGCTTTCGGTTATATTCAGGTGGGCGCTCCAGTCAAGGGCAACTATAAAATGCTCAACGAGGTGCGTACCTTTACCGAGAAACCTAATGCAGAGATGGCTCAGGTGTTCTACGAGACTGGCGAGTTCTGCTGGAATACAGGTGTATTCATCTGGACTGTTGAGTCTATTACTAACGCAATGACTAAGTTCTTGCCTAATGTCCAGTCTCAGTTCGATATCCTCGATTCTGTCCCTTTGTCTCACTGGAATGCCGATACTGTACGTAAAGCCTATGACGAATGCGAGAATATCTCTATCGACTATGGCGTGATGGAGAAGGCTCGTAACGTATATGTTCAGCAGACCGAATCTCTGTGGGCCGACCTCGGTAGCTGGGGCGCCGTATACGAACAGGCTATTCTCGATGATATCCATAACGCTATCTTGTCTGGTAACGCTATCCTTAAAAATACCGAGGGGTGTATGGTACATATCCCAGAAGGTAAGACTTGTATAATTGATGGCTTGAGGGATTATCTCGTCGTTGAGCGTGATGGTATTATTCTTATCTGCCCTCGCGAAGGAGCTAAGGATACTTTGAAGTACAAGGCCGAAATGAAGGCTAAAATGAATAACGAATAACAACTGTAATTTATGCCATATCGTAGATTGCCAAATACAGATCAAGCCCGACTTCGAGCTCTTCATTCTGCCTTGGATATGGCAGATCACGTGGGCGTCGAATCAATGCTCATTACCCCTAAGATGCATCTCGATACTAAAATGTTTACCCCTCTCTTCGAACAGGTGGTCAACCAGTATAATGATGCCCGCGATTTGCAGTCCGACTTGAGCCGTCAGGTCGATAACGCCTCCCGTCTCGCTAAAATGTACCTGTCTCATTATATCCAGGTCTTTAATATGTGTGTCGCTCGTGGCGAAATCAAAAAGGAAATGCGCCAGGGATGGGGCTTGAACCTGAACGAAGACTCTGTCCCTGCTATCGAGACTGTCTCTCAGATGCTCTCTTGGGGTAAAAAGGTCGTCGATAGCGAGGAGAAAAGAGGCGGTAACCGAATATATAACCCGTCTATAGCGGTGGTAAAGGTCAAATTGCAGCAGTTGAGCGAGGTGCATAACAAACATCAGGATCTTTTGCAGACTATACAGAAACATCACGCTAAGGTCGAGGAAATACGCCCTAAGGCTGATGCCTTGATTTTGGAACTTTGGAACGAGGTCGAAAAAAGACTGGAGCCTAATACTGCCGAGGAACGCCGTGAAATAGCTGCTAGATATGGCGTAGTCTATGTCTATCGCCCCTCGGAAAAGAAGTACGGAATATAATGTGATTTTTTCGTGTCCCAAATACCTGTATTTTCACTCTCAAATGGTATCCGCGTTGTCGTGCAGACAAATCTGAGCGATGTTTGCCATTGTGGTATAGTCATAGCTACTGGCTCGCGCGATGAATTGCCGGCTGAGTATGGTATGGCTCATTTTATAGAACATACTGTCTTCAAGGGCACAAGTCACCGCACTAGTATGCAGATTCTTAACCGACTCGATGCTGTCGGCGGCGAACTTAATGCTTATACCACAAAGGATGAGACGGCTCTCCACGCCGCATTCCTCGCTAAGGATATCGAAAGGGCTGTCGAACTCCTCTCTGATATGGTGTTCTGCCCCACATTTCCCGAAAAGGAGATTCTGAAGGAGCGCGACGTAATCCTCGATGAAATTAATTCCTACAAGGATTCTCCTTCCGATTTGATATTCGACGATTTCGAGGAACTTGTCTTTTCTCACCCGGCTTTGTCTCATAATATCCTCGGAACTCCTGATACTTTGCTTAATTTCGATGGCGACGCTGCTCGCCGCTTTATGCAGCGTACCTATCATACTGATAATATCGTACTTAGCGTAATCGGTAACGTCTCTGCCGAAAGGGTACTACGCCTTGCCGAAAAGTATCTCGGCTCTTGCCCTGCTAAATACCGTCCCGATAATTTCCGCCAGAGCGCTTCTAATTATAGACGTGTCGAGCAGCGCGACGAACGTGGCTATAATCAGGCTCACGTCTTGATGGGTAATATAGCCCCTTCTGCTATGGATAGGGATAGAGTCCCTCTCTATGTGCTTAATAATATTATAGGCGGACCGTCTATGAACGCTCGCCTTAGCGTCGCCTTGAGGGAGCGTAATGGTATAGCTTATAATGTTGAATCGGAATATACATCGTTTTCTGACGTGGGCCTGGAGGTCATATACTTTGGTACCGATCCCGATAAGGTGAAGAAAAGTATCCGTATCGTGCGTAATGATCTGGATAAATTGTGTTCTAAGCCTTTTTCTGATACCCAACTCAAAAAAATAAAGACTCAGATCGAAGGTCAGCTCCTTATGGCTTCTGCCGATGGCGAGAATCTTATGCTGGCCGCCGCCCGAAGTGTCATTTTGTATGGCTCTGCCGATAGCCTCGATTCTTCCGTGGCTTCTGTCCACTCTGTCTCCGCAGCTGATATCCATAGAGTCGCTCAGTCCGTATTCAACCCGGATATGATGTCTACTTTGATATATGTATAAAAAAATGAAAGGCACCGAGATCACCTCGCTACCTTCCATCGTGAATAAATCACCCAAACACACTTATCAACTAATCAACGAAAAAAACTTCGTTTGCCGTCTATATACGGCATTTTCTTCTCGATGTTACGATTAATTGCACATTTTTTTACATTTAATTGCAAATTATTTCTTTCTCTCTGCTTTCCCTCTGCCTGTCTCTTGTCTTCATTATTAAAAAAACTGCGAGCAACAAGGACTCTCATACTACCCACATATAACTCATACATGATTTTCCCATAACTTCTGCCCGACTTTTTGATACAACCCTGCGGACTCCTTCGCTCTCTATAATGCCTTCTCTATATTGCTTTTTTCTGCTTGGAATCTTATTTTGCCTCATGTTTCGGGTGTAGATTCAACTAATTTCTATATATTTGTGCTCTACAATTACTATAAATATGACTCAAAAAAAATTTATTAGCCCGCTCACAGATTTTGGCTTTAAGCATATCTTTGGCGATAAGGACATTTTGTTGGCTTTCTTAAATGACCTTTTTGAAGGCGAGATGCAGTTCAAGGATCTTACCTATTCCGACAAGGAGGTAAAAGGTGATTCCGAAGAAGATAAAACTATCATTTACGACATTCATTGCACAACTCACGATGATAAGATGGTGATTGTGGAAATGCAGAATCAAGGCAACGAATTGTTCAAGGACCGAATTCTCTTCTACGCATCAAGAGATATTTCTAATCAAGGCGAAGCTGGTTCTGGTTGGAAATATGATGACTTGAAGGCTGTTTATTCAATATTCTTTACTAATTTTGAACTGTTCAGAGTGCAAAGTACAGGCGAAGCGCTTATGCGTCACGATGTCAAATTAATGGATATAACGACCAATAAGCCTTTTACTGATAAACTTCATATTGTCTGCCTTCAGCTCCCTTTGGCAGTAAGTGAGATTTCGCAGAGCGAAACAAAGCTGGATACGTGGATGTATAACATAAAAAACATGTCAGATATGCAACAGTTGGCTCAATCGGAAGACATGCCAATCTTTAAGAGATTGGAACAGGTGGCAGAATATCATAATCTGTCACCCGAGGATCGTCGTGCCTATGACAGAAGCTACAAGCATTGGTTGGATATGTATAATGTCAAGGAAATAGCTCGTAGTGAAGGTCATGCTGAAGGCCTTGCCGAGGGAAGGGCTGAAGGTAAGCTTGAGATTGCAACAGCTTTAAAGCGTATCGGCGTAGATGTCGCCATCATCTCCCAAAGTACAGGACTTTCCCTGGAAGAGATAGATAAACTATAAAAGCCTCCCCCATAGGAGGCTTTTCGTGATAGTATGTAATTTATAAAAACGCAATTCTCTCCATTGCCTCTGATTTCTAGTGTATTACATATTTAGCGGAAAATTTTTTGCAAAAAACTTCTCAAAACGCTTGCAGGTTCAGAAAAAGTACCTAACTTTGCACTCGCAATCGGGAAGGAACACGACTCGAAAGCAAAAACAGCAAGTTGGTGCCATAGCTCAGTTGGTAGAGCAAAGGACTGAAAATCCTTGTGTCCCCGGTTCGATTCCTGGTGGCACCACTGAAAGAGAGATACGCCTAATAGCGTGTCTCTTTTTTGTTGTTGTATATGTGATAATTTGTTGGCAACTTTGAGGTGTAGTTTTTCGTATATATGATTATGGAAAAATCAAAACAGACATTACTGGACCAGCGTTACCTGGCTATGGCTCGTATCTGGTCTCAGAATTCATACTGCCAGCGTAGGCAGGTGGGCGCCCTTATGGTCAAGGATAAGATGATTATCTCTGATGGCTATAATGGGACTCCGTCTGGTTTTGAGAATATTTGCGAGGATGAGGAGGGTAAGACTAAGCCTTATGTTCTCCACGCAGAGGCTAACGCTATCTCTAAAATCGCTAAAAGTAGTAATAGCTCCGATGGCGCAACTATGTACGTGACTGCTTCTCCTTGCCTCGAATGTGCCAAACTTATCATTCAGGCTGGAATACGTCGCGTAGTCTACTCCGAGGAGTACCGACTCACCGATGGTATAGATCTGCTCCGCCGCGCAGGTGTAACAGTCGATCATATAGAAGAAGAAATAATCATCAAGTGAACTTTTAATTATGCGTTATAAGAAACTTTGGTCCCCTATAATACTCGGTATCGCTGTAATCGTTGGTATTTTTCTCGGCCGTTTGTCTACGCCTAAGCAGCAGGCTGACGATTACGAGGGCGTGCAGGTAATGCAGATGCCTACATCAACTAATAAGCTCCAGCAGATCCTTGATGCTGTCGAACTTTATTATGTCGATAATGTATCTACAGATTCTATTCTCGAAAAGGTAATACCTCAGGTCCTCGAGGATCTGGATCCTCATACAACGTATATCCCTGCCGATTTGCTTAATGATGTCAATAGTGAGTTGAAATCTAATTTCGGAGGCGTTGGCGTTCAGTTCGCTATAATCCAGGATACGGTGAATATCGTCGCAGTGGTGAATGGTGGACCGTCTTCTCATCTCGGAGTGCTCCCTGGTGATAGAATTATCAAGGTGAATAACGAACCTTTCGTCGGACCGTCAATAACCAATCAGATGGTTATCGACTCTCTCAGGGGTGATATCGGCACGACTGTCGATATTACTGTATTCCGCGCAGGTACTAACATAGATTTCCGCATCACACGTGGCTTGATTCCTCAATATAGCGTCAATGCTTCTTATATGCTGACGGATAGCATCGGTTATATCTCTATCGACCGCTTCGCAGAGAATACCTACGAGGAGATGCTTCAGGGTATCGCTAAGCTTAAGACGCAGGGCTGTACTAAATTGGTGGTTGACTTGAGGTCTAATCAGGGTGGTCTGCTGGATGTCGTCATCCGAATGTGTAATGAGTTCTTGGGTGCAAGGGATCTTATCGTTTATACTGAGGGCGCTCACCAGGTTCGCCAGGAGGCTCGAGCCGATGGTCGTGGCGTGTGCCAGGATATGGAGGTCGTTACTCTGATTGATGAATTTTCTGCTTCTGCTAGCGAAATATTCGCAGGTGCAATGCAGGATAATGACCGCGGCCTGGTAATCGGACGCCGTTCGTTTGGTAAGGGTCTCGTGCAGACTCAGTTGCAACTGCCTGATTTGTCTGCCCTCCGTCTGACTATCTCTAGATATCATACCCCAAGTGGCAGATGTATCCAGCGCCCTTATTCTGATGGTCGTGAGGATTATTATCAGGAAATGGGTCGCCGTTTCGCGAATGAACTTTTTAAGGTGGATAGTACGAAGATGGATCTGGAACATAAATACTCGACCAAGAATGGTCGTACCGTTTTCGGTGGCGGCGGTATTATTCCAGATATCTTCATCCCTCACGATACCACAAAGGCTTCGGTCTTCTTGTATAATTTGCGAGCAAAGACTGTCCTCTATTCTTATTCGCTCGAATATGCTAATAAGCATAGGGATGAATATAAGGGAATGTCTACTAAGTCGGTAGTGGAGGCTCTGAAGCAGAAGAGTCTTTGGACTGATGTGCTGAATTATGCTGCTTCTAAGGGTATTAGCCCTAAGGGTAAGATTAATCCTGTCGAGAAAAATATCATTGAGCAGGATGTTAGGGCATATATTGCTAAGGATATATCGGGCAATGATGCTTTCTATGCTATCCTTAACGAAACAGACCCAGCAATTCTGAAGGCTATAGAGTCTATGGAAGGTAAATAATGGAAGAACTTGGATATCTGAGCCTGTTCACCGCGAGTTTTCTCTCCGCAACTGTCCTTCCTTTTTCTTCTGAGGCCATAGTGGCAGCTATGGTTCTTGGTAGTTTCAATCCGTGGTATATCCTCGTCATCGCAACTATAGGTAACTGGCTTGGCAGCGTATTGACTTATTATATGGGCTACGTCGGCGATTGGAACAGAATCCAGCGATGGCTTAGAATCGATGAGAAGAAAACGGAGAAATACGTTGTCTATTCAAGACGATATGGCGCTTGGGTGGGCTTACTTGTATGGTTGCCTGGTATTGGAGATGTCCTCGCAATATGTATGGGCCTGATAAGATGTAATCAATTGTTGTCTGCTACGACAATCCTTATGGGTAAATTCGCCCGATATGCCATTATCATATACCTGACGTGTCTGGCTAAATAATAATGGCATTGTCATTATATGTATAATATGACAAAATAAAAAAGCCTGAGTCCCAATATCGCGACTCAGGCTTTTTTATTCTCGTTTGGAATAGTTCCTCGAATTTACTCTGCTGGCTGCTCTGTAGCGCTAGGAGTTGGGAACGATGGTGCTGCAGGAGCTGTCTGCTGCTGATTTCTCAACAACTGGTCAATCTCAGCGTTGCTGTTTGTTCCAGCATTTCGAGAAGGAATGAGTGCTACAGCAACGAAAGAGAACAACATGATAGCTGCTGCAAGAGTCCATGTAGACTTCTCGAGAAAATCTGTTGTCTTTCTTACGCCAAACTGTGCCTGCTGGCTAGCAAACTGCTGTGACAAACCGCCACCCTTCGAATTCTGTACCAACACTGTGATGATCAAAAATACGCAGATCACCATTATTATCCATGTTATTACTGTATACATGTCTTTAAGTTTATAGACTTATTTATTTTCTAATTCGTTAATACGAGATGCAAAGTAACTGCTTTTTTCTGGATATTTCAAACCTAATTTGCGGAATATGTTAATCGCTTTGTCAAATTGGCCTTGTTTTATGTAAATTCTTGCCAATGTCTCGGTCAAAATATCGTCATTGTCAGCATTTAGCTGTGTCTCTTCATGTTGTGTGTCCGTCTTTTGTTGCGCCTCAGTGTGGGGTGCACTGTTGGTGACACTACGGGGTATTATGCTTTCTGCTTTGTCGCTGCTCAAGAACGACTCTATCAGATCCAGACTTCTTGAACGTGTGTTTTTTCTCCTGTCGTCTTTTGGAACCTCTGCTTTCTTGTTTGGCATTGATGGCTGTTTGTCCATGTAATCCAACCAATCGGAGAATCCGCAGTTGTCTTTTTCTGACACTTGTTTGGTGATATCTTCAATGGAGTATATCCCATTGCTCTCATTTGATTGTGCCTCTGCCGAGAAATCGAATTCGTAATCGCCCATGCTCCACGACACAATATCTTCTGTGGGCTTTTCTCTCTCTCTTTCTACCGATTCTGCAATTTGCTCGGTTATGTCGGGCTTGCTTTGTATAAGGTTGAATAGGGCACTTCGGTTCGAAATGCAAATAGCACCCTTATGGAGCGATGCGTCGTAATTCGTAATCCCGATGTCGCTCATTCCCTTGAGCATAAGCATCCATCCTGCCTCAAAGTAGGGATGTTCTGTAATCTCGTGCTCTAATTTTTCTACAACACTGGCAGATAAGTGCAACGGGTCGGATATGGAACTGTAAAATTCTTCTTGCGTCATATTCTACCAGTCTGCAAATGCCTTGTTGAAAATATTTTGTGTCAATTCCTCTATAATCTCAGCAGTGGCTTCTGCTTCTATATCGTTGAGGTTGATGTCTGATTTGTAGTCGTAATATGCCGAGAAGGATTGTTCCCAGTCTTTTTTCGGGTCTTTCGAATTCCTGCAGCGTATCTTGACGGTCACCGTGAGTCGCGTTTCTGCCGATACAGCATCTGCCTTCATCGCCATAGGCTGCGTAGCATAGCCTGTAATGTTGCCAGAGAAATCTACATCTCCATTATCCACAACAAGCACTAGTCGCGATTCGTTCTGTATCCTGTCTTTTAACCCTTCTGTCAGGTTGGGAGATAGTTCCGGATAAATCAATGGCGCTCGGTTGTTGATAAACTGAACGGAGAATGTGTTCAGATTTTCTGGTATTGAGGCTCCACTGAGAGTGAACGATACGGTACACCCGATCGCCATAATGCATGTTATGACAACCATGGCAATGCCTAGCCAGATATTTTTACGTGTATATTTCATTATTTTAATCCGTAAGCTTCTATTTTACGGTAAAGAGTTCTTTCTGCTATCCCTAATTCTTGCGCTGCAAGTTTTCGCTTGCCGTTGTGCTTTTCAAGAGCCTTCCGTATCAATTCTCTCTCGTTTTCTGGAATTGAGAAGGATGCTTCTTCATCATTGCCCAATACTTCTTCGGTATCTTGAATGTCTCGTATATGCTCGTCCGAATTCAGGATATGGTGTATATGATGGCTGTTATTGTCGTATGATGGCTTGTGCATTAGCGTCAGTCCGTCTTCTACTGTATACCTGTCAAGTATCTGCTGGTTTTCTACGCTCATATTGCCATGATGCTCGGCCATATCAAGCACTAGTTTCTTGAGGTCGGCCATCTCTCGGCGCATGTCAAACAATACCTTGTAGAGTATCTCTCTCTCGTTTTCGAATGTCTCTTGTCCGTTGTTCGATGCGCGTCCAGGTAGTATCAATGACATGCCATTATGGCTCTCTGGTAGAAATCTTTGTAATTCTACGGCATCTACTATCCTGTCTGATGCCAAAACGGTGACTTGCTCTGCAATGTTTTTCAGTTGTCGCACATTACCTGGCCACTCATATTTCTTGAGCAGTTCTTTGGCATCTTGCGTCAGTGAAACCGCTGGCATCTGATTCTTTTCTGAAAAATCATTGGTAAAGCGATGGAATAATGCAGGAATATCGCCCACACGATTGCGCAACGGCGGTATGCGTATCATAATGCCATTGAGACGGTAGAATAAATCTTCCCTGAATTTTCCGTTTTTAATGGCTTCTTCAAGGTTGACGTTCGTCGCAGCCACAATGCGCACGTCTGTTTTCTTTACAACTGATGAGCCGACTTTCATGTACTCTCCTTTTTCAAGTACACGGAGTAGCTTGGCTTGGGTGGCTAATGGCAACTCGCCTATTTCGTCAAGGAATATAGTGCCGGTATTCGCCTCCTCAAAATAACCTTTGCGGTCTGCCAACGCACCGGTAAATGAGCCTTTTTCATGACCGAATAGTTCGGAGTCCATAGTTCCTTCTGGAATGGCTCCGCAGTTCACTGCTACATATGGTTTGTGTTTTCTCTGGCTGAACTGATGGATAATCTGTGGGAAGAATTCTTTGCCGCTTCCGCTCTCGCCTATTATGAGGGCGGATAGCTGTATAGGCGCAACTTGTACAGCTGTGTCTATCGCACGGTCTAGCATAGGGTCACTGCCTACTATGCCAAAGCGTTTCTTTATTTCTTCAATCTTCTCCATTGTTAGATTACCAAAGTAGTACAAAGATAGTTTGAATTCTACAAATAGACAAGGACACGGCTTTTCATTTGTTCCTATGCTAAATGGAATGGCATACTGCCCATGAAAGCATATAGTGAGGTCGATAAAATGGTGTCGCATTATAAAAAACTGCGATGAACAAGGAGCTTCTCCGTATCTAGCCCGTACCTAGCCCGAGACTACAGATACCGAATTATTATGTTCCGTGATAGCCATGGACTTGGTCCTGGATGGGACCGCCGAGAGGTAGGGGTATAAAAAAAGAGTTGGCTGACCATCACGGCCAGCCCTTACTCATAACCACTCAAAACTCTATATATTACACGTCATATGTTCTATGCAATTTTGCCAGTTTGAAGAATCCTGTCTACAAGACCATCAATTATTGGCATATCTGAAGGTGGCCAAGCTAAACCCATTAGCTGTATCGGCATAAACCATGCTACATAAGAATGTCCATGAAGCATTACCTTGCCATCTTCAATCTCTGCTAGGAATGGGTGAATGACAAATGTCTTGTCGTTCTTGTCATTGTTAACCTCATACGAAGGCAGATCTTCTTTTATACAAATGTTGATGTCGAGCTCTTCCTTAACACGTCTGACAGCACATTCTCTTGGTGTCTCTCCCTCTTGAGGCTTGCCTCCAGGGAACTCCCAGCTGCCACTGTTCGATAACTCCTCGCCTCGACGGGCAGCCAATACCATGCCATTCCTTATAATGACTGCGCATGCTACATCCTGTCTCGTCTTAGCTTTCATCAATTCATTCATTTTGGTTCTTTTAACGTTCATCCCTACTTTAAGGTTACAAGTTTCTCAAAGTTTTTGAAAAATTCTATCTTTGCGGTCTCAAATAGAGTAGATATGAATGCAAATATATTAGGCCTTATCCCAGCTCGATACGCTTCGACGCGTTTCCCTGGTAAACCTCTTGCCGATATCGGAGGTAAACCAATGATCCAACGAGTATATGAACGCGCTGCAAGCGTGTTGGATCATGTTTATGTCGCAACTGATGATGAACGTATCGCTAATGTCGTAAGAAACTTTGGCGGTAGGGTAGTCATGACTGCCGATACTCATAAAAGTGGTACCGATCGCTGTGCAGAGGCTCTCAATACTGTTCAGTCTGAATTGGGAATCTCTTTTCACGCTGTTATCAATATTCAGGGTGATGAGCCTTTTATCGAGCCTACGCAGATCAAACTATTGTCTTCGGCATTCGATAACGCTGCAACTGAAATCGCAACGCTGGTGAAGCCTGTTGATAATCAGGATGACCTCCTCTCGCCAAATAAGCCGAAGGTCGTCCTTTCTCAAGATGGCAACGCTCTCTACTTTAGCCGCCAGCCTATCCCTTATCTCCGTGGCGTGGAAGTGGATAAGTGGCTCGAAAGTGGCCTTAAATACTATAACCATATAGGTATGTATGGCTATCGCTCTGATGTCCTCGGCGCTATTACTAAATTGCCTCTGGGAACTCTAGAGAAGGCTGAGTCTCTTGAGCAGTTGCGATGGCTCGAGAATGGCTATTCTATAAAGGTTCTTGAAACAGAGCTGGAAAGTCTCTCTATTGATACCCCTGAGGATCTTCAGGCATTGAAGAATCGCGGTTTAATCTAACCTATTAAATAAGTCCATTATGCCAATTAGAATTCCAGATACCCTCCCCGCTAGACAGATTCTAGAGAGCGAGAATGTGTTTGTTATGAGCGAAACTCGCGCTCTCCAACAGGATATCCGCCCTTTGAAGATTTTGATTCTCAATCTTATGCCTACAAAGATCACAACAGAGACCCAACTCCTCCGTTGTCTCTCTAACTCGCCTTTGCAGGTTGATGTTGAGTTCCTTCGTACTCGTACACATAATTCTAAGAATACTCCTAATGAGCACCTTAGTAATTTTTATAAGGACTTTGAGGAGGTAAGGGGCCATAAATATGATGGTATGATTATTACTGGAGCCCCTGTTGAGCAGATGCAGTTCGAACAAGTGGATTACTGGGAGGAATTGGTAATGATAATGGATTGGTCAAAAACTAATGTTACTAATACTTTCCATATCTGCTGGGGCGCTCAGGCTGGCTTGTATTACCATTATGGTATAAACAAACATCCTCTCAGTCAGAAAATGTTCGGTATTTATAAGCATAATGTCATCAATCCTCAGGAACCTTTAATGCGCGGCTTCGACGATTATTTCTTCGCACCTCATTCGAGACATACTGCCGTTCGTAGTGAGGATATCCGAGGAAACGAGGGACTGCATCTTTTGGCTGAATCTCCAGACGCTGGAGCGTACATCGTAATATCTGCCGACCGTCGCCAGATATTCGTAACAGGTCATTCTGAGTATGATCGAGATACTTTGAAGGGTGAATATGTACGTGATTTGGGTCGTGGTTTGGACATCCAACAGCCTGTGAATTATTTCCCTGATGGCGATGCCAGCGCTATCCCAAATGTGATATGGCGAGCCCATGCTCACTTGCTTTATACCAATTGGTTGAATTATTATGTATATCAGGCAACACCATACAACCTGTAAATTTTAGTTTTTTTTACATTGATATGTGAAAAAAGTATTTAACTTTGCACCGCCTTAAGACAAGGCAAAACTAGGTTGAATCAGTAGCTCAGTAGGTAGAGCACAACACTTTTAATGTTGGGGTCCTGGGTTCGAACCCCAGCTGGTTCACTCTCACCAAGGTGGGAAACGAGTTTTTACATTAGGTCGAATCAGTAGCTCAGTAGGTAGAGCACAACACTTTTAATGTTGGGGTCCTGGGTTCGAACCCCAGCTGGTTCACTTTATTAAGGTAAGGTTATTTATTAGGTTGGTAAATGTAAAACCCCGTAAGAGATGTGATATTTCTTGCGGAGTTTTTTATTGTCAACTAGAATACATATCTTTACGTACAATATAGACAAACAAGGATACTAACAAAACACTACCTACTTATGTGTGGAATAGTCGGATATATCGGAGGCAGAACAGCTTACCCTATACTCATCAAAGGACTGCAGCGCCTTGAATACCGTGGTTACGATTCTGCCGGTATAGCTCTCGTCAATAATACAAATGTAAATACATATAAGTGTCGCGGCAAGGTTAAAGACCTCGAGAAACTTATCGGAACACAGGATATTTCTGGTTCAATAGGTATCGGCCATACCCGTTGGGCTACTCATGGCGCACCAAATGATACGAATGCCCACCCTCACGTGTCTATGAATGGTAAGTTTGTCGTTGTGCATAATGGTATCATCGAGAATTATACTTTCATAAAGAACCGTCTCGTAGAGAAGGGTTATACTTTCAAGAGCCAGACTGATACCGAAGTTCTCGCAAACTTTATCGAAGATATTTATCTCACTAGCAAATGTTCTGCCGAAGAGGCTGTTCGCTCTGCTCTTCTCCGCATCATCGGCGCCTATGGCCTCGCTATCATCTGTACTGATGAGCCTGATAAGTTGTTCGGTACACGTAAGGGCTCTCCTCTAGTGCTGGGTATCGGTAACGGTGAACATTTCTTGGCTTCTGATGCTACTCCTATCGTAGAGTACACAGATAAGATGATTTATCTTAATGATGAGGAGCTTGTTATCGCAACCGCAAACGAGATTCGCTTGACTAATATTCATGAGAGTGGCGACAAGCAGATTAATGTTACAAAGGTCGACCTGAGCATAGATAATATAGATAAGGGTAACTTTCCTCACTATATGCTCAAGGAGATTCATGAGCAGCCTCTCACTATAGCTGATACTCTCCGTGGTCGTCTCCTCCCTGATGCGCACGAAATCCACTTGGGTGGTATCGCTGATGTTATGCCTCGACTCATGCAGGCTCAGCGTATCATTATCATAGCTTGTGGTACTTCTTACTATGCAGGTATGGTGGGTGAATATCTTATCGAGGAATATGCCCGCGTAAGCGTAGAGGTGGAATATGCTTCTGAATTCCGATACCGTAATCCTATAATTACCCCTAATGACGTCATTATTGCTATATCTCAATCTGGTGAGACTGCCGATACTTTGGCTGCTATCCGTATGGCAAAGGAGCGTGGCGCTCTCATCCTTGGCGTATGTAACGTTGTGGGTAGTAGTATCGCTCGCGAGACGGATGCAGGTATCTATACTCACGCCGGACCAGAAATAGGCGTGGCTTCTACTAAGGCATTTACAGCTCAGGCTGTGGTTATGACTCTTCTCGCTCTCCAACTCGGCAGAAAGAAGGGTGTCCTCTCTGAGGAACGCTACAAGTCTTTTATAGACGACCTCGTAAATGTCCCTGCCGCTATTAATCGTATCCTTGCCGATGAGGACAAAATACGTGAAATCGCAGAGAAATACCGCTCTGCAAGTAATTCTATCTACCTAGGTCGTGGTCTTCTCTATCCAGTAGCACTCGAAGGTGCTCTCAAACTTAAGGAGATCTCATATATCCACGCTGAGGGATATCCTGCAGCAGAGATGAAGCACGGTCCTATCGCCCTTATCGATAACCTTATGCCGGTATTCGTTCTTGCTACCAAGGATAGGTATTATGAAAAGGTTGTCAATAATATTCAGGAGGTAAAGGCTCGCCAGGGTCAGGTTATCGCTGTCGTTACAGCAGGTGATACTGTCATCCGTAAAATGGCGGATTATGTAATCGAAATTCCTCATACCGAGGATCCTTTCATTCCTCTCTTGGCAGTTGTCCCATTGCAGTTGTTTAGTTACTATGTGGCTGTTATGCGCGGTTGCAACGTCGATCAGCCTCGTAACTTGGCAAAGAGCGTAACTGTCGAGTAATCTTCTAATTATCTTATCTAGTTATGGAATCTACAAGACAAAAGAAAATATCTCGTCTCCTCCAGAAGGAGACTGCCGAACTTCTCCAGCAGGAGCTGCGCGAACTTACTCTCGGAGCTATGGTGAGTATTACTATAGCGCGCGTCTCTAGCGACCTTAGTCAGGTTAAGTTCTATATCTCTGTCTTCCCTACTGAGAAGACTCAGGCTGTTCTTGATAGCATAAATCAGAACATTCATCGTGTTCGTTTCGGTATCGGTCAACGTACTGGAAAGCAACTCCGTATAGTCCCTAATCCTATATTCTTCATAGACGATAGCTTGGATTATCTGGAGAATATCGACGAATTGCTTAAGAAATAATCTTTAATTCGTATGCAGTACGACCCAATTAAGCGTAGCCTGGGATCTGTAGTAAGCCACGCCCCGTGGATGCGAGTGCTGTTCTACCACTTGCTGGATCTCCTCCTTCTCCGCTCTTGGCATATCAAACGGGCCCTTAATAGATGGAGTAGACTGAACGCTAAGGCGTCTATCCTCGATGCTGGTAGCGGATTCGGTCAGTATTCCTATGGCTTGGCTCGCCTGAATGGGTCGTATAACATCTTGGGTGTCGATGTGAAGGACGAACAGATTGCAGATTGCAATGAGTTCTTCTCGAAAATTAATCTCTCTGATAGGGTGCACTTCGAGGTGCAGGATCTTACTAAATATAAGGTGGATAATGCCTATGACCTCGTGCTTTCTGTCGATGTGATGGAGCATATCCTCGAAGATGAACAGGTATTCCGCAATTTCTACGCTTCTATGCGCGAGGGCGGAATGCTTCTTATTTCTACTCCTTCTGATCTCGGTGGCTCTGATTCTGATGAACACGATGAGGATGGCGCTCATGGTTTTATTGATGAACATGTGCGTGATGGCTATAATATCAACGACATTCAGGAGAAACTCGCTCGAGCTGGGTTCAAAAATGTCAATGCAAAATATTCCTATGGCACTTCAGGTCATATTTCTTGGGTCTTGTCTATGAAATGGCCTATTACAATGCTGGGCATTAGTAAGGCGTTCTTCGTTGTCCTGCCTTTCTATTATGTCGTTTTCTTCCCTTGGTGCCTGTTGCTGAATATTCTTGATCTTTATATGTCACACCGCTCAGGTACTGGTCTTATCGTCGAAGCCTATAAGTAATCTCTATGCGAATACCGTTAAGAATAGCATGGCGTTACCTCTTCGCTAAGAAATCACAGAATATAATTAATGTGATCTCTTGGATATCTCTCCTCGGTGTGTTGGTGGGTAGCGCGGCAATTCTTATCGTGCTTAGTGTTTTTAATGGCCTTCATTCTTTCATAGGGTCTCTCTTTGGTAATTTCGATCCCGACCTTAAAATCGAGATTGTCGAGGGTAAAACTTTTGAGGCGACCGACTCTTTGCTTTCTCTTATCCGTAGGACTGATGGGGTGGATATGGCTACTTGTTATCTCGTGGATAATGCTCTTGTCAAATACGATCAGCGCCAGATGCCTGCTATGGTGATGGGTGTTGATGAATATTTTGGAAGTGTTACTAATATCGATAGCATAACTATATCTGGTCAATACCCTGTATGGAGATTTGAAGACGACAATACGTGTGCTCTCGGGTATGTGCTGGCTCAGCAGTTGGGGGTTAGCCCTCTGGCTTTCTCTAACCAGCTTATGATATATGCCCCTAAACGTACGGGTAATATCAATATGAGTAATCCCGACCAGTCTTTTATCAAGCAGGTGACTTCTGTCTCCAGCACTTTCGCAGTCCAGCAGGTCGATTATGACTCTCAGTATGCTATCATCAGCCTTCCCCAGGCAAGAAAATTATTCTGCTATTCTGGTCGCGAAGTGTCGGGTGTCGGTATAAAAACTGCGAGCAACGGCAAGACTGATAGAATACAGGCCGAACTCTCGGAACAACTTGGCCCTGATTTTTCTGTAAAGAATCGCTGGGAACAGCACTCTTCTTTCTTCCGTATGATGGAGGTCGAGAAGTTTATGGCTTTCTTGATTTTGTTGTTTATCTTGGCAATCGCCGCTTTTAATATAATAGGTACTCTCTCTATGTTGATCTACGAAAAGAAGGAGAGTATTTTTATCCTTAAGGCTATGGGGGCTACACGGCAAATCGTGACTAGGGTCTTCCTCTTCGAGGGCTTGCTTGTTTCTGTGGGTGGAGCACTGATTGGCCTCTTGTTGGGTATAGTATTGGTTCTGTTGCAGCAGAATTTCGGTATCATCAATTTTCGAGACTCTTCTTCCTATCTGCTGGAGTCTTATCCGGTCGAATTGGCAGGCTTGGATGTCGTAATCGTATTCGTATCTGTAATCATAGTGGGTTATCTCGCCGCTTGGTATCCTGTGCATACTATCGTGCATAGGTATTACGATGAAACAAAATAAGCTTGTTCATCTTTATTTTATAAAAAAACTGCGAGCAACAAGGGACTTCTCTATGACTAGCGTATGACTAGACGATGTCTAAACGCTGCCTATACACTGTCTCGCTTTTATTCTAATGCCATCTCAAATGACACGCAAGGTAGCCCCTCTATATTCTTAAGACTGCCTGTAGTCATATTCTGTGCAGCATATCTGACTCTCTTCGGATGTGGTACCGCGTGTGAGAATACTGCTATGTCTTCTCCTTGTACGAATGATGTCGCCGTGAAATATTCTCCATCTTCTCCCGCAACCTCAAATTGACATTTCTCCGTATCTACTGTCATGCCTTCTGCATTCTTGAATCGTATGACAAGTAGCGGATCTGAGGCCATCATTGAAATAGGTTCCGGACCAGCATCGTTCTTTATGTCGTATCCATAGGTCCTGGATAGGGCCATTCTAGCTAGTCTTTCTCCCATAGGTCTCTTGTATGGTGTGTGGAATGTCTTATGACCAGCATCTATCGTAGATACTGTGCCTTGTTTTGGCTGACCTTTCGTTACAAGATACTGGGCTGTCCTGACTCCAAGCATGGTGCATTCGTTCGGCTTTCCTTTGTAAGCATACTCGCTAGGTGTCGCTTGTAGCTGATAAAATGATATGTCTTCTCCTAAATATGTCTTGAATGTCTTGATATTCGCTTTGTTGATAGCATGATATGTCGTGTCTGCATCAAACTCATTATGCTCTCCTTGATACCAGATGACTCCTTTGACCGCAACATTCTTGAATGGAGCTAGCATGCCGTTGACCGCAACGGTAGGTAGCGATTCGTTGTATGGCCAGTTCGGCAGTGGCGCATTGGTGAGCTCATCTACTTCTGTGTTGAGTAGGTATATCTCATTGCTGCGTTTTAGCGCAGTGACTCTGTATTTCCATTGCCCGTCTATGTACTTTTTCTTTGATGCATCATTGGCTAATGTGATTCTCATACGCCCGTTCTTGCATCCTCTGAAGCCACCTTCTCCTCCTGTGTTGATGACTCTTATGGCTAGCGTGAAGTGTGTGTTCTTGACATACTTGCTGTCTATCTCATACACTCTCTCCTCGTTGAATTGGTTGCTGGCCATATGTTTGCCAACCTCATAGCCGTTGAAGAATACCATGTCTCGATCGTCTATGGCTCCTAAATGTAGTTTCAGTTTCTTGCCAAGCCAACTTCTCGGTATGGTGTCGCTCTTTACATACCAGCAAATGCCTTGTAGCGATTTTAGGTTGGACTGACTCCATAGTGATGGCAATGTCAGCGTAGCCCATTTCGAATAGTCGTTTTCCGACATCAATATGGCTTCGTCCCTGAACTCTAGTGTCTGACCTTTATATGACGAGTACGGGTCTTCTCCATTCGGACCGTATTTCAAACGCCTGTGTGTATGCTTCGATAGCCATTTGTCATATTTGTCTATTTCATTTGTAATCGCAGCTATCTGTTCGTTCCAATTCGCACTATACATATTGGCTGCGTAGTTGGGCATATTTTCAGCGCTGATCCACGACTCAGCACGACTCTCGCCGAGTGTATTGATAATTACTCCTACTGGAATCTGTAGACTGTCTCTCAATGTCTTGGCAAAATGATAGGCAATGGCACTGATTTCATTGCGTGTCAATGTGTCGTCAATTATCCAGTGCCCTCCTACATCATGCACTGGCCTGATGGCATATTGTGTCTCTGAATGATAGAATCTCAACAATGTGTCGGGCAGGTCTTCTTTGATTGTTCGCAGCCCTCCTTCTATCGTGTCTGGCGCCCATCCTTGTAGCGGAAATTCCATCGCAGACTCTCCCGATGCCATCCACAATTCTCCTATGAGCACATTCTTGATTGTCTTCTTGTCTTCTGATGAGGTGAGTGTAATAGTGTGGCTCTTCAGATCTGTCTTCGGAGTTACAATGACAACCTCCCAAATGCTGTCGTTGTGCGTCGTGGCGGAAAACGAACAGTCCCAGTCTGTCTCTATCTTGACACTGGTTCCTGGCGCCGCCTTGCCCCATAGTCTCGTTTGCGCATTCTGCTGCAGTACCATGCCGTCTGAAATGTAAGTCGCAGGAATAATTAACGACTCTTTCTGCGTGCAGGCACTGCAGATTGCAATAATGACAGATATTATATATGATTTATATCGATTCATTTATTATCGTGTAAGTTTCGATAGCCATTCAAATAGTTCGTTGAGCCTGTAATCCCCATTATGAGGTTCGTCCCACTGAAAAGCAAAGTTAACGTCTGCTCCGGAAATAAACAACTTATGTTTTAAAAGTATTGATATAGGATAAGATGTGTCTCTGTCTAATGTTCCGTATCTAATGTACCAATGCTTGCATTTAAGATTCTTCTTGCAGATGTAATTCATCGGATTCATTATTCTGACTCTCCACTTTATGTCGTCTCCTAATTCGTAATTGCCTTCTAACTGGTTGTGTGCCGCAAATTCCGTGAAGTTCTGGTCTTTGTTTTGTACACTGCCGAATAGCTTATTCTCAAATGTGGCGTGTTTGTTCGCTACATTGTAAGCATCAAATGCAGGTGTGGTTTTAAGGGGTTGCGCCTCTGCTACGTAATGTAGTAGCGCTGTCATGTCTATTGTGGTGTCTGCTAGTGATATGCCTGTCTTGGGTGATATTGTTTGACCTTCGTCGTATGCTTTCTTAGCCGCATTCAGAATATGTTTCCTTATCCAGAAGTCAATTTGGGCTTCCGTAACGCCTTGTGTCGCGAGGTATCCTGGGAATTGTGAGGCTAATTGTCCCGATAGCAGCAGCTGTCGTTCTGATAATTCTCTGGATTCGTTAATGGCGCAGAACTGCCACTCGTATGCCATATCCGAATTTTCTAGATTTGTTATCGGACAGTATGATACGGCCGCCCAGATCTCGTCGCTTGAGTCTGCCGCTCCCATTATCTTTAATGGTAAGTCGTAGTCGCTGTGGTTGGCAGATGCTCCTAGTAATGCAACTAACGCTCCGCCAGCACTGGTTCCGTCTGCTATTATCCTGTTCGCATCTCCAGGTATTATTGAGTCGTTGTAGTGTAGATACCTTACAGCTGCCTTTAAATCAAGTATCGGCTCTGGCGCTCTGCCGTTGTATGTCCCGTTGATTGATGAATTCCAACCTCGGTTGCCTGCTATGCACACTACGTACCCTTCCGACAACGCATAGCCGGTGGCATCATTTGCAGAGGGTCCCTTCGCCTTGGATGCCATATAGCCTCCACAGTATGTCCTTAAAAATATAGGCGGGTTTTCTTCTCTGAGGTTGTTCGGAACGTATATGTTCAGGTATTGATACGTTGTGTCGGCATTCCTCGAAACATATATTAATTTTTCGTATGCTGTATATTTCACAGGCACTTCACCGACAGTCAGAGTCCTGTGTTCTCCTTTGTTTGTCGTGTCCCACTTCAGACTCCCAGCCTCCTTTGAACAGGAGTATAACGCCAGGGACATCAAGAGTATTATGTATACGTATGTGTATTTAATAAGCCGGTTCATTTTTTTCGTGCTATGTTTAGTAGAATCATACAATACAAAAGTAATCATATTTTATTACACATTGGTGTGCTCTACCTCAAAAAAAACTCCTACATTTGCATCCGGAAATAAAGGATGGCCTTATAGTTCAAGGGATAGAACGAAAGTTTCCTAAACTTTAGATTCGAGTTCGAGTCTCGGTGGGGCTACATATTGTTAATCAACACTACTTTAGGATGGCAACTTTTGATATCATCGTCTTTGTAATTTCCTTGATAGCTTTCTTTTACGGCATGAGACGTGGTCTTATTATGGAGGTCACAGGGCTGGTGGGTATCATCATTGCAATCTGGATAGCAACTCATTTTTCATACATAGTTCACGATTGGATATCTGAACATTTCGATTTCCCGACTGGCGGGTCTCTGATAGCTTTCGGCCTGACTGTCCTTCTGGCTATGGTGGGTATCCATTTCTTGGCTAACATGATCAGCAGGTTGCTTTCTTCTTTACCTATTATAGGTATCGTGAATTCTGTAGGTGGCGCTTTGCTGTCTACCATTAAGGTGCTCTTCATTCTTAGTTGCCTTGTCTATATCTGTGACGAGTACGATAAGTCTAATGTCATTATCCCGTCTTCTGTTCGCGAGGGTTCTATTACCTACGGGCCTGTGAGGTCTATGGCAAATGTCATCATTAGTCAGGTCGATATCCCAGCTAGCAAGCAGAAACTAATGGAACTTCTCGAAAAGAATCCCGTGAAATGATTAAGCCTTACGCTTATATCCCTACGCTTTACCTCTATCAGGCTATCCCTTATAGCATCGTCATGACCACTAGTGTCTTGATGTATCAGCAATTGGGTATTCCTGTGTCTTCTTTCGCATTCTGGACTTCTTTGCTTTATCTGCCTTGGACTATTAAGCCTCTATGGAGCCCTGTCGTGGAGAGCTACGGTACTAAGCGTAAATGGATTGTCATTACGCAGTTCCTCATGGCGGCTATGTTCGCTCTTTTGGGCCTCGCTCTCCAGTCTGGCGCTTTCTACCTCTTGAGCCTCTTGGGCTTGGCTCTCATCGCATTTACTTCTGCTAGCCATGATATAGCTTGTGATGGTTTCTATATATTGGCTCTTAATGAACGTGAGCAGAATTACTACGTCGGCATAAGGTCTACATTCTATAGGCTTGGTTCTATGTCTGCTATAGGCTTGATTCCCATTCTTGTCGGATGTCTGAACCCTGTTTCTTCGTCGCCTTGGTCTTTTGCTTTCTTTATTCTGGGCCTGATATTGTGCGCATTGGCTGCAGCTAATGCTTTCTTGATGCCGAAACCTGTCGATACAACGGCTGATTCTAGTAGTGGTGTGGTCTATCTGGAGGTCTTGAAATCTTTTTTCTCTAAGCCTGGAGTGAAGGCCGCTGTCGCTTTTATGTTGCTCTATCGCCTCGGAGAAGCTCAGTTGTCTAAAATCGCTACTCCTTTTTTGGTCGATGCCGTAGATAAGGGTGGATTGGGATTGTCGGAGACTCAGTATGGCGTTATATATGGTACGGCTGGCGTAATAGCTCTTACTCTGGGTGGTATTCTGGGTGGCCTTGTCGCGGGGAAGTGGGGTCTGAAAAGGTCTATGTGGATTATGGTCTTGGCTATGAATCTCCCCAATGTTCTGTATCTCTTTTTGGCTTATTTTCAGCCTTCTAATGATAGCTGGCTTATTTGGGCTGCTGTGACAACCGAGCAGTTTGGCTATGGTTTTGGTTTTTGTGCCTATATGCTTTTCCTTATAGATTATGTCCGCGATGCTAAATATAAGACTGCTGAATACGCACTGGCTACCGCTATCATGGCTCTGGGTATGATGCTTCCTGGTATGATTTCTGGGTGGGTATTCGAATTTCTCGACTCTTCCTACTCGCTTTTCTTCTTCTACGTACTTGTATGTACCGTTCCAGGTATGGCGCTTGTCCCTTTCTTGAAAAGGAATCTTAATTCTGCCATAAATAGTTGATTCCTTTATGCCGTCTGATGCTGTTGGAACATAGATACTATAAAATTTCAAATAAATTAACCCTTAATAAATAGGATTTCCCGAAATAACAACGTATCTTTGCACCGCATTTGAGCAATATGCCTCAAATTTAGGTTGGTCTCGTAGCTCAGCTGGATAGAGCAGCAGCCTTCTAAGCTGCGGGTCGTGGGTTCGAATCCCGCCGGGATCACAGAGTTAAAAGTTTTTGCTCCAATATTTGCAAAGTTCAAATTTTAACTTTACCTTTGCATCGCAAAAACGAAATAACGGCCGCAAGGCTTAAAGATATTACATTGCGGGGTGGAGCAGTTGGCAGCTCGTTGGGCTCATAACCCAAAGGTCAGTCGTTCGAGTCGGCTCCCCGCTACTCGATAAGGATTCATCTCTCGATGAGTCCTTTTTTATTTCTCATTATGGCAAAGAATAAGGTTAATAGGTATCTGTTGGATAACGAGGGATTCTTGACTGATGTCAAGTCGCAGGATGGTGTATGCGAACTTTCTCAGGGTGTGTTATATAAGGTATTGAACTCTGGTTCGGGTAAACAGGCTGATCCTCGTAGCGTGGTGTCTGTATTCTATAAGGGTAGTCTCATAAGTGGTAAGGTCTTTGACGATAATTTTTCTCAGGGTTATCCTGATGCTTTCCGCCTCACAGAATTGATTGCGGGCTGGCAGATTGCTATAGCTCAGATGAGGGAGGGTGATAGGTGGATTGTCTATGTCCCGGCTGCTTTGGGATATGGCTCGAAGGGTGTGCCGGGTATTCCGGGCCATTCTACTCTTATCTTCGAAATAGAATTGGTAAAGGTAATGTAACGTATTATTTTTTTTGATAGGGCAGTGGTTTCCACTGCCTTTTTTTGTTTGTCTTTTCTGCTCGCTTGGCTCTTTTTAATAAAAAAACTGCGAGCAACAAGGATGCTCGCTTAATGCAGCGACTACTCACGCGCTCTTCTCTCATAGTCCATCAAGTGCCTTTGCATTGTCTCTGTGCCGTTCTGGTGGCTCTTCTTCTTTATTTTGTTTATTTGCTCTTGTGTGTCTATTTTATTATTACATTTGCACAGTTAACAATCTAAAATTTCGAATCAATGAAACAAAGGCTTTTTTATATTGATTATATCAGACTCTTTTTGAGTTGCGTAGTGATTTTTCACCATACTGCTATATCATTCGGTGCGTCTGGTGGTTGGTATTATTTCTCTCCAGTTAGACTTGAGGGATTGTCTCAACTTCTGTATTCTATACAGATGGGTATAGATCAGTCTTATTTCATGGCTCTCTTTTTCTTCGTTTCGGCTCTCTTTACTCCTAAGTCTGTCGATAAGAAGGGTATCAAGGGATTCCTCAAGGATAGGTTTTTCAGGCTCGCCATACCAATGCTGGTTTATGTGTTCGTGCTTAATCCTATTCTTATAGTGTCTATATATGGTATGGAGGCGGGGTATCAACAGCAGCTCGGACCTCTTTGGTTCGTCTTTTCTCTCATAGTCTTCGAATTTACATATCTCTTCATCAGAAGATTCAACCTCCCTTGCCCGAATATCAAGATTAATAGCTGGACTATGGGATTATTTGCGCTTTTGATTGGATTGCTGGCTTTCGTGTTGCGTATCTTCGTGGACACTCATCATGCTACCATGGGTATTGTCTTAGCTAACTTCGTCTCTTATATCGCTATGTACGTTTTGGGTATCTTGGTTTCGCGATTGAATATCCTTGACTCTAGCCTCGATACTACTCGCAGTTATAAGTGGTTGTCTATTGCTGTGTTCACATGGTTGTCTATGTTGGCTGTGGCATCTAATAACGTCGAGCAGACTGCTGGCGGATTGAATTATGTCTCTCTCGTCTATTCTGTATGGGAGGCTGTTTCTTGCGTGGCACTTTCTTATTTCCTCCTCACTATGGGTAGAAGGTATTTCAATGTCGCTCATAAGTTCTTCCTCCCCGTGGCTTCTAATTCTTTTATGGCTTTTGTTATTCACCCTTTCCCTGTGGTGTTCTTGACCATGCTCATGGAGAAAACGGGTGTCTGCCCCGAATTGCTTATCCCTATAACTTCTGTTTTGGCTATTGTAGCCTCTTTCTTGATAGCTCAAGTTTTGCGAGGCCTGCTCCGTAAATTGAACTATTATTGGGTCTAGTATTTGAGCAAAAAACCTAACATAAAATGTTGTTAGTATGTGTTTTTTGATTATTTAACTCAATTATTTTCAAAATAATACCTAAACGGGGCTCTTGGAAAATAGGAATTAGGAATAAGTCCTTATCTTTGCCCTTAGTTAAGTACAAACAACAAATTAAATATACGCATTTATGGAAAAGACATGGCGTTGGTTCGGGAAGAACGACAAGATCTCCCTTCAAATGCTCCGTCAGATTGGCGTTGAGGGTATCGTGACCGCTCTCCACCAGGTTAAGAATGGTGATATCTGGACTTATGAGGATATCATGGACCTAAAGAATTACATCGAAAAGGCTGGTCTTCGTTGGAGCGTAGTGGAGAGCCTTCCTGTAATGGAGTCTATCAAATACGGCGGACCAGATCGCGACGAACTCATCGAAAAGTATATCATCTCTCTCGAGAATCTTGGCCGCGCTGGCGTAAAGACTGTTTGCTACAATTTTATGCCGGTTATCGACTGGGTGCGTACTGATCTCGAACACCCATGGCCTGATGGCACTTCTTCTTTGTATTTCAATCGTACAGAATTCGCATATTTCGAAATATATATCCTCGAGCGTGAGGGAGCGCGCGATTGCTATTCTCCTGCAGAATTGGCTCGCGTCGACGCTATGCACAAGACAGCTACTGATGAGTTCCGTCAGCAGCTCGTTGAGAATATCATCATCAAGACTCAGGGCTTCGTTAATGGTAATATCTCTGAGGAGGATAATAACCCAGTGAAGAAATTCAAGGATCTCCTCGCTCTCTATAAGGGTATCGACCGTGATACTCTCCGTAACAATATGAAGTATTGGTTGGAGAAGATTATGCCTGTTTGCGATAAGTGGGGTATTAATATGTGTGTGCATCCTGATGATCCTCCATTCCAGTTGCTGGGCCTCCCTCGTATAGTAACTTGCGCCGAGGATATCCGTTGGTTCCTCAATGCAGTGCCTAATGTTCATAATGGTCTCACTTTCTGTGCCGGTTCTCTCTCTGCTGGTCTCCATAATGATGTACCTGCTATGGCTCGCGAGTTCGTTGACCGTATTCACTTCATCCACCTCCGTTCTACTATGGCTACTCCTGATGGCAATTTCATCGAGGCTCTCCATACTGGCGGTCGCGCTAATGTTGCCGATTTGGTATGCTTCTTCGAGCAGAACGCTAAGGCTGATGTCCCAATGCGTGTAGACCACGGACGTATGATGCTTGGCGATGAGGATAAGGGCTATAACGCTGGTTACTCTTTCCATGGCCGTATGTATGCTCTCGCTCAGGTTGATGGTATGATGGCTATGGTTCGCCAAGGCCATACAGCAGAACACAAGTAATATTCGACATATTTTTTACAATGAAAAAACTAGAAGGTAAAGTAGCAGTCGTTACAGGTGGTAGCGGCGTACTTGGTTCAAATATAAGCAAGGGCCTCCTCGCAGCAGGTTGCCGTGTATATATAGTAGGTGCTCACCAGAATAAGGTGGATGCAGCTCTCTCTGAAATGAAGGCTCTCGGCGATGTCGAGGGTTCTGCATGTGACGTTCTCAGTAAGGCAGAGGTGGATGCCCTCGCTATCGAGTTGTCAAAGAAGTATGGCCATATCGATATCCTCGTTAACTGCGCAGGTGGTAACGTGGCTGGTGCTAATGTTATGGACGACCAGCATGTATTCGATATCAAGGATGAGGATCTCCGTCGTGTAATCGACCTTAACCTCTATGGTACTATCTACCCTTGTCTCGCTTTCGGCCGCATAATGGCTCAGCAGAAGAGTGGTAATATCATCAATATCTCTTCTATGGCTGCTTATGACGCCCTGACTCGCGTTATGGGTTATGCCGTAGCTAAGGAGGGTGTCGTAGCTCTCACTAAGTGGCTCGCTCAGGAGATGGCTATCAAATATTCTGAAAAAATCCGCGTCAACGCTATCGCTCCAGGTTTCTTTATCGGCGAACAGAACCGTCGCGCACTCATCAACGAGGATGGCAGCCTTACAGAACGTAGCCACAAGGTTATCGCTAAGACTCCTATGCGCCGTTTCGGTGATATCAGCGAACTTAATGGTATCGTCGCATTCCTCTGCTCTGAGGAGGCTAGCTTCGTAACTGGTACTATCATCCCTGTAGATGGCGGTTTCTCTAGTTTCTCAGGCGTATAAGGTTAAATATGCTTAATGCTAGTTGAAAATTAAACAACAAGTATTATATTTGCACGCAAAAAGAAACGCAAACAACAAATACAATGAAAGTAGCTATTGTAGGTACAAGTGGTGCCGTAGGACAGGAGTTCCTAAAGGTATTGGAGGAGAGAAACTTTCCTCTCGATGAGTTGGTATTGTTCGGCTCAGAGCGTAGTGCTGGCCGTAAGTACACTTTCCGTGGTAAGGAGCTTACCGTTAAGGAGCTCAAGCACGATACAGAGGATTTCAAGGGCGTAGATATCGTCCTCGCTTCTGCTGGTGCTGGTGTATCTAAGGAGTTCGAGAAGGATATCACTAAGTATGGTGCTATCATGATCGATAACTCAAGCGCTTTCCGTATGGATACTGATGTGCCATTGGTAGTACCTGAGGTTAACCCTACAGATGCTCTCAATACTCCTCGTAACGTTATCGCTAACCCTAACTGTACAACTATCATGATGGTTGTAGCTCTTAAGGCTATCGAGCAGATCAGTCACATCAAGCGTGTTCACGTAGCAACTTACCAAGCTGCTTCTGGTGCAGGCGCAACAGGTATGGCAGAGCTCGAGCAGCAGGTTAAGGACGTAGTAGCTGGCAAGCCAGTCGAAGCTAAGAAGTTCCAGTACCAGCTCGCTATGAATATCATCCCTCAGGTTGATGTCTTCACAGACAACGACTACACTAAGGAGGAGATGAAGATGTTCAACGAGACTCGTAAGATCATGCACTCTGATATCCAGGTTTCTGCAACTTGCGTTCGTATCCCAGTTATGCGTTCTCACTCAGAGGCTATCTGGTGCGAGATGGAGTCTCCTGTTACTCCAGCTCAGGCTAAAGAGGCTTTCTCTAAGGCTGAGGGCGTAGTTCTCATGGACGACCCAGCTAATAAGGTTTACCCAATGCCTCTCTTCCTCGCAGGCAAGGATCCAGTACACATCGGTCGCGTTCGTGCCGACCTCTCTAATCCTAACGGCCTCAGCTTCTGGTTGGTATCCGACCAGATAAAGAAGGGTGCAGCTCTCAACGCAGTCCAAATCGCTGAGTGGCTCATCAAGAACAAGAAGTAAGATTAAATATACTTATATTGGAACTGCCCCAATCTTCCGATTGGGGCAGTTTTTTATTTCTACATACATATAGTTTTATTCATCCATAATTATATTAAGCCCCTCAAAATCTTTCCAAGTCTTCTTCTCAATGGCATGTTCGGTGGTATTTTTCAAGACAAATTTTCCTTCACTACTTATTGTATATGTTTTATCAACATATTGCATGTAGAACTCCTTAGGGATATACCCCCCACACATAAGTGTATTGTCTATTAACGAAGTAATTACGGCTTGTCTTACTATAATGCTCTTGTCAACTTGTATTTTGCTCTGCATTGGGCTAATATGGTAGTCGTTATTAGAGACGAATACCATAAGATTATCTATAACTTTCCCGTTGGAATCAATCGTTAAAAGGTATTGTACGCCATGCATATAATTGCCGTAATCCAAGATAACCAAATAAAACGAAGAGGACCAATTCCACTTCGCGAATACTGCGCTGCATGCGTCTACACATTCGCTTGTTTGTTTCATGTCCAGACTCATATAGATTTTATCTTCTATAGTCTCACCATAAACGCCATGTGCCTCATGACCATCACCCCAATTATAGCACATGAAATAAGGCGTATATTCATTGTCTAGATAATCTATAGACCATTTTTCTATCTGACTGTAAACATTGATACTTGTCAGCATTATCAATATCATAAAGAAAAATCTTTTCATATTTATTGTACTTCAGGTTGAGGTTGCGTATTTGAATTGTCTCCATCGTTTGCCGCACTTGCTCCTATCTCGCTAATTTAAATAAAAAAACTGCGATGAACAAGGACCTTCTCCGTACCTAGCCTGAGTGCAGCCCGAACTTTCAAAAGACATATCCACTAGGTCTAAGCCTATCTCTTATATGTTGTTCTTAATAGTTCTCCCGTGTAAATATACCAATGGATGATAATTAATGCAACTAATTATTATGAACAAAAAAAAGAGTAGCCAGCTATGCCGACTACCCCTTTTCTTTTGCCCGTATTCTGTTTATTAGAATCTACAGCTCATACCTGTTGTGAGCATCGCCTTGACAGGGTCGCCATATATGAATTCTTGCTTGTCGTTGTTCAGGAGATTGTGACCCTGAACGAAGAACTCTACATGGTCGTTTGGTGTCCATCCTAACTTGAGGTTCAGGTTGCAGATGGCATCTTGAGTAGCACTGCCGTATGATGTCACAAATTCACGCTTCGACATGAAACTCATCAATGCTGATACGTTTATGATGTTTGTTGGCTTGTAGATAAGTCCAACTGAACCATAGAACGAAGGTGTCGACTTGTGCTTGTGATTGTTCTCAAGTATTGGCGAAGGTTGCTTGGTACTTGCAATGGAGAACAGACCTGTATTCTTGTCAATCGCAATATCATACTTGCAACCATAATATATACCGAGGAAGTCGCTTCTGTTGATTACTGTGCCCTTCTCGCCAGTGTATGTCTGGTCGCCATTGAGGTATGCCTGATGAATCTTCTCGTAATCTGCCTCTGTAAGCAGACCTTCATATTTCGTCTTCAAACCTGCAGGGGCATTCGCACAATCTTGACCGTATGCTACAATGCTGGCCATGAATCTTGGGTCTGCTTGTGTATACTGATTCTTCATCGCCTCCATTGTAGCGTATGTCGTTGCGCCTGTTAGAATGGCGCTTGTGAAACCAGCTACAGATTTGTTTACACGTCCTTCCTCAGCAGCTTTGGCATCATTTACACAGTTGCCTAACTGACTTCTGACACTACCAGCCTGTGAATACTCATAGAAATTGTCTACGCGTGTCTGCTGCCAGTTGAGGTTGGCCTTCATAATGAGTTTTGGAGTGATAATCCAATCCACATTAGCCGAAACACCCATTTGCTTAGCCTTGAAAGGCACATTGCCATACTTGTATATTGAATGTGTATCGTATGTCTGGTCCCAGTTGTTGGTAATGTACCCAGCTACACCATCTGCTCCTTGTGTACTGTATGCCGACAAGGCGCCGTACATCCACTGCATGAATTTGTCGCCTGTAGTTGTAAGGTACGAACTCATGGCCTTCAATGCTCCATAATCTTTCGATATAGAGTAATATGCCTCAAGGTCAATCATGATAGTGCTTGTAGGACGGGTACGATAACCGAGCTCAAATCCATCAAGATACATAAGGTCATGTGTCGAACCCTCAAGGTGAACGTACTTAGGCTTTGATACCGACTGACGGTCCATGAGGTATACTACTGATGTATTTGTCAATACCGCAGCACGTGTAGCACGACCGTATGAGAATCTGATGAAGTTGCTGCCGTTGAGCTCTTTGTTTGCCTCTACCTGCCAGTTGAGGTTCTCTCGAGCTGGGTTTGTCGTGATGTCTAGACGCGCAGCAGCAGTGAATTTCCACTTGTTGTCTGTCTTGTAGTCTGCCTTAAATGCAGGAGCAATAGTGTATGTCGAAACCTTACCGCCCCAGAATGATGACATGGAGTATTCTACTCCGTTGATTGTCTCTAATCTGTCTTCTTCCTTGTCCTCTGACATATACATTGTCCATTCTACTGAAGGACGTATCTGCATCTTGTTGTCCATAAGGTTGAAGGTGTAGTCTGCAATAGCTCCAGCTCTGGTTACGTGAACTCGATAGCCTGGTGTGCCGACACAGTAGTCGTTTGCATGACGGTCATAGTTGAGAATCAATGACAATCCTTTGATCTTGCCGTTGATGTCAAAGAATATACCCTGGTTCTTACGACCACCAAGTGTAAATACGCACTCGTCAAGTGTAGATGTATTTACGTTTGTCTTATTGTAACCTACTGTGAAGTCAAATGTGCTGTTCTCGCCTCTGACGTTGAGGTAACCGTTGATAGCCTGCTGTTCCTTGGCCATCGATGGGTCTGGAATGAGCTCGTTGATATTAATCTGCTGGAATGTAACAGGATAATATACTGGATTCTCATTTGTGCCCTCATTTGTACGGAGCTTGCCGACTTTGTCAAGGCTTATCCAGCCGCCTTTGAATGGCTCGGCTTTGCCTTCCCATGTACCACCTTGTGGACCTTCCATGTAGCCTAGAGCTTCCCACTCTGGTGAATACCAGTAGTTCGCTTTGGTGCCAGGAACATATACGTCAGTTGTCGTACGCTTTCTTGTCTCAAGGTTGATCGAAACACCACCGGCAACGCGCTTGCCCATCTTCATGCGTGTGGCTGCCGATGCTACTGTCGTGCCGTTGTCAAGTGAAGTCTGGATTGTACCGCTTGTCATGTAGTCTGACTTGTCTCCTGGCTTTTCTGTAATGATGTTGATCACACCCGTAACAGCATTCTGACCATAAAGTGCAGATACCGGACCACGTACTACCTCGATACATTTGATGTCCTCAATACCAATAGGAAGGTATTCCATGAACATCGATCCCGAAACGTAATCTGTGAGGTCTCGACCGTCCAGCAATAAACGTGTGCACTGGTTCTCTGTGTAGAGAAGTCGCTGTCCATCTGTAATGTTGTTTAGACCACGGAGCTGAACATCAAAGTTTCCGTTTGTCTTTGTCGATACCATGACACCAGGAACTAGTCGTAATGCCTCCTCAATAGAATTGCATCCCCATTGAAGAATCTCTTCCTTTGTAATCATCGTCGATGCAAGAGGTGATGTGAAAGCCGACTCTTCCGACTTCGATGCCGATGATACGGTCTTGTTCATAATCATCGCGAAGAGTTCGTCTACGCTAGTTACCCCTAACATTTCTACTGCAGCCATCAAGTCTTCCAATGGTAAATCTGATAACTCATCAACGCTCATCGAAAGAACTTGTTCCTTAGTGAATTGGGTTTGTCCCATTACTGATGTACCAACTACCCAAAGGCACATCAGCATAACAATAAATTGTCTCATAATGTTTTTTTAACGACCAACGTTTAGTCGTTTATTTTACTCGTGTGTTAATAAAACTGGGTGCAAAGTTACTAAAAAGGTTTACAAATACAAGCCTATGTTTCTTTCAATCAGTAATTTAAATGCCCTTAGAATTGCTTTTTATAATCCTAAGGGCATGTTTTTGTATTTGTTTGATATGTCAATGCTCTCTGCGCTATTGTATGTATTCTTATTTTAAGAATCCGAATTCTTTGCTATAACGTAGCATTTGCTCATCAAACATTTCGTTGTATGTAACCTCGAAATCTACAATCTTGCCGCTCGCATCATATACTGGCTTAATCAACGGATTTACAAAGCCTTTGTATGGCGCAATGCTTAGTTTGCTGATTCTGTTGAGTATCTCTTCGTGAATGTCTGTATCGACCTTGACTGCGTATGTCTCTATCAACTCTTGCGCTGCCTTGATGTCGCCTTCACTGGTAATACGTTGTATCTCAAACAGTAGCTTGCCGAAGAGCTGTCTCAATGCTTTGAAATCTTTGACTTCTACGTATGTCTTGTCGTCTATCTTCACTAGACTCACTACTTCTGGAGCGTTTTTCAAACACCAGTTGGCAATGAGTGCTCTGTCTTGCATGTGTGCCTCTTCTATATTGTTGCCTAGCTCTATGCGTGTCAACTGTGTCATGGCTCCGTTCATGATGTAGCGGTAGTAGTAGCTTTCGTATGCTGTGGCATTTGGTGTAATGCCAAGGTCTACTAGTTTCTGGTCTGCCATATAGTATAGGCCGAACAGGTCTGCACGTGCCTCTTCTATGGCCGAATGGTATATGCCGAGTGAGGATGCTGTCACTCCTTCGTTAAGTCTGCCGCTGCCGTGACCAAGACACTCGTGAAGGTCTGTGTGTAGGTCGTCGTAGAGCTGACCGTATTTCTCAAGTCCTTCTCTGATTTTTGCATCTGCAATAAACTCAGCATTGAAGCCGTTGCCTCTTGCTGCCTTGTCGTATGCGTCTGTAATATTCGATATCGTTACGGATTTACTGCCATACTCAGCACGTATCCAGTTTGCATTTGGTAGATTGATGCCGATGGCTGTCGATGGCGCCGTACCTCCACCAAGCATGGTAGCACAGATTACTTTTGCTACTATGCCTCTCACTTGTGGCTTGCGGAACTTAGGGTCTACTGGTGAGTTGTCTTCAAACCATTGTGCGTTGGCTGAGATTGTCTCTGTACGCTTTGTGGCAACTTTGTCTTTATAGTTCGTAACACCTTCCCATGTGCCTTTTCTGCCTAGTGGGTCGTCATATACTTCTGTAAAGCCGTTTACAAAGTCTACGTCGCCATCTGTCTCTTGTACCCACTGTACAGCATATTTGTCAAATGTAGTAAGGTCGCCTGTCTCGTAATATTCTATCAGTGTCGAGATGACTTCTTTTTGCTTCTCGTTTTCTGCTACTGAGCGTGCTTTGTCTAGCCAGTAGATTATCTGCTTTATGGCCGCACCGTATAGCCCGTTAGCTGTGTACTTCTGTTCTGTTACTTTGCCGTCGGCCTTGATAACTTTACTGTTTAGACCATAAGAAGGACACTCGTTTGTGCAGGCTGCCTCAAGTGGCTTGTATAGCGCCTCTACTTCTGCTTGTGTGACTCCCTCGTAGAAATTGCCTGCCGATGTCAGCACTACATCTGCCTCAGCATCTTTGTTTACCTTCTTTGCAAGGTATGTGTCGTCAAATATTACTTTCTCTATCTCTTCATCTATCAGTTCTGCCACACCGGCTTTCTCAGCAGCCGCCTTCAGGAACTCCTTGGAGAACTCTGCCTTGAATTTGTCATTGGCATAATGATGGTATATGCCGTTTGAGAACCACACTCTCTTGAGGTATGTACTCATAGCCTTGAAATCCTCGCTATTCTTGTCCACCGCCTCGCAAGTGTAGATGGCCTCCAGAATAGTACGTATCTTGATATTGTACTTGCCGAACTGGTCCCAAGTAATATCTCTACCGGCATTCGTAGCCTGTGAGAGATAGTAGATATACTCTTTCTGCTGTAGCGTAAGTTCATTGAACCCAGGTAACTGATACCTCAATACTTCAATATCAGCAAACCTCTCCACCGAGTAATTTTTAATAGGATCTTCAGAGCTCTCTGTCTCACTCTGACTGCAAGATGTAAACGTCGCCCCCGCAACACATACACCCATTAAGATTGTTAGAAATGTCTTCTTCATTTTCAACTTGTTGAAATCTGTGGCAAAGATAGTAATATCACACGGATTGTATGTTCGTACCCAGGTTTTATAAAAACACCAACAATCCTCTCTTTTCACAACTTCTCTATCTCTTCCTCACTAAGTCCCGATATCAACACTATCTGCTCCATTGGGAACCCACACCGTTTCATCTTCAAGGCTGTCTCTTTCTTGTTTTTCTCTACCATAGCCTTACCTTGTTCAATCCCCATAGCCATTCCTTTCTTCAACCCTTTCTCCATTCCTTTCTCAAACCCCTCTTCCACCGCGCTCTCCATCACGCAGATATCGGTCCAGTAGTCGTCCAGACTCCTGTAATATTTCTTGCGGTCTTCCTCGC
>JAKSLD010000009.1 GCA_024401395.1 Bacteroidales bacterium
TTCTGCCATATATATCTATTCATCGTCATATATTATGGTTTGATGGCAAATATAGAGAAATGATGAGAATAAACACATTATTCGCGTCATATTTTGACGAGAATAACTCCTCTATTCGCTTCAAACTGCATTTTTTTCTACAACAGTTCAAACCTATGCTCAAATATTGCACACCCTCAATCTATTTTTGTCTCAAATTAAAAATACTACCCTATGAAAATTCTTCACATATCCGACACCCATAACGCTCACAAGCGTCTTGCCAACCTTCCGGAGGGCGATCTCATTATCCATTCTGGCGACATTTCTCAAACGGGCTCAGAATCAGAGATATTGGATTTTATCAACTGGTTCCAATCCCTACCATATCCCAACAAAATATTTACCTATGGCAACCACGATTTTGCTCTCTTCGATGCCGAGAATATAGAGGGTCTAGACTCAAACTGCTATTTTCTGGCCAATAAAAGCATAACTGTCAACGGCTACCACATCCATGCTATACCTTATTATATGGATATGCCCGATTTCAATCCCCAAGTTCCAGTTGATACTGATATCCTGATTACCCACAACCCTCCTAAGGGTATCCTTGACTTGTCTGGCGACATACACTATGGGTCAAATCAATTGCGCGACTTGGTTGCTAAACTCCAACCAAAACTTCACCTCTTCGGCCATATCCACGATGCTTATGGTCAGATGGAGCTTGATGGCACATTATATAGTAATGGCGCTTGTGTAGACGAGAACTATGAGCCTCGTTCAATGCAGTATAATCTTATCGTCCTTCCATAGTCTATGGCAGAACATATATAAGAAAAACTTTAGGTGTTAAATTTCAATACACTCTCTTAACGCTCTCTTAACGCTCCCTTATACCAGAGAGTAACCAGAGAATACCCACAAAGGACATTGCAACTAAATACTTCTTGTAAAAAACATAACACTATTCATTGTGGAACAGACAACAATACACTACATCAAGGAGGCGGCACGCAAACTGCAGAACTGCCAGCTGCAGGGCAACAACTATTCCGAGGCCTCTCAGCACCTCAATAAAATTGCGGATGCTCTTAATTTTCAGAATACAAACGAGGCTGCTGTCTTCGCCATAACTTTTACTCGTATGGCAGAGGGGGCTTACACAGATATGTCGGATATAGCTCAACATATTGGATGCTCGTCTATGGATATCCTTGAGTATACTGCAGCTCTTTCTCATCTGTCTAAAACTGGCTTCATCAAAGCTCATGGTCGTAGAGAGTCTAATATAATTCGACAGGATTTCGGCATTGACGACGTCGTCTCAAGTGCCATAATTGAAAATCGTCCAGTGGAGGTCAAAGGTAACGTTGCTAATTCATCAATATCTAAATATGACTTTTGTTCTGTCGTCGGAGAGGATGTTGAAGATTCTGTCATTTCCACTGAGACTCTTATCAATAACGCATCTGAAATGGAGAAAAAATGTCAACATCTTTTGTTCATTAACAAACTAAAGTCGCTCGTGCCGGATTTGGAGGATCGCATCTTGTATTATGATATTTGTTATGACGCTTTTTCTAAGTATAGCGGCAGTAAAAGGTCTGTTACCGATATCTCCAAAACAGTTACGGATATATATACCGACTACCATAAGATAGTCACTGTACGTCGTAGTTTGAATGAGGATTCTCACCCTCTAATGAAGGCTGGTCTTATTGAACGTCAGGATAATGAGATTGTCCGTCTCACTCATAAAGGAATGGAGTTGTTTTTTGAGGAGGACTTGTCTGCCTTCTGTAGTTCGTTAAAATGTAAGGATGTTTATGAGTTTGTTTATAACATTAATGAATTCGTTCATGATACCAATGAATTCGACTGCGATGATAAAGAATATCGTCTTTTCGACTTTCTAGAAGAAATTGAGACAACCAACACTCATTTGCCAACTATTGCCAATATACAAAAAACAATTAAAGATATTAAAGATCGCGTGCTTTTTTATATTATTGCTTCAAATACAGTAGATGATATTGAGACGAATCTATCCCGTGAGGTAATAGTACTTTGGCAGCGAAGACGAAGAAAACAGATTCTCGAATCTTTCAAAAACAAGAAGTCTGCACTTCAGAAGTACGGGCTTGTAAACATTGAAAAGAGCACATCTTTATGGGGTGAACGCACCTATGTCGAATTGTCTGACAAGGGTAAGGAACTGGTTTTTGGTGAGGATGCTGTTTTCTATATTTGTGACGAGGTGAGCAAGGATCTACTACAACCAGAAAAAATCAATGAGAAGTCACTTTTTTTCTCCTCAGAACTGGAATCTCAACTGTCTCTGGTCCGCAATAGTCTGATGGAGGATAACTATCGCAACCTCTGTGAACGTTTGGAGGAGGCTCATTTGCCTAAGGGTATGAATATTCTCTTGTATGGTGAACCTGGCACGGGCAAGACCGAGTCTGTACTCCAGATGGCTAAGGCTTCTGGTCGAGCCATATTGCATGTGGATATCAGTGATACTAAGACTTGTTGGTTCGGTGAGAGTGAGAAGCTCATCAAGAAGGTGTTTACCAACTACAAGTCTCTTTGCGAGAAATCTGCTCTCAAACCTATCCTTCTCTTCAATGAGGCTGATGCCGTTTTCTCTAAGCGTAAGGATAGCAACTCGTCCAATGTCGCCCAGACAGAGAATGCCATCCAGAATATCATCTTGGAGGAGATGGAGAATATGGAGGGTATCATGATCGCTACAACCAACCTGGCAGATAACCTTGATGGAGCCTTCGAACGTCGTTTCCTCTTTAAGGTCCACTTCGATAAGCCTACAACGGAGGCCAAGAAGAGTATATGGCAAAATAAAATTCCTATGCTTTCTGACGCTGACGCTCTTTCTCTGGCTTCGCAATACGACCTTAGCGGTGGTCAGATTGACAACATTGTCCGCAAAAGCCTCATGCAGCAGATCATAGCTGGTGAAGACCCGACACTTGACTCCCTGACTAAGCTATGTAACGAGGAGAGAATTCATACCAAGTCAAATAGCAAAGTCGGCTTCGGAAAATAGGTCAACTAAGTTTTTTAACTTGTGCCAGTTTTTAGCACACCTTGAATTTTACTTTGCATTCAATTAATAATCTACACCATGATACACATAAAAACACTTGCTTTGGTAGCGTCTACCTTATTACTTACAAACTGTACAAATACAGTTTCGGACAATTGTACCAATTTGGAAAGTTCTATATCAGAAGAACTTGATTCCTCAGACGTATTCAATGATAAAGTGCTGTATGGCAACTGGTTTACACCCCACGAGGCGTCTGTGATGAACATCACCTTTAATAGGGATAACACATTCAAAATGAAAGACTATAAGAAGGATGAAAGAGATATTATTTTCCGTACCCGCGAAGGCACATATAGTGTCAATGGCGAAACTATTACCCTAAGGTGCAGCAACGGCGAGAACCAGACATTGGAATGTATCGAGATAGAAGGTCGCAAATATCTCTGCATTAATAATACAATGATGATAAAAGGGTTGCTTAACTGAGCAACATGAAGGAGTCTTGTTGAAGTCTGAGTTTAGCACATATAAACAATATATCATTCCCAATTCCTACCATCGTAACGGTAAATAACGGCATATAACGGCAAAATACGGCACGTAACGGAACAATACGGAACGCCTCCTTCCCCTCTGTCATATCTTCGCATCGTCAATGTAGACAGAGAACTCTTTTTAACTTTATAACAAGAAATCAATGATACAATCAATTACCCAGCCATATACCCCGGCTTGCGAAGGTATATCAACACTAGGAGCTGTAGTGCCAGCTCAATTAGCAGAGGATACCAACAAATCCCTCAAAAAGATGAAGGATGCTCTGGGAGGTGAAGTTGCAGAGTACGTTTGTTCTCGATTGCGAATGTCTCGGCAAGAATTGCAGATTGCATTAGCCGCAGAACAGGTAGATGGCGTAGCGTTAGCTATGTACAACATAGAGTGCCGTTCGCAATCAATAGTACTAGGCGACGCGACTGGAATAGGAAAAGGTAGACAGGCAGCAGCCATGATTCGTTATGGTATGCTGGCTGGGTATCTGCCAATATTCTTTACCGACCGATATACTCTTTTCAGCGATATGTACCGAGACTGTAAGGTTCTAGGTATTAAAGACTCTCGTCCGCTGATAATAAACTCGGGCGTTACTGTTGTTGATTTTGATATAGAGACTAAGCTAAAGGATTCAACACCAGATAACACTGATGAGATATGGTCGCCCAAGGAGGATGAGAATGGTGATTTCCAGGATGATGAGTTGATGTCGCTCTATGAACGGCAGTATGAGGTAGTATATCGTTCGCCTAAGAATAAGGTAATGGATGTATATTATCAAAAGCAGGATATTCCATCAGATCTTTATGAGTATATAATGATAACATACTCGCAGCTTAAGGATGCACGTCGAGATAGGAAGCGACTGGATTTTCTTATGTCTATCTGCGAGAAACATCGTGTATTGTTCATTTTCGATGAAGCACATCGAAGCAGTAGCGTTAGTGCAGGTAAGGTATCAATCATTACTCAGGCTATCAATAGTATTCTGGAGAACTGTCCTAAAACTCAGTGTGTCTTTTTTTCCGCCACATTTGCTAAACGACCAGAGAGTTTCATAACATTCATGCGTCGTACTGCATTGAGTGAACTTGCAACAGAGGATACTCTCAGAACGGCACTTCACAATGGAGGTATGCCTATGCAGGAGTTCGTATCAGCTAGTCTGGTATCCGAGGGACAGATGTTGCGTCGAGAGCACTCTAACATAGGTATCCCCGATCCTGTGTATACATACCTTGAAGCCGAACTCCCTGTTCACTCGGAGAAATTCGACAAGGTTATGTACTTCTTCCGTGAGATAGTAAAACTAAATACTATGGTTCAGCAGTTCAAAACAGCAGCTGAAGCCGCAGGTAGTGCTACCTTTGGTTTATTATTCAAGGTGTATCCTACACGAGCGCAACTTTTCTATATTAATAAGGTTTTGCTTATGTCTCTAAAGGCCTCACAAGTAGCCGCTGCAGCCGTGAGAGATGTTCAGGCAGGTCGTTGCGTTGTAATCGGGATGAGTGATACTCTGGAGTGCATCCTTCGTGATGTGGATACGTCCGATGGTGAATCCGTTCGTGGTGATATATCTCAGTTGCTTTGCCGTTTGCTGGAGAAGACTATCCGTAGTACGGCCAATAATACCATTACTCCTATTTATGAGTGGACAATTGATATAGATAATGATAACCTTGTTTCGTTGCAGCAAGAAATAAAGGTCTATTATGAGATGGTTTTGTCTGGAATTCACAGTGAAATTTACTCAATCCCTATGTCGCCAATTGATGTAATCCGTCAACTCATTACGCAAGAGACGTTTACATATTATGATGGCAATACTATAAATATCCGTTTTGAGGAGTGTACAGGCAGAGCACATCAACTGGAGTATCTATCTCCAGAAGGTGACGATGATTATCTGCATGCTTCAATATGTCCGAGAAAGAAACGTCATTCGAATCTCATATTTAACGATTTCCAGAATAATAAGATTGACGTAATCCTCATAAATGCATGTGGAGCAATAGGTGCGAGCGCTCACGCCATTGAGACCAATGAAGTTTCGGCCGAGCAGGTACGACAAAGAAAAATGCTCATTGTACAGAACGATTTAGATGTAAATATAGACCTACAGAAACGAGGTCGTATCAATCGTACTGGACAGCGCAAGGATCTTCCTCCATTGTATGAGTATATCATCACTGCCATTCCATCCGAAAAGAGGTTGAATATGATGCTTCGCGCGAAACTGCGTTCCTTAAGCGCCAATACTACAGCTAGTCAGGATCAGGATAAGGCACAGGCGGACTTCCTTGATATAAATAACAAATATGGTAATGAGGTGGCTACCAACTATATAATAGACCACGAAGAACTAGCGTTTGTTCTTGGCCTAAAGGGCAATGTGTCCGCTAGTATGCTAATGGCACGTATTGCAATGCTAAGCGTAACAGCTCAACAGGAAATCGTAGATGAAATTCTTAACGCCTATATTAATTTGGAGGCAGAATTGCGACGTATCAATCAATGGGACCTTGAGCGTGAGTATCGCGATTTTGAAGCTCAGTTTGTGTCTGACGAGTTGTTTACGACAGCAAAGAGCAACAGTAAGTTCGGTTCGTGCTCATATCTCAGCACATATAAATGTAAACAGAAGACATTCCCTATGGATAGCAAGGCCATTGCTGAGTCTATACAAGAAGCAAGACTTAGGTTCGGGCCTATGTATAAGGATAATTTGAATCTTCAGCATAATATCAAGCAATATTATGCTAATAAGGTAAAAGTTACAAAACAGAATATAGAACTACGTAAGTCACTGTTGACAGCCAATATTCGCAAGGCAATTCAAAAAATCATTGGCAACGAAGAGTTTACTGATGAACTTATAGTGACTGCCCAAACAATGAAGCCTCAGAATGTATTTCTTATAGAAAATAAGTTGACAAACTTTTCCAAGGCTTCTGCTATTGTCAGAAAACTTACATCATTCTCTACCGAATATGACGCACTTAATACTCGTGAGAAAAAGGAGCTGAAAAACTTGTCTGAACAAAAGATGCGTCTTGAGAAGGTGCTGGATGTCGTACGGATTGGTGATATGTTCTTTGATGTAAGTAATTATGTCAGTTCTGATTTGGATTATAACAGAGTGATGGCAGTTCTCATAGATGTCCGTTTTGGAAAAGATGAGGATAAGAAATTCTTGCCAAGTAATGTAGAGTTTGTATTTGCTTTATCGGCAGTTACAACACAGTTGACTGTAAATCTTGTTCATAACGAAAAATGGAGCAATTATGATCGGTTAATGCAGATTATTAGTGGAGATATGAAAGATTTTCATCTTGTCAATCCAGAAGAATGGGATAAGTCAATAGCGTTAAACAATAATCGCATAGTAAATCGTCGCATCATTACTGGTAACATTCTCGGTGCTTATGTTCATCCAAAAATAGAGAAACTAAAACCTCGTTTCATTACCTTTTCATTGGCACCTGATGAAAATGGCAAGAAACATAATATGCATGGTCTACTTCTGCCTAATGATGAGGAATCGATTCGTCAGATTATGAATTATGTGATCATTCCGCTGGAAGAGGGTATAAAGTATGCCACTAGCGTCAACTCGGTCTATCAAATCTCGGGTGTGGGAGTTAAATTTTCTATATTGCAGAGCCGTCCTACACAATCATCTGATATACATTATATAATAAGTGTCGATGATAAGGACTCCAAATTATTTGAGAATGATAGTCGGTTCGACACGATTCGACATCTGTTTAAGTCAATATCTATTCGGTCTATATATGACTATAATCAAGATGATGCAAAAGAGAAAAAGAGACCTGTGCGCTTCAGGACCTCTATTTTGAATTTCGATAGTGAAGATTTTCAAAAAATAGTAAGATTTCTAGCGCAGATGGATGCGATGATTATAATTCCTCGTGGTGATATTACTATTGGAGATATGCATGAGTTTCGTTCACGCTCAGAACGAGACGATTCTACCGAATGGCAAGTGTTGGATTGGAAGAATTCAAATTCTATCATTCCACCTGATCGGCAATCTGTTTTGGCCCATATTTCCGCACCTATCGTAGACTCTAAGCAAAGAGGGGCTAGTGTATGTAAGTACTCCGAGATTGTCTCAATTGCTAGACAGATTCTCCCTCTCAATGGCAAAAGCCTTAAGTCTCAGACAAACGTAATGTTACTGAAGAATATTTATCAGCAACTCTCTAAGTGTAATGATTATGGAAGATGGTCTTTTTATGAAAAAGAGATGATGTCAGTTTTGGTAAAAAGGATTCTGATCTCTTCTCAAGTAGAGAATAAGATAGATTTTGGTAATGAATATGAGTTGGTGATAAGAATAATAGAAAGTGAATACCTGGATCCGATATCAGAACTATTAGAAAGATATGAAAGTGATTTCCACTTTTTGGCTCCAGACGTGGAGGAGGTGCGAGCATTCTTGTATACATTCCCGTCGATGTCAGAAGATTACAGAATAATGAGAATACGGAGTGCTTTAGAGCGATATATAGATGGCAAAAGCGATATTATAGACTGAGTATGAGTTATATCGGTATAATTGGTGCCACGCATATTGAAGAGCAGAAGCCAGACTTGCTATTATTGGATAATTACAAACTAGCTCAATCTATGTTGGCTGGTAGCGCTGATGCCCTATCTATAAAAATAGCTACAGGTTGGGAGATGGGTGTCGATAAGCTATGGAGATATGAGATTGATGATCCTTTTTTCGATACAGCAACAATAGAGGAGCACGTGAAACGCCATTTCGGTGAGTCTATCAATATTCGTCTTTGTATGCGTGATACAATGATTTTAACAGCATATCCTGAGTTTCATCGACTGAAACTTTATGCTATGTATTCTCCTAAAAAAGGACTTGCAGGGTATTTTAATCCGAATAATTATGGTATGGTGGTATCTTTAGGTACGGTTAATTCTCCATTCGAGTATCAAATCGAAGGCATACTTCTGCATGAAATACAACATTTGATACAGTCTATAGAAGGATTTGCCAGAGGGGGAAGTTGTGCGCAAGGAAAAAGATATCACATTTTAGCAGGCGAAGTGGAAGCAAGGAATATCTGTCATAGGCACAATTTGACGTCCGAAGAAAGGCGGAATAACCTTCGTACAGCGACGCAGGATGTGCCCGATGATATGCAAATAATCAAAAAATAATGGTATACATAAAGACCTGTGCGCATTTTTTGCACACCTTGCGTATATCTTTGCTGTTAGTATTATAACATATAAACGTTATGGGACCGATAAGAAAATATTTGTGGATTCTGACTAAACTCAGATTACACAAAAGCTTGACCTTAGAGCAAATTGGTAGAATGTGGGTTGACGATCAGGTCAATAATGGCGAGGAACTGACTAATAGAACTTTTCATAAGTATCTTAGAGATATAGAAGATCTCTTTGATGTCAACATTGTCAATACACGCTGTGGCGATTATTCTTATTCTATCGAGGGACTGGAAAGTTTGAAAAATGACGAATTCAGATCGTGGCTCCTTGATTCTTATGCAGTGGTTGACCAGCTTCAGGTGGATAAACGTCTGCGGGGGCGCGTATTCTTTGAGGATATACCTTCTGGACAGCAATGGTTAACTGTTTTCCTAGAGGCAATACGCCAGAATAAGACAACAACAATTACTTATCAACGTTACGTTTATGGTCATGAAAATACATACGACATAGAGCCGTATGCTCTTAAGCTTTTCAACCGCCGCTGGTATGTTATTGCTCGCAATCCTTATCTTTCCGATAAGGAAAAGAATGATGTAATCAGAATATATGGTCTGGACAGAATGAAGGAGGTGGTGATTACATCTAAATGTTTCCTAGAACCTGAGCCTGGTGTTATAGAGAATATGTTTCAAGATTGCTACGGAATCTTGGCCGATGAGAATGTTCCTGCTGAACGTGTAGTCATCAAAGCCTGGAGCCCTCAGTATAAATACATCAGGTCACTCCCCCTTCATAAATCTCAGAGGGAGATAGATCATGATGATGATGAGTCGGTAACTTTTGAATATTATGTGCGACCAACATTTGATTTCTTGCAGGAGTTATTGGCACAAACAGACTCTATTGAGGTTCTGGAACCTCAGTCTGTTCGCAATCAAATGCGTAACTTTGCAAAGAATATGTATCATCACTACAAAGACGACAAAAAGAAATGAAGAAGGGAATAAATTTCATAGCTATAGACTTTGAGACTGCAACTGGTAAGCGATCTTCTATTTGTGAGGCTGGTATATGTGTAGTAAAGGATGGTGAGATAGTGGAGACAAAATCGTGGTTGGTACAGCCTGAGGATAATCTCTATTCTTATTGGAATATACAGTGCCATGGCATTGTGCCGGAGGATACGGAGGATGCGCCGGAGTGGCCTGTGGTATGGAAAGAGCTGCGACAGTATCTGTATGAGGTACCTGTATTGGTGGCTCATAATGCAGCATTTGATATTTCTTGTATCCGAAAGGCGAATGAACTATATCATCAGGATGCACCAGAAGCGACTTTCTACTGTACTCTTCGTGCTGCTCGTCATGATTACGATTTCGGCACTAATACACTTGGCTATCTCTGTGAGCAGTTCAATATCCCTGAGGGGACTCATCACCGCGCAGGGGACGATGCCGAGATGTGCGCTCGTCTTTTTCTCCGTATCATAGATGATGCCAACATAACGTCGCTGGAAGAACTCGATTATTGTAATGGCATATTATAATAGTATGCGGACATATTCTCACAAAAACACATAACGTATTGTATGTAACATTTTTTAGTGTATTTTTGTAGAATAAACAATCTAATCAAATCAAACAAAATAATATGAGCAAACAGATTTCTCTTGGTATAGATATAGGTGGTACAAATACCGCAATCGGTACAGTAGCACAGGATGGAACAGTTATCAATAAGACAAGTATCCCAACTCCTAAGGATGGCAACGTTGAGGCATATGTAGCTTCTATCAAGTCTACTATTAATGAGCTGGTTTCCGCCCTCAAGGCTCTGGACCCCGACGCCGAAGTCCTCGGTATCGGTATCGGTGCTCCTAATGCCAACTACCATAAGGGTACTATAGAGCACGCACCAAACCTCGCTTTCAAGGGCGTAGTTCCATTGGTAGCAAAGCTCAAGGAGGCTATGCCAGAGATGAAATATATTTCCTTGACAAACGATGCTAACGCAGCAGCTCTCGGTGAGATGATCTACGGCGGAGGTCGTGGTATGAAGGATTTCGTTATGTATACTCTCGGTACAGGCGTAGGTTCTGGTATCATCTGTAATGGCGACCTCCTCTATGGTCACGATGGTTTTGCTGGTGAATGCGGTCACACAATGCTCGTTCCTGGCGGTCGTATGTGTGGTTGCGGCGTTCAGGGCCACCTCGAGGCATACTGCTCAGCAGGTGGTATCAAGCGTACAGCATTTGAGCTCCTCGCTCATTACAACGCTACTGATTCGCTCCTCGCTGATAAGTCATACAACGAGCTCGAGGCTAAGGACGTATCTATCGCAGCTTCAAAGGGCGATAAGATTGCTCTCGAGACATTTAAGCTCACAGGCGACTACCTCGCACGTGGTATTGCTGATTCGATCCACCATACAGCACCAGAGGCTGTGTTCCTCTTCGGCGGTCCTACCGCTGCAGGCGATCTTTTGATGAATCCTCTCAAGGAGGCTCTCACAAAGTATCTCCTTCCTACATTCAAGAATGCTGACGGTACACCAAAGGCTAAGATCCTTATCTCTCAGCTCAAGGCAGGTGATGCTGCTATCGTAGGCGCTTCGGCTCTCGTTTGGAAGGAACTTGAGAAATAATAACGACAAACAATAAGATAACAAGACATATTATGGAATTAATCGATCAGGTTAAAGCCACCGCTAAGCAGTGGATCGACGGCCCAGTCTACGACGAGAAGACAAAGGCCGAAGTTAAGGCGCTATTGGATAATCCGGATACTACAGCTTTGGTAGATGCTTTCTATCAGACTCTTGAGTTCGGTACAGGTGGCCTCCGCGGTATTATGGGCGCAGGTACAAATCGTATGAACATATATACAGTAGGTGCTGCTACACAGGGCCTCGCTAATTACCTTAAGATGAATTTCAAGGATCGTAGCGAGATTTCTGTAGTTGTCGGCCACGACTGTCGTAATAATTCACGCCTCTTCGCTGAGACAGTAGCTGATATCTTCTCTGCTAACGGTATTAAGGTGTATCTCTTCGAGGATATGCGTCCTACTCCAGAGGTATCTTTCGCTATCCGTCACCTCAAGTGTCAGGCTGGCGTTAATATCACAGCATCGCACAACCCTCGCGAGTACAATGGATATAAGGCTTACTGGGAGGATGGTGCACAGGTATTGGCTCCACACGACAAGGGTATTATCAACGAGGTAAATAAGGTACAGCACACTGATATAAAGTTCAAGGGTAATAAGTCTCTCATCACTATCATCGGTGAGGAGGTGGATAAGGTATACCTCGATCAGATTCAGACTATCTCTATCGACCCTGCTGTTATCGCTCGTCAGAAGGACCTCAATATCGTCTATACTCCAATTCACGGTACAGGTATGACAATGATTCCTCGCTCTCTCAAGCAGTGGGGCTTCACTAATGTCAACTGTGTCAAGGAGCAGATGGTAAAGAGTGGCGATTTCCCTACAGTAGTATCTCCAAACCCTGAGAATGCTGAGGCTCTTACTCTCGCTATCAAGTTGGCTAAGGAGACTAATGCTGATATCGTTATGGCTTCTGACCCAGATGCCGACCGCGTAGGTATGGCTTGTAAGGATGATAAGGGTGAGTGGGTACTTATCAATGGTAACCAGACTTGTCTCCTCTTCCTCTACTATATCATCAAGAACCGTATCGCTCAGGGTAAGATGCAGCCTAACGACTTTATCGTTAAGACTATCGTGACAACCGAGCTCGTAACAGCTATCGCTGCTAAGAATAAGATTGAGATGCGCGACTGCTACACTGGTTTCAAATGGATTGCTAATGAGATCCGTATCAGCGAGGGTAAGCAGAAGTATATCGGTGGCGGTGAGGAGTCATACGGCTTCCTCGCTCAGGATTTCGTTCGCGATAAGGATGCCGTTTCTGCTTGTTCTCTCTTGGCAGAGATTTGCGCTTGGGCTAAGGACCAGGGTAAGACTCTCTACGAGGTATTGATGGATATCTACTTGGAGTATGGTTTCTCATACAATAAGACTATCAACGTCGTTAAGCCTGGCAAGTCTGGCGCCGACGAGATTAAGGCTATGATGGAGAACTACCGTAAGAATGCTCCTAAGTCTCTCGATGGTTCTAAGATCATTAAGATTAAGGACTTTAAGTCTCTCGAGGCTAAGGATGCAGCTGGCAAGGTTGAGAAACTCGTTATGCCAGAGACAAGCAACGTACTCCAGTTCTATTGCGAGGATGGGACTAAGGTCAGTGTGCGCCCTTCAGGTACAGAGCCAAAGATTAAGTTCTATGTAGAGGCTACTGGTAAGATGGCTAATGCAGCCGATTATCTCAACGCTGTAGCTGCTGCAGACAAGAAGGTCGACAATATTGCTAAGGATCTCGGTATAGCCTAAATCCTTCCGATAATTATTTGATATTTTAATCCCCATAAGAGGTTTTTCAGCCTCTTGTGGGGATTTTTTTATGCCTTTATAGCATTGTTCAAATAAAAAAATTACGATGAACAAGGGAGTTCCGTATGACTAGCCTATATTTTATCTTATCTTTGCGAGTAAAGAGAAGTAGCATACACAATGACAAAGGAAACACTATATTCCAGTATCGTATCGATAAGTAATACCACTGGACTTAATAATCTGCAGATGGCACTGCGCCAAATGTGCGCACTAATGGCTCAATATCTGGAGGCAGATGCACTGAGAATGGGTTACGACGGCACTTGGTATATGCCTGACGAATTCCATACTACGCCTAATTGTAGACGTAAGAAGATTTCCATAAATGATCATTCTGATATCTTGCTCGAAGTATATTATTCGCGTGAGAATTTCGTCTCATTTGATGAGGCGGAGAAGGATGGAACATTGGAAACGGCTCTTGCTCTTGTGAAGAGCTACTTGGTAAGCCACCTTTTCGGTACCCTTTCATACGAGCACCGCGAACGCAAGAAGGAGTTGCGTGCTATCAATTATGTGACAGAAATCCTCAATAAGGATCAGCATATAAAGGAGACTCTTCAACAGGTGGCTGATGCTATGCCAGCATCGTGGCAGTATCCAGAGATTACCTGTGTCAGAATTGTGTATGAGAATTTTGACGTACGCACCAAGGACTACAAGGAGACCCGCTGGTCAATGGCCGAATCTTTTGTTACCCTCGATAATAAGAATGGTATTATCCAGGTATGCTATAAAGAGGAACGCCCAGCCGAATTTGACGGCCCGTTCCTCAAGGAGGAGTTGCAGCTTATTATGAATATTTCGCGTCTTGTATGTGGATATATCAATAATTATAAGGGCCGTGAGTTGTATAACAACTTCCCGAAGAAGGCTTCGACTGCGGTAAGCGAGGATTTCCGCAAGACACTGACAAAAGACAAGAAGCCTCTGCAGCTCTTCTTTAATAAGCAGATGATCGAGAAGTATGTCTACCTTGATATGATGAAGTACAAGGTTAAGAATATTCTCTTCGTCGCGACTCTGTATGATGCCTTTACTCTCGAGAATGACGACTCTTTCTTCGAGCAGTTTATGGGTGAGATCTATCAGTATAGCCTCTTCTCGCTCCCTCGTATTACGGGTGTCTCTTCTTCGGCTGAGGCTTTGGAGCTTATGGAGTCTACCCGTTTTGATCTGGCTATCCTTATGGTGGGTCTTGACTATAAAACGGTAATAGACCTTTCTGAGAATATCAAGGCGCGTCAGTCGGATATCCCTGTATATCTCCTGCTCAATAAGACGAATAACCTCAAGTATTTTGAGCAACTGACAATGACATTGCCTTCGATAGACAAACTTTTCGTATGGAGTGGTAACTCACAGATTCTTTTCTCTATCGTTAAGTCTATCGAGGATAACGCGAATGTGGAGAATGATACCAAGATAGGTCTTGTGCGTGTCATCTTGCTTGTAGAGGATTCTCCAGTATACTATTCTAAATATCTGCAACTTTTGTTCGGTATCGTCTTTGGACAGGTTCAGAAACTGCTTGGCGAGGAGGAGCGAAACGAAATCAATAAGATTTCAAAGATGCGTCAGCGTCCTAAGATTCTGCATGCCCGCAATTATGAGGATGCTATGTATATCTATGAGAAGTACAAGGACTTCCTTCTCTGTGTAATATCTGATTTGGAGTTTGAGCATAATGGTAAGGTTGATAACCGTGCAGGTGAAGAACTTCTCAGTTATATGACGCAGAATACTCCAACTGTCCCTATGATTCTGCAGACATCCGACCCAGATGGAAAGGCTATTGCAGATCTTTTGGGCGTGGAATACCTCGATAAGAATTCAGAGTCGATACAGTCGGAGATTATGGATTTCTTGACTCAACGTCTTGGATTCGGAGATTTCTTCTTCCGCTCCAGCAATGGTAAGCCTCTGGCTCAGGCTAAGGGTATGAAGGAGTTCGAAAGAATCTTCCGCAATATACCTATAGATATGCTTGCAAGGTTCTGCCGTGGTAACCGTATCTCATCTTGGATTATGTCTCGAGGAGAAATTCCTTTGGCTCGTCGCCTCAGCACTATCCGTGTCGAGGATTATGAGGATGGAGATATGGAGAAGTTCCGTAGCGAGATTCTGGAGATGATAGGACAGCATACAGCAGATCGTCGTCGAGGTAAGAAACTCGATTTCGATGAGGTAGATAAGCTTGACGAGCGAAGTGTCATCTCTATGGCAAGCGGCTCGTTGGGAGGAAAGGGTAGAGGTCTTGCCTTTATCAATACGTTGATTCAGAATGTTGATACCTCGAAATTCTCAGATTATATCAATCTCCGTATGCCTCTGACGGCTATTATCGGTACAGATGAATTCTCGCATTTCATGGAGAGGGGAGATTTGTATCCATATATCGCGACGGAGACTGATTATATGAAACTGAGAGCGGTATTTGCCAATGTGCCATTGTCTGACCAGTTGATGGATCGTCTCCACAGATTTGTGCGTCAGGTTAAGACACCTATTGCGGTACGATCATCTAGTCTCTCGGAGGATTCTATGAATCAGCCTTTCGCGGGAGTGTTCGATACTTATCTGGTACCGAATAATGAGCCGACAGAAGAGAAGAACGTACAGGCTCTTGCTGATGCAATCCGTATGGTATATGCCTCGATATACAGTGATTCGTCAAGAGCATATTTCCAGACTATACGTCACAATATAGAGGAGGAGAAGATGGCTGTTGTCTTGCAGGCATTGGTTGGTAACAGGTATGACCATTATTTCTATCCACACGCAGCAGGTACGGCTCAGTCGTACAATTACTATCCTGTGGCGCACATGAAGCCAGATGAAGGCTTCGCTGTTGCAGGATTCGGTCTGGGCTACTATGTAGTGGGTGGCTCGAAAGCATATCGTTTCTCTCCTGCATGGCCAAATATTGCCATTATGTCTACGGCAGATATGGTGAAGACTACGCAAGTGGAGTTCCTGGCTGTAGATTTGGATAAGCATGATCTGGATTATGTGACTAAGGGCGAGTCGGCGCCGTTGGCTACTTTGGATATATCTGAAGCCGAGAAGCATGGTACGTTGAAACATTGCGCGTCGGTGTATAATCCAGATAATGATACCATAGAGCCGGGTCTAAATTCCTACGGTCCGCGTATTGTCAATTTTGCAGATATTCTCAAATATGACTATGTGCCACTGGCAAAACTGCTGTCGCAGTTGCTTGTCAATGCCAAGGAAGCTATGGGTTCGCCTGTAGAGATAGAGTGGGCGCTCGACTTGGAGGATGGTCCTAATGATTTGCCATCGTTCTACTTGTTGCAGATGAAGCCTATTGTGAGCGAGCTTCAAGGGTCGTCTGTGATAGTAGATGAGCCAGAGCCAGATAAGTCTATTCTCTACACGACACAGAGTCTGGGTAATGGCGAGGTTAAGGATATAACGGATATTATCTACGTTGATCCAGAGACATTCGACCATATGCAGACAGAGACCATGGTGAAAGAGATAGAGTATCTCAACAACAAGATGATAGCTGCCGACAAAAATTATGTCCTGATAGGTCCGGGCAGATGGGGTACACGAGATAAATTCATCGGTATTCCAGTTCAGTGGGCGCAGATATCAAAGGCGAAGATGATTGTGGAGATGTCATTGCCAAACTTCCCATTGGATTCTTCTCTCGGTTCGCACTTCTTCCATAACGTGACATCCATGAATATCGGTTATCTGAGTGTTCAGGATGGAAGTACGGTAGATTATATTTCGTGGAATAATATCAAGAAACTTGAAGTCGTGGAGCGTACGCCATTCTTCTGTCATGTCAGGGCCTCAGAGCCTCTGGTCGTTAAGATGAACGGAAAGGATCGCAAGGCTGTAGTTTCATTAGTATAAGTTGGAATTAATATAGTATGCAAAATAATCAGCAACAGTTAGAAGGTCTCAGAGAGCAGTTGCTCAAGACAAAGAAATGGCCATTGAGGTATATGTTCAAGTTTGTGATGCCAAATGACAAAGAGACATTGGCAGTCGTACAATCTATGATGCCTGAAGGTGGTACTGTTTCATACAAGAATAGTGCAAATGGCAAGTATGTTGCCATGACATACGTAGTCAATATGCCAGATGCAGATTCTATAGTCTCGCTGACGAGCAATGTAGCAGCGCTGCCAGGAGTAATGAGCCTTTAGGAATATGCATTACTACAAAGTGACATATACGCTGACACCCTATAATGAAGATGCCAGCGATATAATGATATCCCAGTTAGGAGAATTGGGGTATGAGTCGTTTCTGGAGGTAGAGAACGGCTTTGAGGCTTATGTTCAAGAGCAATTCTATGATGAAACGGTAATCAATACTATTGAGCCATACATAGAAGGTGTGACATACACTGCGGTGGCCAGTGAGGTAGAAGATGCCGACTGGAACGAAGAGTGGGAGAAGAACTATTTCAAGCCAATAGAGGTAGACGGCATATATTATGTGCGTGGACCTCAGCACGAGAAGAATGAAGCATTTCAGAAAGAGATTGTCATTAACCCGAGAAATGCGTTTGGCGCGGGGCATCATGAGACCACAGGTATGATGATGCACTTTCTGCTGAATATGGATGTCAAGGGAAAGAAAGTGATAGATATGGGTTGTGGTACGGGTATTCTCGGTATCATGGCTGCGAAAGAGGGTGCAGAGAGTGTAGTAAGCATAGATATTGATGCCTTCAGTGTGGAAAATACCAAGGAGAACTGCGGGTTGAATGCGGTGGAAAATATGGAAGTTCGTCTAGGAGGAGCTGAGGCAATAAAAGAGAGCGACAAGGTTCATATTTTCATAGCAAATATTAATAGGAATATACTACTTCAGGATATAGGGAGATATAAGGGAGCTATGAGAGAGCATTCGGAACTCCTGCTTAGTGGATTTTACGAAGAAGACATTAGATTATTGTTGGACAAGGCAGAAGAGTTAGGGTTGAAACTTGTGGAGAAGCAAGAGAGGAACGAGTGGAGAGCTTTGAGACTAGTTTCGGAATAGTCGGTAGGTAGTCGGAGCCTCCTTGTTCATCGCAATTTTTTATTTATAGAGATACTTTATTCGCATGAAGGAAGTTGTTGCCATATTGATGTTTCTGTCATTTATCCCGACGGTAATAAATGCCCAGAGCCGTCGTGAACGTAAGGCTCCGGTCTATTCGTATCAAGAAGGGTATGAATATTCGTTCAATAGAGAGCTAGACAACAACAAGGGAGTGCCTATGGCAAATCTCTACAGAGATGATATGCTGTATCATTCAGAGTCGGCCTATATTACACCAAAAGACAGAGCCAATATATCCCTGCTGAAATACTCCCGACTGGGACTCGGTAAGGATTGGGAGCTATCCACCAATATTGCAGAAGACGTGTTCCGACCGATGGTAGGAGCCAAGTATCAGTGGGCGCAGTGGGGAAAGATGAACAAGGTGAATATCATTTCGTCATCTATGAGCCTGTCGACATTCTATCCAGGTCTGCGGATAGCCAAGAATTTAGAGATGGAAGATATAGTGGTTCCCCAGGAGCCCTTGAACCGTGTGAATGTCGTTTCGACCTCTATAAAACCGTCGCCATTCGATCCTGATATGTGGATAGTACAGAAAGTAAATGTGAAAGAGACGACAGTTCCCAGAACGAAGATTGCTAAGGTTTTCGAGATAGGTCATGAATTGCTATATACACGAGTATGGTCGTCAGATCCGAACTGTTCGACAGGGAACCCATACGCAGCGCTGACAATAGGATTGGCGACTTATTGGGGTGCCAATATGGCAGAAGCAGGTATGGCACAGATGCAACGTCACGTGTTGGCACAGAGGAGTCCGACATATACAAGGAGCGGATTCCGTATGCATCTGAAATGCTGGGCTGACGGATATATCACGTCGTGGCTGACATTACATGGTGGCCTATTCGGGCAATTGGGCGTTGGCCTACATAAACCCGTTTCACTGGAAGGCAGGTTTGAGGCAGAAATGTTCCTGACTCCCAGGTTGTCAGTAACCTTGGGAGGCATTGGAAGCCTAGGTAGATTTGAGGGTATAAAGAACCTTGCGATGGGTTATCCGATGTTTGATTTGTCATTTTATTTCGGCAAAAAGCGCAGCATGTCAGGATTGTTTGACTTGAAATTATGAGCATTTGCAAAAAAAAATGACACTTTTGTAGAAATATGCAGTTTGATTGATGGAAAGTTAGTAGCTTTGTATCACGAAAATAAAATAAGATACAATAAACAGATTATGGCAAAACACTCAAAGTATTTCGCACTTCTAGCTATCCTGACTTTGGGAGCGGTGTGTTTTACGGCATGTGAGGACGAAGACAATGTACTCCTTATGGGAAACTGGGTTAACTCGTATACCTATTTCCCTGGAACGCCACGTGGTGGTGCGGTTTGCTTCGTTATAGATAACAAGGCGTATGTAGGTACAGGCGCAAATACGAAAAATACGGAAGACCGAGAGCGTTACTTGGATTTCTATTATGCTACACCTAATATCACTAGCAGTGAATTTTCAGCTAAAGTAAAGGGTTCTCTTACCTGGTCGGCTGAAGGAGCAGTAGCACCTATGCCAAAGGTGAATCGTGATGGACAGAATGTAGCACGTAATGGTGCTGTTGCTTTCGCACTTAATGGTAAGGGTTATGTAGGAACAGGTTACAATGGCCGTACATACCTCAAGGACTTCTGGGAGTATGATCCAGAGGCTAACAGCTGGACTCAGATTGATGATTATCCAGGAGATACTTGCCGTTATGCGGTGTCTTTCGTGATTCCTGGTAAGAGTATAAACAGTGATGGTACAGAGTCTATCAATACCCCTGATGGTAGAGATATGGCGTATGTAGGTTCAGGACAAGACTTCCTCTACATTCCAAAGAGCCACTTCTACTCATTTGACGGTAAGGAGTGGAAGCCAGTCAAATCTATAGGTCAGCCTCGTGCGCAGTCTGCTGCATTTGTAGCTGAGGGTTACAATGTAGAAGGCAAACTTCAGTTGTACGGATATGTAGTAGGAGGTACTCAGGGTGGTACTGCTTGTGATGGTTTCTATCGTTACAATGCAGTTACTGATGAGTGGGAAATCAGAAACCTTTTGAGAAATGCTACAGAGGGAGATTTCGATGATGACTATGTAAACTTAGCTTGCTATGGTCATACTGCGTTTATGATTGACAATCATGAGTTCCAAGGTCATAGAGGATACATCACAACTGGCTCAATCAAGGGCTCTGCAGGTAACTATACATGGGAGTATGATCCATACCATGATTATTGGGTTCAGAAGTCTTCGTTCGAGGGTTACGCTCGTAAGTTCGCGGTATCGTTCACATTGAAGTTCCCATGGTATGATGGTAAGGAGATTGATATTCCATTTGTAACAACAGGTGGAACAGGCGATATGGATGTGGTAGAAGGACGAGGTGAATTTTATAACGACACTTGGTTCTTCCGTCCATACGAGTCACAAGAGCCTCGAGACTAATTGAAATCAAGCTGTCCCCTTGAACAAGGGAGAGTTCTAGAATATAGAGAAACAAACCTCAGCAATAGCGCGTTCCTTATGGGTGTGCAATGCTGAGGTTTTTATATATGTATTGGTGTGAATTTTTTGACTAAGATAGAGAAGAAGCATATTTATCTGGCGCTAGGGATTATTGCTGTTATAGTCCTAGTAGAGAGTGTGACCTTTGGAGTCTCTGTGGCATTAGGAAAAGGTGCCAATATGGACACATACGTTCGCGTTATGTCGTGGACTATGGAGATATTAGGAGTGCTGATGGTGTTCATGGTATATTTCTTCAGAGAGAAAGACGAGAAATCGCAGAAGAGAGAGATAGACTTGACACATCAGAATATAGAATTTGAGATGAAATTCCTTAAATCTCAGATTAATCCGCACTTTCTTTTCAATGCATTGAATAATATATATGCGCTGTCGGTCATAAAGAATGAAAGGACACCAGAAATGATATTGAAGCTTTCGGATATGCTTCGATATACATTGTATGGTTCAGAAAATAAGAAAGTCAAGGTAGGAAAAGAGATAGAGTATATTCAGAATTTCATAGAGTTTCAGAAACTCAAGATGGATTCGGAGCCTAATATTACTATAGATACCTCCAATTGCAATAACGAGCTCCTGATAGAGCCGATGCTGATTATTCCTTTTATAGAGAATAGTTTCAAGCATGGAAATATTGACAATCCGAAGAAAGGGTGGCTTCAGATGGAGATAAAGACATTAGGACCGATACTTATCTTCCAAGTGAAAAATTCCTTGCCTACGATAGCAATCAATAAAGATGTGGTAGGCGGTATTGGAGTTGAGAATGTGCGAAAGCGTCTTGACATACTATACCCCGACAGGTATGAGCTAGAAATCAAGACGACAGAAAGTGCATTTACAGTTTATATGAAGATTGATACTTAAAACGAGGAGATATATTTATGTTACGTTGTATTATAGTTGATGATGAATTCCCTGCAAGAATATTGTTGAAGGAATTTATAGAGAAAGTTCCCACGTTGGAACTGATAGGAAGCTACAAGAGCGGACTAGAGGCATTGCCTGTGGTTCAGGCTGGAGGGGTTGACCTTATGTTCCTTGATATTCAGATGCCAGATATTACGGGAGTCAATTTTCTCAAGATGCTTTCGGTGCAGAAGCCATTAGTGGTATTTACGACAGCCTATTCAGAGTATGCCATTGAGAGCTATCAGCTAGATGTGCTTGATTATCTGCTCAAGCCATTCTCGTTTGACAGGTTCATGCAGTCGGTAAGTAAGGCAATGCAAAGAATCTCGCAGAGAGAAGCAGTGGCGGCATCGGCTCAGAATCAGGCATCGGCTATGGCGACCAAGCAAGCAGAATCGGCAGGAGAAGAAGACAATACAGCATCCTTGCAAGGAGAGGTGTCGCATAATGCTGGTGTAATGTTGGTGAAAGCCGACCATAAAATAATTCGTGTAAGGCACGATGAGATATTATATATTGAGGGATTACGAGAATATATCACTATATTTACCATTACAGGCGAGAGGTATATCACACTAGAGAGCCTCAGAAACTTGGAAGAGACTATGCCGGCAAGTGAGTTTATGCGAGTGCATAAGTCGTATATTGTCAGAATCGACAAGATACGAGCGCTGTATGGCAATCAGATCAAGGTAGAGGGAGTGAACGAGTATTTACCTATAGGTAAATCATATAAAGATATTGTACAATCTAAATTATTCGAACAGAACTAACGTAAGTAATGAAACTAAGAGATATAGCTTTTTTGCTCTTGGCGAGTGTGACAACAGTGAGAGTCTGGGCGCAAGAAGAGGCTCCAGACAGCACTGCGATGATAGGTATTGCTATTGACGAAGATATGTCGGCTGCTGATGACAGCTTGATGTACGATATGGCAGAGGCGCAGAATCAGTTAGACAGCATGCTGACAGTATGGTACCAGAGCCACAGTCAGCTAATGTCGGCTACCAATGACCTGGTGCCAGATACTTTAGCGATGGCAGATACACTGATAGATGGTATAGCAGATGAGGTATTTATCAATAGATTGCAGGCATTGCAGTCACCTATTCTGATGAATTTCAACAGTCAGGTAAAGCGCTTCATCGAACTATATGTCGTCAAGCGCAGAGAGCAAGTGTCTCGTATGTTAGGGTTGTCGAGGTATTACTTCCCTATGTTTGAGGAGATGCTAGATGCCAATGATTTGCCATTAGAGTTGAAATATCTACCTATAATAGAGAGTGCGCTCAATCCGAGAGCATTATCGAGAGTGGGAGCATCGGGCCTATGGCAGTTCATGTATTATACAGGAAAGAGATACGGGTGTGAGGTTACATCGTATGTCGATGAGCGTCGAGATCCGTATAAGGCATCATTGGCAGCAGCTAAGTTTCTGAAAGAGCTGTATGCGATATACGGAGACTGGCATCTAGCCATTGCGGCATACAACTGCGGTCCGGGTAATGTGAGAAGAGCCATTGCCAGGAGTGGTGGCAAGCGAGATTTCTGGCAGATATATTACCATTTGCCAAGAGAGACGAGAGGCTATGTGCCAGCGTTTATTGCGGCAGCCTATGCGATGAACTATGCCAGCGAGCACCAGATAGCGCCTACACCGAGTATTCTGCCACCTGTAGCAGATACGGTCATGGTAGTAAAGCCATTGAATCTGGCGCAAGTATCCAATGTGCTGAATCTTAGTCTTGATGTCATAAGAGAGTTGAATCCACAGTACAAGCACGATATTATTCCTGCGATAGAAGGTAAGAAACAATATGCATTGCGACTGCCAGTAGAGAAGACATTCTCGTTTGTGCAGCAAGAAGATTCGGTGTATGCCTTCAACAGGGAGAAATATTTCCCAGACAATAAGATAGTAGCGGTATCAGAGGCAACGTTTGCCGGTACTATTCCGGCGAACAGTGTTCATTTCCTATATACGGTAAAGGAAGGCGATGTCCCTGGAGCCATTGCGAGCAAGTTCGGAGTGAGATTGGCTGACCTTAAGTATTGGAATAACATGAGGAGGAACATAATCCGCGTAGGGCAGAAGATGCATATTTACGTGCCCAAGGCAAAGGCAGATAAATATGATGGTATGGCTACGCGAGCAAAGTGATGTAGGAACTTAAAAACATACAACTATGAAAGCGGTGTGGCGAATGATAATGATGAAGGTGAAGCATCTGTTTCGCCTGAATGATGATGCCGAGAGTGAAGAAGAGGTCATTTCCGGTATCAGGGCTGGAGTGGAGTTCAGGGGCGCGAGACTCTGGATTCTTATCATTGCGGTATTTGTTGCATCATTAGGACTGAATACCAATTCGGCAGCCGTAATCATAGGAGCGATGCTCATTTCTCCACTTATGGGACCTATTATCGGTATAGGATTAGGTCTAGGCATATATGATTTTGAGTTGCTGAGGAAGAGTGTGAGAAACTATGTCGTCACGGCATTATTCAGTATAGTCACGGCCACAATATATTTCCTTATCTCGCCATATTCAGAAGCGCGTAGTGAGTTGCTGGCGCGTACGGCGCCCACCATATATGACGTATTGATAGCCCTCTGTGGAGGTATGGCAGGCATTATTGCATTAGGCAGCAAGAGTCAGAAATGGGGAAATGTGATACCTGGAGTAGCTATTGCTACGGCCCTGATGCCACCACTGTGTACGGTAGGCTATGGTATCTCGACAGGAATCTGGAGTTATGCGGCAGGAGCGTTATACCTGTTTGTCATAAATACGATATTCATTGTAGTTGCTACATTCATAGGTTCGACCTTTATAATGCACTTTCGCAAGCGCACATTTGTCGACAGGGCGAAAGAGGTGAGAGTCAGGCGTATATCGACATCGATAATAGTAGCCACCATTATTCCATCGGTTATATTGACGGTCGGCATGGTTCGGAATAGCTATTTTGATCAGAAAGTCAATAGATTCATACAGCAAGAATTGTATTTTCCTAAGACACATATTGTTTCGTACAAGAGCGACTACAATAAAAAGACATTTGATGTTGTGATGATAGGTGCTGTTGTTGATTCGCTCCAGTTGCGTGTGGCACAAGAGAAGATGCCATTTTATGGGCTTGAAGATGTAGAAATGCAAGTTGTGCAAGCTTCGTTAGATGCTGATGAAAGCGATATGATGGAGAAGCTGCGTACAGACAGGGTAGCGATAAGGCACGACGAAGAGATTATTGTCGGGCAGCAAAAGCAGATAGCCGAATTAGAAGAGCGTCTGTCCAGATACAGTCGTGCCGAAACTATGTCGGGCGAAGTGTATGACGAGTTAAGGCTACTATATCCACAAGTAGAAGAAGTGCTGATAGCCAAGGGTATGACGACCCGAGGGGGAGCTGAGGCAGAGAAGAAAACAGTTGAGCAAGTTGTTGCGCTATTGATTATTTCCGGCGACATGAACGAAGAAGAATCGGAAAGGATGAAGAACTGGCTCATACTACGTTCCCGCATAGATGATTTGCGAGTAGAGATTATGCGGCGTTAAATAGCTGAGTCTAGACTTCAGTAAATCCTATAACCCATTCGTTTTTTGCTAAACAACCATAGAAATAAGAAAGAATAAAAAGAGATATTAAAGAGACTTATTCCTGAATCCGGATAGATTTTCCTGGCTAATGTTGCTCTTGTATTGGATTTGCTAAGATAATCAGAAGATAACCTTAGTTAGGTAACAAACCTCAAAGTTATGTCTGTATTAAGGCTGTATTAAGAGAGCGTTAAGAGAGATATAAGCAAATGTTAGAGGAAAGTTATCTAAAGAATATTTGTTATAGAGACCAAAAGGTCAAGGGGCGAAAGGGCCCCTGTGCTTGCAGGGGCTAATCGTGAGGGCGGACGTAGAAGTTGCCAGCTATCTTTTCTGTACGGATAGTATTGATGAAAGCATCTGGGTCGGCCTTTTTGATATTGCGGACGACTTTCATGTATTCATCCTTAGAAACTACAGAGTAGACTATTGTCCTCTCCTGGTTACCGAAGGCACCCTTAGCATCGATGAGAGTAGCACCGTGGTTGCTCTGCTGGAAAATTACATCGTACACCACTTTAGGCTTAGAAGTAACGATGAAGAGAGTCTCCTGCTGATATTTCTTGTAGAGCATGTGGAGCACCTGAGTAGATGCGAATTGGAAGATGATAGAATACAGAGCCTTGTCCCAGCCAAACGAGAGACCCGCTGCTGAGAGGATGACGATATTAAGACCCAGAACGATGTTCCAAGAATCCACATTCTTTTTCTCCGACAAATAGATAGCGATGAAATCGGTGCCACCCGAAGTAGCATTTACCCACAAGCAGAGGCTTATGGCCGTACCATTGATGAGACCGCCGAAGATACTAATCAGCAGAGTATCGTAAGTGATGGCATAAGCCGGGAGGAGGTCGGTAAAGATACCAGTGAGGAAAATCATCAAAACCGAGTAGAGCGTGAACTTATGGCCGATATATCTGAACCCTATATATATAGGTATAGCATTCAGCAAAAGATTGATGATGGTATATGGAGGCTCGAAATCGAACAAGAGGAGCGACAATCTCTGGATGAGGATAGTTAGACCCGTAGCGCCACCAGGGTACAAGCCACCCGTGCGAACAAAAGTCTGGATGTTAGCAGCCATCAATAAGGCGGCTAAAGTTATGACGCCGATACGGCGTATCTCTTTGATTAGTTTGTTGTCTGTTGTCATGGTATATTCAAAAAAGTGGTGCAAAATTAATAGATTCGATGAAATAATTGATAATTTGCGTACGTGTGAAGTAAAGTTCAGTTGTCATACTATAAAAGGGTATAAAAAAGTCTATTAAGATGGAGTTTATCTTTCAGTTTTTTGCGCAGTTATTTTCAGAGTCGGAGCTAATGGGCAGCATCGACAATGAGATTGTGAATGCACAAGAAGATGCTATTGTTGAGCAGCAAGAGAAGATAGAAGAGCAGGAGTCGGCAGAGCCTGGTCTCATGAATATCTTTGAGATGGTAAATTTCCATTAGAATATATTTGCAACCTAATTAAGAACAGTGAAGAAATCGATTGACATAGATCAGATTAGTCCTGCAGATCTGAAAGTGCTTGCTGAGATCAAGAAGCGAAAAGAAGATGTGTGGGGCAATATCTGCAAGCAGACCTGCATAGACGTCAACAGTCCTAAGACCGTGGTCATGCCAAAGAGGCATTGGGGCTGGAGTGCGGGTATTGCGGCTGCATTGGCAGCAGTGCTGGCGCTTGGAGTGTTCGTATTTGTCCAGTCGCCGAAGATTGACACGGTGGAGAAATGTTCGCACTCCTTTGCGGCTACGAACGACAGATCGGTCGGTATGCTAGAAGATGCTTCAGTAGTCTGTCTGGCACAAGGAACGGCTTTCGGGTATGAATTTACGGAAGATGAGAGAATTGTGGTCATGAAGGGATTGGCGAGCTTTGATGTAAAGAGAGATGAAAACAGACCATTCATAGTACGTCTACAAGACAGAGGCGCGGAAATCACAGTATTAGGAACAAGTTTCGTAGTAGAGAATGTTGATGGCAGAGACAAATGCGGAGTGAGGGTGAAGAGTGGAAATGTGAGATTGACTACACCATTAGAGACGGTAGACCTGAAGTATGGAGAGCGAGCCATCGTAAGCGGTACGGCCATAGAAAAGCGAGCAATCAGAGAGACGGCGAATGGAGACTGGGCAGCAGACAAGCTAGATTTGAGGGGAGCAACCTTGGGAGAGGTTGTGGATGAGCTGATGTCGCTTTATCCAGAAATCAAGAGAGTCAAGGATAGTGAGAATCTGGTTGAAGAGAAGAGAGATATACTTGTCACATCGAAATTTGAGAAAGAGACGATGGACAAAGTATTGAAAGAATTATCCCTTCACTATGGAATAAAGATAGAATTTGATGGTGAGAGTCTGATATTATCTCGTTAAATTTGCATAGGGCAAATGCTAACAAGACTCAGTGCAGATTACTCATCAAGAATATAGTGATTTGTTTAAGAGGTGCCTATGGTACCTCTTTTTGTTTTTGTGTCTATCTCTTTATGGCACAGGTTCGAGTGCTGCCAATGTGGCGGACAATGACACTATACAATATTCCGCCTGGGTTGTATTGCCAAGAACCGATTACCCGACTACAGACAGTCTGATTCATACTATAGAGAAAGAGAGCGGAGTGACGATAAGCTACTCCACGCGAGTGCTCCCATTTGCTAGCAGGGCAATAAAGCTGAAGCACAGCAGATGGCACTTGATGGATCTGCTAAATAAAGTATTCGGCAGGTATAAGGTACAATACCATATAGAGCCCAAAAGGGTTATAGTGACGCCGCCAGACGAGAACAAGAGGTACACGATCAGCGGATTTCTCAAAGAAGAAGGAAGCAGGGAAGTCCTTATTGGGGCAAATATATATGATATGCTGCTGCTTCGAGGTGCGGTCAGCAATGAGTTTGGGTATTACAGTCTGACTCTGCCGGCAGGAAATGTGCCATTGAAAGCATCATTTGTCGGGTATGAGACTATGGAGATGAATGTTGACCTGAGGTCGGATACGATATTGAACATAGATTTAGTGAGAAAAGAGAATCTGCTGGAAATGGAGATAGACGTGGTTAATTTTGAGCCACCGGCAGATGCGGGAGCAGGTGTAGTCAGCATCCCGATACAACAAGTGAAGGCCATGCCCAGTCTTATGGGCGAGAGTGATATAATAAGGGCGATGCAACACACGCCTGGAATACAATGTGGAGAAGAGGGGTTTGGCGGAATGAGTGTCAGGGGAGGAAATTCAGACCAGAATATAGTGATGTTGGATAACGTGCCACTATATAACCCGATGCACCTGATGGGACTCTATACGGCGTTCAATGCAGAAGGCGTAAATTCGGCAACACTTATAAAAGGAGGATTCCCTGCCAGATATGGCGGCAGAATGTCGAGTGTGCTAGACATAAAGATGAGAGAAGGCGACATGCAGAAGTTCCGAGGGTATATGAATGTCGGACTACTCTCCTCGAATGTGATGTTTGAAGGGCCTATTATAGAAGAGAAGATGTCGTTCATTGTTTCGGCGAGGCGCACGTATGCAGATATCTATTCCGGGTATATACAAAATAAGAGAGATACACGTTATTCGTTCTATTTCTATGATATCAGTTCGAAGCTCAACTATATAATCAGCAACAGAGACAGGCTATATGTTAGTTATTTCATGGGATCGGACAATCTGAACAATGACTACAATTTCAGGGACAAGCAGATAAAGTACGGCGAAGGATATTACAGAGATATCATGGTAAATGATGAGAACCAATACAGGTGGGGCAGTATTATCTCCTCATTGAGATGGAATCATTCATATAACGGAAAGCTATTCAGCAATACCACGGCATCGTTTTCCAGGTATAGGTTCAGGAACCGAGAAGAGAAGGTAAGCGATGTGAAAAGTAAAAATGAAGTCAGCACATCCACCTATTTCAGTGGATTGAATGACTATTCGCTAAAGACCGATGCGACATACTATCCGTCGGTTGTTGATATAGCCTCGGTGCGAGTCGGCTTAGAAGGGACACTGCATGCGTTCTATCCTGGGTATACTATGGTAAAGAGCGATATGTCGGACGGAGATACCATAAAGGCAGAGAAGAGGCATCCATTGAAGAGATTAGAGGCGCACGGCTATCTAGAGAGTCAGATACAGCTAAAGAAGGTCAGTGCGAATGTCGGTGTGCATTTTTCATTATTCAACAGGAAAAATGAATCGTCCTACCTGCAGGTAGAGCCAAGATTGCTAGTCACGTATAAACCGATGAACAGCCTGTCGGTCAAGCTGGGAGGTTCGTGTATGAGTCAGTTTCTCCAGCAGATGCACGTAGCTACAGTAGAGACCCCTGCTGATATGTGGCTGCCGGTATCCAGCAAACTGCCTCCACCTAGAGTATGGCAGGCATCGGTGGAGGTAGAGGCAAAGCTGACAGACAATGTGAAACTGACAGTGGAAGGGTACAGGAAGAATTATGTCAGACTACAGACATACAAGACGACATCGGGAGTGGATTTGCTTGCAGATGGAGATTGGGAGAACCTGCTAGTGAAAGGAGACGGCTGGGCGAATGGAGCAGAGGCGATGCTACACAAGACAGGAGGAACGATATCCGGTTGGGTAGGCTATTCGTACAGCAAGTCGATGAACCGTTTTGATGAGATAAACAATAATAAGTATTATCCGACAGACTATGACAAGAGACATTGTACGACTATATATGCAGTGTATACGGTGAAGAGCAATATAGACCTGTCGGCATTATGGACATACAGTACCGGTGCGCCATTGACGATACCTGACGGACAGTATGTATTCATGACAGACAATGATACGAAACACAGTGGGACTATTCTGGCGTCATTGCCTGGAGAGAGAAACAAGTACAGGATGCCTAATTCCCATTCGCTTACGTTAGGGTGCAATATAAAGTTTGACAAGCCCAAAGGAGAGCATATGCTCAGTTTCGGGCTATATAATGTATATGGACAAAAGAATCCGATGTTCATATACTGGAAGCCATTGGAGAGTACATCTGGAGAGAGAGTCGCTTATCAGTTAAAGCAATTCAGCCTTATTGCTTTCCCGATGCCGTATGTGAAATATAGCTATAAGTTCTGATGATAAAGAAGATATGGAACTACATGTTGCTGCTGATGCTTACACTTGTTACAGGGTGTGAGATAGATGCTGACATTGATATCAAGCCAGAGCGAAAAGTCATTTTATATGCTTTCGTTGAGGCTGGGAATGAGTGTGTAGTCCATGCATATCAGTCGATAAGCTATACAGGAGCGGCAGGCAAGATGCCATTAGGAGAGGGGACGCGACTATATCTGATAGTTGACGGCACAGATATGTACAATACAACATTAAGGGGAACCGAGGTAAGCGTGAAATTTGACAGCCTTGACATTAATGCAGGCAGCAGTATTGAAGTCGGCATAGAGAGGGAGAATGAGCTAACGGTACATGCAAAGAGCATTGTGCCAGCTGAGCCCAGTGTATTTTCACTGGGAAGTGATGAGTTTGAAAGGAATGGGAAGCAATATGCGAGGTACACGATTTATTTGGCGAATGAACAGGGAGAGAAAGAGAACGGATATTATCAGTTAATTGCTAGAGATAAGGCTACGGGAGAGGTGATAGAAGATGTGGAGTATCTGGACAGAGTATTTGACGAGTCTATGACCAGTGTGTTGAGTACAGACAAGAGCAGAGGTTTGTTCGTACTAAACGGTCAGACAACCAGGTTTATGTACTTGCATTGCAATGTGCCATTAGATGGATTGAAGGGTGGGGTAGAGCTAGAGATGCGGAGACTGACGTATGAGTATTACTGCTATTTACAGAGTGTAGCTACGCACGAAGCGTATATGTTGTTGCCAGTGTTCGGACAGAATGGTTTGTACACCAATGTAGTAAATGGGATAGGTCTGGTAACGGGAGTAGGCAGACAAGTAATAGGAGATTGATTGAGGAGAAAAAAAGAAGAGGATGCATCGTTGATACATCCTCCAGAATTCTTTTTTAGTTGTGTAGGGCCTTGTCGTAGTTCCTACCGGTAAAGGGACTAAGTAGTGCCGTTACACAAACGTAAGTGCGGACGGCTTAGTATGCCTTACCGTGCTCCTCGTCAGAAACTGTGAGCTTCTTACGACCCTTTGCACGACGAGCTGCCAATACTCGGCGGCCGTTAGCTGTTGCCATTCTCTGGCGGAAACCGTGCTTGTTAATGCGCTTACGGTTAGATGGTTGAAATGTTCTTTTCATTGCTATAGCTTGTTTTCAATCTTATTTCGAGGCGCAAAGGTAGTGAGTTTTTATCAACTATCAAACCTTTGCGTGTAAAAATTGTTTAATTTATCAGCGCAAGACGATTTGTCCATTAGAGTAATCAAGAGTTGCACCAGATACCAATTCCAAAGCCTCCAGGATATCGTCCAAAGATTCGTCGGCGGCGAACTCAGCAGTGACGTGCATTTCGCCTGCTATAGAATCTTCGACTATGAGAGAGACAGAGTGCCGTTGGCACACCTCTGTCAAAATATCAATCATAGGCACATCGACAAAAGTCATCGGACCGAGATTTTGAGCTTGTTCCTGAGCCATTCGGGCAGATTTCTCAGAGTTTTCCTCAGAAGAGATGACATGACTGACTGCAGCCCAACCCAGTCCACATACTATTGCAATACTAGCAGCTGCAACCCACTTTCTCGTCCACAAAGAAGCCGATGCGCGTACTGGTCGGTCATCATGCAGTCGAGCTAACAGACGTGCATAATTCTCGTCAGTAGCCGCATACTCCCCTTGTGGGGAATGCGTACGCTTAGAGGTTTGCTCAATCTTATCCATAGAGACAAATATAATACTAATAATAAAGCATTTCGCTAGAAGCATCGAATTTCGGTTCCCAAGACAACGAGCTTACAGCTGTACTCTCAAGACCGACGAATCCGAATCCGCCATTGACATTAGACCTTACGACAGGAGATCCGTCGCTAATCTCTGAATCCTCCTGACTAGCCACAACAGATTTCAGGTAGTAGTACTCATCAGCCGAGATGGTAGATATTCGGCACTCCATACTACAAGCCCAGCAGAAAAGTTCATTAGGGACATCCACTACCAGAGTATAAGTATCCCCATCGAAGAAGTCGTCAGTGAACACACCATAACGATTAGGCTGTTGAGTGAAAAACTCCATAGGAGCATCATCACCCATATCCACCTGTCCATTATTGAGGGCCACATCATTGGCATAGGTATACTCCGATCTTTTATACGTATAGTAGTGCCACTCAATCTCTCTCTCTCCTGTTTCGTCGTTATAATTATTCGTATAATAGCTCTGCTGAGTTATATGGCGCACCACCTCCAAACGATAGTAATTTCCATTGCGAGAAGCCCCCTTGGGCTTTCGTACAGTAATGCGTACTCGGTGTAGATAGCCGTACCCCATGTAGTCAGATATTTTCACAGAATAGGCTGTAGTGTCGATACTCACAATTTCCAATGGAACGAGGCACGAACTTCTGGATGTAACTATATCCTGTCCAATGTGGGCTACTAGTTCCATTTCATCTCCGGGGTGGAAGTCGGGCTTGAATTCATACCCTTTATATTTATCATAAGTCAGCGTGTGACGCTTCTCGCCATTCACCATTACATCAATTTCAGCATTTGTCACAGGCTTGATTATGTACTTACAAACCTGATTGAGCTTAATATGAGCCAAAGAGTCGGCAGTACTTATGATAGCGCTCATCTGATACTCGCCATCATTCTTATGGTAATACTCGCCAATTTCCTCCTCCACGCAAGAAGTGAAAGAAAGAGCTACCAGTAAATATAATATATTGCGAATCATTGTCTTAGAATTTTACACAGTAAGATATTGAAGGAAGAAATGGGATAATGGTAGTCTGAGACAGCATAGTCTGCTGAGTACGGACATCAGTCTCAAGAATTTCAGCACCTGAAGGTCGCAAAGAGCCGTCCTCACGAGCGGCGCGAGCATTTTGCCAAGCAAAGACCAGATCCTGATTCTTATGAGCATAGACATTCATTATACTCACACTCAGAGTACGAGATACATGACGCAACTGACGATGGAAGTTGACATTGATGTCCAACGAGTGAGTAGATTTCAGCCTATAGTTATTACGACTACTGCAAATAGGAGTATAGTCGTATTCTGCCGTATAATTTTTGTCGTTTGGAGCAGGTACTACCAGTTGCACTAACTTATCAGGTACCGACATTCTGGCTCCTGAAGCGATGTTCCATTGGGCACCGAAATCCACACGTTCAGAAACCTTGAATTGTGCTACAGCAGTCAGCACATGGCGGCGGTCATATTTAAAAGGGAACCAGCGAGCATCATTTATTGTGTGACCAAACTTGTGTTCTGTTTTAGATAGAGTATAAGAAACCTGTGCCGAGAGCCTATCCTGCGTATGCTTAGCAAAGAATTCCAATCCACAGCTACGTCCCTTGCCGCTCTCCACCAGACGCTGCCACCCAGCACTACCAGCCCCATTGAAATCAGCTCCATCTCGAAAATCGAGGATGTTGTCCATCAGCTTATAGTACCCCTCTATAGAAAGCGATGTGTGGGGAATTACGTTTGTATATAAACCTGCTGACACCTGATTAGAAACCATTGGCTTGACATCCTTATTAACAGGTACCCATAAGTCAGACGGAAGAGATATAGGCATAGTAGAGAGCAAGTGAACATACTGGTGCATCATGGCATAAGAAGTCTTGACACGCCATTTATCATCAAACCTATAACATACAGACACTCGAGGTTCAAGAGCGGGATAAGTCTTGCCATCGACGCCGAACAGACTTGCGCGGAGACCCAGAATCATCTGCAAGCGGTCGGTGAGGTTCATATCATCCTCGGCATAGATATCCCCCTCGTGTCCGGTGCTACGTTCGCCATCCACCTTGAAATTCCTAGTCTGTTCGACCGAATCGGCGCTTAGAACATTGAAAGACTGTCCTTTCGTTACCTCTGGCAGAAAAGAGTGCAATACATACTGGGCTCCCATACGGATATGGTGAGAAGGAGAAGGATGATAGTCCAAATCGTGAATGAACGTTATGTCCGAGATACCACTCTCATACTTAGAGTTATATTCATCCACAGAATTAAGAATCTCGTCGACATAGAATTTGTCGCTAGACTTCTGGTTGAGGCGGAAGTTAAATTTATTGTAGGCAAACGTTGTGTTAGAAAACAAACGAGGAGAATAGATATGATTCCATCTGATATCCCCCAACACGTTACCCCATCGGGCAGACATATCCACCTTCGTTGAGTGGCGGTCCGTTATCTCTTGAGTAGTGCCGTCATTGTTTATAATTCGAGTGTCAGTCCAATCAAGCATATCATAGACATAGGCATCCTTACCAATATAGAAACTGCCGAAGAGATGGTCGGTATCAGAAAAAATATGGTTCAATTTAACATTCACGTCATAAAACCTAGGGCGGAGAGCATTGATATCGTCATCATGTGCAATATGACTAGCCAACCCTAATAGACCATCGATATAGCTACGGCGGGCTGATACTATAAAAGATGTTCGCTCCTTCACTATAGGACCCTCAAGAGAAGCGTGAGAAGAGAGCAATCCCACAGAGAAAGTACCGTGGTAAGAGTTCATATCGCCATCCTTGGTACGAACATCAAGGACAGAAGAGAGTCGGCCGCCATAGCGAGCAGGAAAGGCAGACTTGAAAAAATCGACATTCTTTATGGCATCAGGCATGAAAGCACTCATGAAACCGAAAACGTGGTCGATATTATAAAGAGCCACGCCATCCAAAAGATAGAGATTCTGTTCCTGTCCGCCCCCTCGGACGAAAATACCACTTGTACCAGATATTCCCTTCTGTACGCCAGGAAGAGTCTGTACGGCACGTAAGACATCCGGTTCGCTCAAGAGGCAAGGGACCTGACTAATAAAATTCACGGGTAAGGTAACAGCACCTGTACGAGTACTAGCTTCGCCAGTCTCAGGGCGATCGGCCTTAATCTCAACCTCCTCGATTTGGTTATCAGACTGCAGAGAAATAGTCAGAGAGACATCGCCCCCATCAGCCAATGCCAGAGTCTGAGTTTCGAACCCTATATAAGAAAAACGCATAGTGGCGGGACCTGCAGGCAAGGTAATCGAGAAGAAGCCATACTCATTAGAAGGAGTACCCTGATGCGTTTCGGTGCAATATATAGTGGCACCGATGAGCGTTTCGTGGCTCGTGGCGTCAATTATATAACCAGAGATGGTTCTCTGCTCCGACCGATCCTCCTTGATAGATACGGTATTAGATTTAGCACGACCAATGATCACATGACGGTTTGTAATTCGGAATGTCAGACCAGTTCCCCTAAGAGCCTGAGTAAGGACATCAGACAAAGAAGCATCTTTAGCCTTGACAGACACACGTATGTCGCCCACTACCTCCTCAGAATAGACGAAAGTGCAGTCGGTCTGCCGTTGCACCTCCTGCGCCAACTGCGATATTGTGGCTTGACTCAGGTTGATATCAAGATGCTCCTGAGCCCTGGTCTCCACTGAGCATAGCATCAGGCAGAGAGCAAAGAATAGTTGAAAGATTAAGTGTCTTGTTCTTGTCATTTTGTTTATTTCTGTTGTTTGGAAATAAAGACCAGACAAAAGTCGGGAACACCTACGCAAGAATGATATTTTTTTGATTTTTTTCATCTCGCACAATAAATCTACCGCAACAGCAACAAAAATACGATACACAATAAAGCATCACGCAGAGCACGGAGAGCCTTACTAATCTGTGCATCCACAGTCTTTTCACTAGTTCCCATCCGTACAGCGGCGTCATGATGGCTCAGACCATCCTCGCGTACCAATATCCACGCCTCACGACAACGGTCTGGCATGGACCATACGGTCTCCTCATAGATTCTTTGCGTTTCCTGAGCTTCGACATCATCAGAAGGAGTAGTATTATGAGTAACGTCATTCTCCTGAGGCTCACGAGAAGCGCGTCGACGATTCTCCTTCTCCAAGGTATTAAGAGCAAGATTCTTAGTGGCAATATAAGACCAGCGCCACCAGTCGTCGGGGAGAATCATAGTCTTGCGTTTTTCCCATACACCAGCCAGCACATCGAGCACCACCTCACGAGCCAATTCGTCACTCTGCGTGTAGTAGAAAGCCGTACGGAACATACGTTCGTAACTTTCATCATAGAGCCTACGGAATGCCCTGTCGGAATCGGTGTCACGGATTTCGACGAGTAATGACTTGAAATCGGAGAGTGTAAGGCTCATGGAATAATAAGGAATGAAGTGCAAAATTAGCGAAAGAGAGCATATTTATCAACTATCAGACCATCACGCGCAAAAAAACGCTCAAATTCAGCATTCAACAGCAAAGCGACTCGTATAAAAGGCTGGTCCATATCAAGGTTCGATATGGATATAGGCTAAAAAATGAGAGACATTAAGAGAAAATGAGCTAGGGAAAGCGAAATATCAGCCACAGAGGCTCAACAATTCTGCTCGATAATCAGAGACACTATCGAAATTGATCCAATAGAACGTCTGCTCCTTATAAAAGAGACGTTGATCCGGACGTTGGGGGTGCAATTCGCGGAGCTGCTCGCCATGCTGGAGAAGTAGCTTATAGTAATAAGAGACTGCGGCACGATACGGGCCGAGAATACGATGCTGGCGAGCATAACGACGCCAATGGCGGATGCGATTCCACTGCTGCATATCATCCTTCGCCAAGCGCTGAGCGTCGGCGAACATATCACGAGCACGACGCTGATTATCAGTCACATGCACCATGATGATATGATATCTCTTACCATATCGTTTGATATAAAAGCTACGACCATCGATGCGTGCGCGGGAGTCGTCCCTCATGGCTTTTCGAGCCATTGTAATATGTTTATGGAGGATAGATACTACAGCCATTATCTGTATCATGTGGTATAATGATGTGTACGATGTGCTCAGCAGATAGTTTCGATTTGAACGTAATTTTTTTGTTATTGCAGTTACACAAGAGAAGAGGAGGTACCTGACTTTGAATGTTGCGTTTGGATATGCTTCCGAGAAAGACTTAATATAGATAGAAATAATAAGAAAAAGAGACTATGCCGAGATTGGCACAGCCTCTTTATAATATTTCTTATAGGGAGATATGTTACAACGTAACGCCAGTCTTGAAGATAGCGATTTCGCGGTAACCCTTCTTCTCGTTATTGACCTTTTCGCCCGAAGCTACGCGGATGATATAATCTACGAACTCAGCGTGAACATCAGCCATTGGCTTATCCTCCACGAGAACGCCAGCATTGAAATCGATCCAAGTAGGCTTATTCTTTGCGAGGTTAGAGTTGGTAGAAACCTTCATAGTAGGAACGAAAGTCCCGAAAGGAGTACCGCGGCCTGTGGTAAAGAGGACGATCTGGCAACCAGCAGAAGCGAGAGCTGTAGAAGCCACGAGGTCGTTACCTGGAGCCTCGAGAAGATTCAGGCCACACTTCTCGATACGGTCGCCATAGCGGAGGACTGCACGAACGATAGACTTACCACACTTCTGAGTACAACCGAGAGCCTTCTCCTCGAGAGTAGAGATACCACCAGCCTTGTTACCTGGAGAAGGATTCTCGCCTACTGGTTCGCCATGGCTGAGGAAGTAATTCTTGAAATCATTTATAAGCGAAACAGTCTCATTGAAACGCTCCTTATTCTCGCAACGATTCATGAGGATAGTCTCAGCACCGAACATTTCAGGCACCTCAGTAAGGACAGAAACGCCACCCTGAGCTACGATATAATCAGAGAATACGCCCAAAAGAGGGTTAGCAGTGATACCAGAGAAGCCATCAGAGCCACCACATTTCAGTCCGACCTTAAGTTTAGACAAAGGTACATCCACGCGGACATCCTGCTTAGCCTGATTATAAAGTTCGCGTGCGATAGCTAGACCAGTTGGCACTTCATCGCCCTCGACCTTCTGAGCAACCATAAACTTAACGCGAGACTCATCGAATTCGCCACAGAACTCACGGAATATATCAGGCTGGTTATTCTCGCAACCAAGACCGACAACAAGGATACCGCCAGCATTAGGGTGGTGAACCATATTACGGAGCACCTTCTTGGTATTCTCGTGATCCTCGCCAAGCTGAGAACAGCCATAGTTATGAGGGAATGCCACGATAGCGTCTACGCCCTCGCACTTAGTCTCGGCCTTGAGAGCATCGACGATTTGGTTTACGATGCCATTGACACAACCTACGGTTGGGATTACCCATATCTCGTTACGTACACCCACGTTGCCATTCTTACGAACGTAGCCTTTGAAAGTGCGCTTCTCAGAAGCAGCAGGAAGCTCGACCAGTTTAGGCTCGTAAGTATAATCGAGAAGACCGGCAAGATTAGTCTTGATATTCTTATCCGACATCCAGTCGCCAGCCTTGGCATTGACAAGCGAGTGACCTATTGGGTAGCCATATTTGATTACATTCTGGTTCTCAGAGATAACTGAGAGGGCAAACTTATGGCCGGCAGGGATATCCTCATTGATAGTTATATTAACGCCGTCGACAGATACAATCTCACCCTTTGCGAGAGGAGATATAGCTACGGCTACATTGTCATCGGGATTAATTTTAAGATAATTAGTTGCCATTGTGATTTCTGTTAATTGTTTTTTTATTCGCGTTAAGGTACATGATAAAAAAATTAGTGCCGCCAATGCAGATATAGACATACTTTGGCGGCACCTAATTTTCATTGTGCATTATGAGTCATGCACAAAATCACAAAACACAAAACATTCTCAAATAAGTATGATGAGGATTACACCTCTATATGGTTATCAACAACCCTTTATTTCCTTAATCCAAGCGAGGCAATCCTTGCTGATATTGGTAATGTATGCCCAATCCTCAGCAGCGATCTTATCCTTAGGGAAGAGCTTAGAGCCCATACCTACGCAGAATACGCCAGCCTTGAACCACTTCTCGAGGTTATCCTTCTCAGGAGCTACGCCACCAGTAACCATGATCTTAGACCAAGGCATAGGAGCGAGAACGCCCTTGATGAGATTTGCGCCTACTACGTCGCCAGGGAAGACCTTAGTGAAGTCGCAACCGAGCTCCTGAGCCTTACCGATCTCAGAAGGAGTGAGACAACCAGGGCAGTAAGTTACGCAACGGCGGTTACACACTGGAGCGATATCCTCATTGAAGAGAGGACCAACGACGAAATTAGCGCCGAGCTGGAGATACATAGCTGCTGTAGGAGCATCTACGATAGAACCGATACCGAGAGCCAACTCAGGGCACTCCTTGTCGGCCCACTTTACGAGTTCTGCGAAAACCTCCTGAGCGAAATCGCCACGGTTAGTGAACTCGAAAGCGCGAACGCCGCCATCGTAGCAAGCCTTAACGACCTTCTTAGCTACCTCTACATTCTTGTGATAGAATACTGGTACCATACCTGTGGTACCTATCTTGGTCATGACTGCTGTCTTGTCAAACTTAGCCATTGTATATTTTTATAGGATTAACTATTGTGTGAATAAATTATCGTTGAACGCGGCCGTTTGCTGCGCCACCTGCGAGAGCTTCTACCTCTTCAGCAGATACGAGGTTGAAGTCGCCTGGTACTGTGTGCTTGAGAGCAGATGCTGCTACTGCGAACTCGAGAGCCTCGCCCTGAGTCTTCTTAGTGAGGAGACCGTGGATGAGACCGCCAGAGAAAGAGTCGCCACCACCTACGCGGTCGATGATAGGGTTGATCTCGTAGCGCTTAGACTGATAGAACTCCTTGCCATCGTAGATCATAGCCTTCCAGCCGTTGAAAGTAGCAGAGTAAGACTCGCGGAGTGTAGAAACGACATACTTAAAGCCGAACTCCTTCATCATAGCCTGGAAGATACCCTTGTAGCCCTCAGCATCAGTAGAGCCACCCTCTACGTCGGCATCTGGCTTAAAGCCGAGACAAAGTTCTGCATCCTCCTCGTTACCGATACATACATCGACATACTTCATAAGAGGGCGCATGATAGAGATAGCCTTCTCAGAAGTCCAGAGCTTCTTACGGAAATTGAGGTCGACAGAAACTGTAACGCCATGGCGTTTAGCAGCCTCGCAAGCGAGTTTAGTAAGTTCAGCTGCCTTATCAGAGATAGCAGGAGTGATACCAGACCAGTGGAACCACTGAGCGCCCTCCATGATCTTATCGAAATCGAAATCAGCAGGATTAGCCTCAGCGATAGAAGAATTAGCGCGGTCGTAGATAACCTTAGAAGGGCGCATAGAAGCACCAGTCTCGCAGTAGTAGAGGCCTACGCGGTCGCCGCCGCGAGCGATGAAATCAGTATTTACTCCATAACGACGGAGAGCGTTGAGAGCGATCTGACCGATTTCGTGCTTAGGGAGCTTAGATACGAAATATGCGTCGTGACCATAGTTGGCACAGCTTACAGCTACATTAGCCTCGCCACCGCCAGGGATAATCTTGAAAGAATCAGTCTCTACGAAACGGTAGTTACCTTCTGGAGAAAGGCGAAGCATGATTTCGCCAAGTGTTACGATCTTTGCCATATGTTTTAATTTCTAATTCCTAATTTCTAATTCCTAACTTGAGGGATTTGGAAATTGGGGTTATTGTTTATCTATTGTTGTAATTAGAAGTTGAAATAATTCTTTGCGTTGTAGTAGCTGATATCCTCAACCATCTGGTTAACGCGCTCAGCCTCGTAGCCAGAGTATGGAACCTCGCCATTCTCGATATCAGTACCTAGGAGGTTACAGAGAGTACGGCGGAAATACTCGTGGCGTGGGTAAGAGAGGAACGAACGAGAATCCGTCAGCATACCTACGAAACGGCTGAGGAGGCCGAGAACAGAGAGAGCATTCATCTGCTTCTGCATACCATCCTTCTGATCGAGGAACCACCAGCCAGAACCGAGTTGGATCTTACCTGCTACAGTACCATCCTGGAAGTTGCCAAGCATTGTAGCGAGCACCTCATTAGCGCAAGGGTTAAGGTTGTAGAGGATAGTCTTAGTAAGCTTACCCTCAGTATTCAGCTTATCGAGGAACTTAGCACAAGCCTTAGCTGTATTGAACTCGCCGATAGAATCGAAACCAGTATCAGGGCCGAGGAGCTTGAACATCTTAGTATTGTTGTTACGGATAGCGCCATAGTGGAACTGCTGAGTCCAGCCCTTGTCGTAATCCATCTCAGCGAAGATGATCATCATAGCAGACTTGAACTTAAGGATCTCCTCCTTAGAAAGTTCGGTGCCGCCATATACCTTATTAAATATAGCGTTGATTTCAGCGTCGGTATAATCCTCAGCATAGAACTCCTCGATACCGTGGTCGGAAAGCTTACAGCCCATAGACTCGAAGAAATCCTGGCGCTTCTTGAGAGCATCCACCATATCAGAGAACTTAGAGATATTCACGCCAGAAACCTCGGCGAGTTTCTCAACATAAGCGCGGAAATCAGCAGGAACCTCAACGGCCATAGCCTTATCAGGGCGCCATGTTGGGAGCATTTTTACCTCGAAGCCAGACTCGCGCACCTGCTTATGGTACTCGAGAGAATCTACAGGATCGTCGGTAGTACATACTGTCTCCACCTTGTAGCGACGCATGAAACCGCGTGCTGTGTAGTTAGGGTCATTCTGGAGTTTATCGTTACACTCATCAAAAATCTCGCGAGCTGTCTTAGGGTTAAGGAGCTTATCGATACCGAAAGCAGTCTTAAGCTCGAGGTGAGTCCAATGGTAGAGAGGGTTACGGAAAGTGTAAGGGACAGTCTCTGCCCACTTCTCGAATTTCTCCCAATCTGAAGTGTCGGCTCCTGTACAGAACTTCTCTGCTACACCATTAGAACGCATAGCACGCCACTTATAGTGGTCGCCACCCAGCCAAATCTCTGTGATAGACTTGAATTTATGGTCGTCAGCGACCATCTTAGGGATAAGGTGGCAGTGATAGTCTATAATAGGAAGACCCTCTGCGTGCTCATGGTAGAGCTTGCGAGCTGTTTCATTGGTAAGAATGAAATCAGGATGAATAAACGAATTTGCCATATATATGTATATCTATTATTTCTTAACATTTGTATCTCGATATGCGCAAACGTTTGCCATATCGAGAGGCGAAAGTAGAGCCTTTTTTTTAATTGTGCAAGAGTTTGGCAAAAATTGTTGCGCAAAGTGCAAAAAAGAGTCAATGTTAAAATAGCTATTAAGTATTATGATTTAATTATTAATAAAGAAAAGGTAGAAGGAAAAGAAAGTGCTATCGTATGTTTGTATTATTATATTGTTTATACGAGAAAGAGAATTGCCGCTGTGTGGTGTCTGTATTAAGGGAGCGTTATAAGAGCGTTAAGAGAGTGTTAAGAGAAAGTAATGCGAAGTATGTTTAAGGTAACAAGATGAGTAGCGAATATAAATAAAAGATATGGGGAAAATTTGGCGTAAAAAATGTTGAGCAATATATTTTCGCAAAAAAATGGACATTTTGTTTGCAAGTTGCGCAAACGTTTGTATTTTTGCGTCAACAATAAATTCCAAACATTATAGATTTGATATGCAAATCAGGCCAACTATAGTAGATATTGCGAGGGAGTTGAACCTTCATCCATCGACTGTGTCGCGAGCATTGACCGGGCAGGGCAGGGTAGGAGAAGCTACAAAAGACCTTGTATTCAAGAAAGCGGTGGAGTTGGGATATAACTGCAATCAGGTAGCGTCGTCATTGCGAAAAGGCATTACAGATACGGTAGGCATGGTAGTTCCGTTGATTAACCGATTGTTTTTCAGCAATGTAATCAGTGGAGCGGAATCAGTTTTGAATCCAGCCGGATACAATCTAGTAGTATGTCAGACCCACGACAGGAAAGAAGACGAGACGAGAGTCATCCGCAATCTATTGAGGAATCAGGTTGCGGGAATGATAGTCAGTCACTCCTTAGAGACTACAAATCCTGAGTTGTTGCAGACGGTAGCGAGCAATGGAGTAGCTCTGGTACAATTTGACCGAGCATTTGAAGATCTGACAGGAACCTGTGTAGTGAACGACAACTTCGGAGGAGCATACGCGGCGACCAAGCATCTGTTAGAGAACGGCTATACGAGAATAGGGCATCTTGGAGGAGAGTTCAATGCCAATGTATATGCAGACAGACTAGCCGGCTACAAGAAAGCGCTGGAAGAGGCAGGTATAGAATATGACGAGAGTATCATATTTGACCATAGTATTTCTCGCGACAAAGGTTTCTATAATATGGCGAAAGCGTTAGAAAAGAAATGCGATGCCCTCTATTGTGCGGGAGACTATGCGGCGCTAGGCGTTATGGAATATGCGAGACACAATAATATAAGGATACCAGAAGACTTTGGAGTAGTAGGTACGGCGAATGAGATATTTGCGGAACTTATCAATCCATCCCTTACCAGTGTTGAGCAGAATGCACGCGACATCGGTATTCTGGCAGCAGAAGCGTTCCTCTCGATGAGAGAAGACAAGGCCCCAGTGAAGAAAAAGATAGTGGTGCCTATGAAACTGATAGTCAGGGGAAGCGCCAAGAGAAACTAACCTAGAAAATAACAAAAACAAGATATATGAATTACGAATTGAGATATGCATCACATCCAGAAGATGCAAAGCATTATGACACAGCGCGATTGCGTAAAGAGTTCCTGATTGAAGATTTGTTCAAGGCAGACGATATCTGTATGGTATACTCACTATACGACAGATATATGGTAGGAGGTATCATGCCAGCCTGGAGAGAGATGAACCTCAACGAGGCAAATGTTTCCGACTTAAAGGCAGAATATTTTCTTCAGAGAAGAGAGCTCGGTATCATCAATGTAGGCGGAGATGCCATCATTACAGCAGACGGAGAGAAGTTTGAGCTAGGCTACAAAGAGATGCTTTACATTGGCCGTGGCAAGAAAGAAGTTGTTTTCAAGAGCGTAGATGCTCACAAGCCAGCCAAGCTATACATCAATTCGGCACCTGCACACAAAGAGTACCCATCAAAGAAAGTCACAAAGAACGAGGCAGACGTATTGGTACTCGGTTCACTTGAAGGATCCAACCACCGTCAGATCAACCGAATGATCATCAACTCGGTAGTGGAGACCTGTCAGCTTCAGATGGGTATGACAGAACTCAAGCCAGGCAGTGTATGGAACACCATGCCAGCGCACGTACACAACCGCAGAATGGAGGCATACTTCTATTTTGAAGTGCCAGCAGACCAGTCGGTATGTCACTTCATGGGTCCGGTAGACGAGACACGTCACATCTGGATGCAGAACGAGCAGGCAGTTCTTTCTCCATCGTGGTCGATCCATGCTGCAGCAGGCACATCAAACTATACCTTTATATGGGGTATGGCAGGAGAGAACCTTGACTATGGAGATCAGGACTTCTCGAAGATTACAGATTTGAAGTAAAAAAAGCCTCACCCCCCGACCCCCTCCCCCAAAGGGAGGGGGAGACGGTTTGAAAAACGGGTTGATTATGGGGGGAAAGGACATTATATATACTTAATTTACATTTTATACTATGGCGAATATTTTTTCTTTGGAAGGTAAGAATGCGTGGGTAACAGGAGCATCTTACGGTATTGGTTTCAATATTGCCAAGGCATTTGCAGGTGCCGGCATTAAGAATATTATTTTCAACGATATCAACCAAGAGTTAGTAAACAAAGGTCTTGCAGCATACAAAGAGGCAGGTATAGAGAATGTACACGGCTATGTTTGTGACGTTACCAACGAAGATATGGTCAAGGCCCTTGTGGAGCAGATACACAAAGAGGTAGGTCAGATCGACATTCTAGTAAACAATGCAGGAATTATCAAGCGCATTCCTATGCACGAGATGAAGAGAGCAGAATTCCAGCAGGTAATAGACATTGACCTTGTTGGTCCATTCATCTGTTCATCAGCCGTTATTCCAGAGATGATGGAGAGACGAGCAGGCAAGATTATCAACATCTGCTCAATGATGTCGGAGCTTGGACGTGAGACAGTGTCAGCATACGCAGCAGCCAAAGGCGGTCTGAAGATGTTGACAAGAAACATCTGTTCAGAGTATGGCGAGTACAATATCCAGTGTAACGGTATCGGTCCTGGCTATATTGCTACCCCACAGACAGCTCCACTCCGTGAGAAGCAGGCAGACGGCAGCCGTCATCCATTCGACTCATTCATCTGCGCTAAGACACCAGCAGGACGTTGGTTGGAGCCAGAAGAGCTCGGTGGTCCAGCTGTATTCCTAGCATCAGAGGCTTCCAATGCAGTTAACGGCCATGTACTTTATGTAGACGGTGGTATTCTGGCATATATCGGTAAGCAGCCAAAATAATTTCTAATTCCTAATTCCTAGTTTAGGTTGGGTATGAAACAAATATTATTTTCAATAATAAGTCTTGCGCTGTTGGCATCCTGCAAGCCATCATCGACGACCATAGAAGTTACCAATAAGGGCGACTTCGAGCGTCAGGAGATGGTAGAGGTGCCCACATCAGATATGGGTCTTGATGCCGACAAGACATACGTTTTGCAAGATTCAGAAGGCAAAGAAGTTGAGTATCAGTTGACACACGATGCGAGACTCATCTTCCTTGTTGATTTTGGAGCCAATGAGTCTAAGGTTTACACCTTCTCAGAGGGGAAGCCAGCAGACGTGGCAAGAATAGCAGAAGGTAAGGTATATCCAAACCGAGTAGACGATATTGCCTGGGAGAACGACCGCATAGCATTCCGTGCCTATGGTCCTGCTTTGCAAGCCAACAAAGAGCGAGCATACGGCTATGATGTATGGGTTAAGCGCGTTTCAGAGCCTGTTGTCGATATGCGATATGCCAATGAACTCAATCCAGAGACTACAGCAAAGATTGCAGCGCTGAAGGCAGAAGGAAAGACAGCCGAGGCAGAAGAGCTATATCATTCAGTCAGCTATCATGTTGACCATGGTAACGGTCTGGACTGCTATAAAGTCGGTCCGACACTTGGTGGTGGTGCATCGGCACTTTTGGTAAATGATGCCATTGTATATCCTTATTGCTACAAAGAGTGCAAGATACTAGACAACGGTCCACTCCGTTTTTCGGCAAAGCTGACATACTGTGAGACTGATATTGACGGAGACAAAGTGACAGAAGTTCGTGTCATTACACTGGATAAGGGCAATCAGCTCAACAAGACAGTAGTCGAGTACAAAGGGCTTTCAAAAGAGATGACAGTAGTAGCCGGTCCTGTTTGCCATACAGAAAATGGTGGCGAATATGAGGCTAATCTATTGAACGGCTATGTAGCCTATGCCGATCCTACGGATAATCCAGATAATGGCAATGGCACAATCTATGTAGGTGCTGCATTCCCAGTGTTGGATGATGCCAGATTAGTATTGTTCGACGAGGCAGAAGCAGCGGACAGAGGTGCTAATGGACACGTATTAGGCTATATGACATATAAGCCAGATGAAAAACTGACCTACTATTGGGGCGGTGGCTGGAGCAAGTGGGGCTTCAATTCATTCGAAGAGTGGAGCGCCTACATGAATAAAGCAGCGAAGAGAGTCAAGACACCTATATCTATATGTGTTGATTAAGTGGTAATAATTGAAAAAGGATACAATAATGAGTAATGATTCAAAAATGACTAACTGGCGATGGTGGATCTGCGGTCTGCTTTTTGTGGCGACTACAGTAAACTACCTGGACCGTCAGGTACTCTCCCTCACAGCGAAGGAGTTTATCTATCCAGATTTTCACTGGACAGATTCCAACTATGGCGATATCACAGCATACTTCTCTATTTTTTATGCAGTATGTATGCTCTTTGCTGGTAAGTTCGTAGATTGGATGGGTACGAAGAAAGGATATCTTTGGGCTATCGGTGTATGGAGTGGTGCTGCCTGTTTGCACGCTGCTTGTGCTGTCGGTACACAATACATTCATGGCATAGAGTCTCTTGAGGCGATGCGTGCGTTGGAGAAAGGTTCAGATATTGCTATTGCAGTAGCATCGACAGGTGTATGGATGTTCCTTGTATGTCGTGCTATCCTTGCACTTGGCGAGGCCGGTAACTTCCCTGCTGCTATTAAGGTTACAGCAGAGTATTTCCCAAAGAAGGACCGTGCCTACGCTACTTCCATCTTCAATGCCGGTGCTTCTGTAGGAGCTCTTGCAGCTCCACTGATTATTCCTCCATTGGCTGCTGCCTATGGCTGGGAGTGGTCGTTCATCATCATTGGTGCCCTTGGCTTCATCTGGATGGGCTTCTTCGTGAAGTGGTATGAGAAGCCAGAGAAGTCGAGCAGAGTCAACGAAGCAGAGTTGGCCTATATCAACCAGGATAATTCCGACTCAGCCGAGACAAAAGTAGAGGCTCCAGCAGAGAAACAGGTTTCGATCTGGAAGAGCTTTACCTATAAGCAGACTTGGGCGTTCATCACAGGTAAGTTCTTTACAGACGGTGTATGGTGGTTCTTCTTGTTCTGGGCTCCAGGCTATTTCCAGGATGTATATGGCTACAAGGCATCTTCGGGTACAGGTATGATGCTTATCATGACACTCTATCTCATTGTAACTGTAGTGTCTATTTATGCTTGTAAGCTCCCTACATACTATGTAGACAAGAAAGGCATGGAGCCATACGCAGGTCGTATGAAGTCTATGTTCTTATACGCCCTCCTCCCTCTTCTCTGCCTCTTGGCTCAGCCTCTTGGTGGTTATTCGGCATGGTGGCCAGCAATCATCATCGGTCTGGTAGGTGCAGGACACCAGTCATGGTCGGCAAACTTGTTCTCAACTATCGGTGATATGTTCCCTAAGTCGGCCATCGCAACCATTACAGGTGTAGGTGGTATGGCAGGTGGTGTCGGATCATTCCTCATTAATATGTACTCTGGTCAGTTGTTTGACTACGCAGAGGGTCAAGGTTCTGCATTTTCATTCATGGGCTTCGAGGGCAAGCCTGCTGGATATATGATTGTATTCTGTGTTTGTGCAGTGGCATATATCGTGGCTTGGTCCATCATGAAGACATTGGTACCAAAGTACAAGAAAATTGAATTGTAACAATTAACAAACAACAATAATAATACAATGGCTATATTCGGTACAGTTGCAACTCTTGAGGCTCAGGGTTGCCCAAAGAAATATGGCAAGGTCTTTGAGTTCCTTAAGAACGAAGACCTCGACAAGCACTTCGCAGAAGTCGCTCCAGGAAAGAAAAAAGAGGTTATTGTGGCAGACGGCATCAAAGCCATCTTCCAGGAGTACGATACAAAGTTCCATCAGGATGCTCGTCTTGAGGGACACCGTAAGTACGCAGATGTTCAGTACATCCACGAGGGTGGTGAGTATATCGGCTACTGCGACCTTTCGAAGGCTGATGGCGATATAGACTACAGCGACGAGAAGGATATCTTCTTCTGCAAGTCTAACCAGATGTCATTCGTATATCTCTCAAAGGGTGAGGCTGCTGTATTGGAACCATGCGACCTCCACGCTCCTTGTACAGCTTTGTCTGAGAAGAAGCATGTTAAGAAGATTGTATTCAAAGTAAAACTATAACAAACAACACACTAGTAGTCTTATGGCATTACCAGCTTTAAATAGTCGTACAGCGCCAAAGAGCGTTGCACCTGAGAAGATCATCCAATTCGGTGAGGGTAATTTCCTTCGCGCATTTGTAGATTGGATTATTTGGAATATGAACAAGCGCACAAACTTCAACGGTTCCGTTGTCGTTTGTCAGCCTATTGAAAAGGGTATGGTCGACTGGTTGAACGGTCAGGACTGTCTCTACCATGTCAACCTTCAGGGTCGTCAGGAGGGTAAGGCAGTGAATACTCTCGATCGTATTGATGTTATCAGCCGTGCGCTCAACCCATATAGCCAGAATGCAGCATTTATGGCATTGGCAGAGCAGCCAGAGATTCGTTTCGTGATTTCCAACACTACAGAGGCAGGTATCACATTCGACGACAGCTGCAAGTTCACTGATGCTCCTGCTTCTTCATACCCAGGTAAGCTTGTTCAGCTTCTTTACCGTCGTTATAAGACTTTCAACGGCAACCCTAAGAAGGGCTTGATCATCATGCCTTGCGAGTTGATATTCTTGAATGGTCACCACCTCAAGGATTGTATCTACAAGTATATCGAGTTGTGGAAAGAGGACCTCGGCAAGGACTATGAGGGCTTCAAGAACTGGTTTACAAAGTACAACTATGTATGTGCTACACTTGTAGACCGTATTGTTCCTGGTTTCCCTCGTAAGGATATTGCTAACATCCAGAAGGCTGTAGGCTACGCAGATAACTTGGTAGTACAAGCTGAGATTTTCCACCTCTGGGTAATCGAGAGACCAGAGAATATGAGCTGTGCTGCACTCCGCAAGGAGTTCCCTGCAGACAAGGCTGGCTTGCACGTTCTCATTGCAGAGAGCGAGAAGCCATACCATGAGCGTAAGGTAACTCTCCTCAATGGCCCTCACACTGTACTCTCTCCTGTCGCATTCCTCTCGGGCATCAATATTGTTCGCGATGCTTGCAACGACAAGGTAATCGGTAAGTACATCCATAAGGTACAATTCGAGGAACTCATGGAGACTCTCAATTTGCCTATGGCTGAGCTCAAGCAGTTTGGCGCTGACGTATTGGAGCGTTTCAACAACCCATACGTCGACCATCAGGTTACTTCTATCATGCTCAACTCATTCCCTAAGTTCGAGACACGCGACCTCCCAGGTCTCAAGGTTTACCTCGAGCGTAAGGGCGAACTTCCAAAAGGCCTCGTACTCGGTCTTGCAGCTATCATTACATACTACAAGGGCGGCAAGCGTGCTGACGGCGTAGATATCGTTCCTAATGATGCTCAGGAGATTATGGACCTCTTGAAGAAGCTCTGGGCTACAGGCGACACTCAGAAGGTTGCTGAGGGTGTACTTGGCGCAACAGATGTTATCTGGAAAGAGAGCAAGCAGGACCTCAACAAGATTCCTGGTCTTACAGCAATGGTTAAGGGCTTCCTCGACTCAATCGCTGCTAAGGGTATGGTTGAGACTGTTAAGTCTATTCTCTAAGGAAAGGTTAAATACCTATATTTATGAGGCTGTGTCAATTTCTAGACACGGCCTTTTTTTCTTTCATTATTTGAAAAATTTACGATGAACAAGGGTGGTCTATTGGTCTAGTATATGACAATCTCTGATTTTGACACACTCTCATAACTATTTTTCATTTTGTTCTGGCAAGGTGCTAGTCGGTGCTTTTTTTCATATATTTGCCCTCGCTATTTGAAATGTACTTATAATCAATACCATTTAATATATGAAACACGTTTTTCTGATTGTTGCCCTCTTTTGGTTTGCAGTTGCATCTTGGGCACAAGAGACAGAGGTCGAAGAGCCTCCAGTATCAAAAAGAGCTCTCACTTCCACAGGTTTGACCTGCTCTTTCGGCTATAATGTCAGGTTGTCAAATTTCTTTGATGTCGGTCTGAATGCCAATATAGGTAAGCGTATTATTCCGAATCTCCAGGTCGGAGCAGGTATCATGCCTAGTTTCTGTGCAGATGTCAATATATTCAAGCTCCTTTTTCTTGACCCTGATTTTGAGAATGATGGTGACCCGTTTTTTGTCATGCCTACATACGTTTGGGTAAAATATGATTTTACGAAACGAATGGTATCTCCTTACCTTAATCTCCAGGTGGGTAAGCAGGTGTCTAGCTATTCAAAAGCCAACGGCTCTACCTATGTCGGAGGGTTCGTCGGTTGCCGCATTGCGCTTCGCAAGGTAGCTATTTGTCCTTATTTGGGCTTTACGGGCGACAGCTCGGATTATAACGACGATTACGCGCTGGACAGTAATTTGATGACCACCGTCGGTATCAATGTAGAGTTTTAGCGTATCGAGCATATTTAAGTTCTCAAGGTAATATGATAAAGGCTCTCTGGTTGGAAGACCGGAGAGCCTGTTCGTTTCAATATCTTACCTGAATTTATTAGAAGCTGCGGTAGAAAGTGTCACTCTCCTGCACTTCGGAAACGAGCGGAGCACCGTATGATCTGTTCAGGAGTAGCTGGTACATCATTTTCCACTGGGAGAAAGCGTGACTTAGATTAACCTTCAGAGTGTTGTATATAAGGTCCGTCTTGTCTGTGAATGTCGACTCCAGCTCTTTGTCTGCTTCAGCAAGTTCCTTGGCCAATGGTAAATACTTGTCGTAGGTCTCCTTCATGACATTATACCACTTCTCTTCCTGTTGCATATTGAAATTGCGGATTATCTCGTTCTGCTTCTTGCGACCTTGTTTCCAGAAGTCTGGATATTCAATATCTTCTCCGCTGTTGTCATTGGTCTGCTCGAAATAATCCCATGCACGCTTGTCAATATCCATCTCAATGTCATGTACTTGTTTGCTGGCATCGGAAGTGAGCCAGGCTGATTGTATCTCAGTATAGAGGGGTCTCAGCTGCTTCTCTACTTTGAGCGTATTCAAGCCAAATGTCATTTCGCCTCTTACTGCTTCATTAACCTTTTCTATGACTGCATCGATTTTATCAGAAACCGCGTCTATAGCATCGTCTTGCTTCTCTGAGTAGCCAGGGTCAATGACAAAACCGCCGGTGTTGATATTTTCAAGTTTTATTTCACCGCTTATCACAGCCTTCTTTATCAAGGCTTCCATCTCTTTGTCGCTCATTTTGTCAGGGTCGATGTTGTTCTTCTGCAAAAAAGCGAAAATCTGCGCTGCACCGTTGTTCATCTGCGCCTGCGCTGCACCGTTCAGCCCCTTCTTCACCGCGTTGTCCCTCTTGGCTTTTTCTGTAGCATCGTACATACGCATAGTGACAGTGTTGTTGTAATTGTCTACGCCACTGTTGAAGTTCACAATGGCTTTCACTGGCGCAGTATCATGTGCGAGCATCTGCTGCGCGGTAGGGAGTGAAGGGAAAGCCTTCATAGCTTCGTCTATGGAATTGAACGATATAAGGTCAGCCTCCGCTTCTAAGCTGATATTGTCATAACGCCAATTCAGTGGATCTTGTGATGCCGCTAGTTCCTCCACGTAATTTTGGAATGGATCATCCCCGTCAAAGACACCTCTGCTGGTGGCAAAATATCCATCGTGCTTGCCGTATGATTCTTTCTGTCGCATACTGTTGCCTACGCCGCCCTTTCCACTGACCTCGTCGCCTTCAGACTTGTCATTGCGCGACCTGCCTGTGACTTTGTCAACAGCACCTTCAACTTTTTTCTCAATCTTGTCCTTGGCCTTGCCAGCAAGACCTTTGAGGAATCCCTGCGCATTGGCACTTGCAGAAAATGAAAATGAACAAACCAAAGTCAGCACTGCCAACTTAGCGAAAAATGAACCTTGATGTTTCTCAGTATAAAATTTCTTACTCATAGTCGGAAATTTATTTTTATAATTCAATGTCAATCTGACAAGGTGTAGTGACACAGCCTTGCATTGCTGCCTCTCACGTTCCGCCATAGCCTGACTTCCTGTGATTAACAGACGCCTAAAGGTATAAATTGTTCTTTGAATATACAAGTACAAGTTTCGCATATATTCTTTCGTTTTTTTCGTTACCTTTAGCCCCAATATGATGCGTATATGAATACAAAACCTTTTCATAACCTGCATTTGTCCACATTGGGGATGGGCAATATGCGCCTGCCTCAGAAGGGCGAAGCTTCTAATGCTCCGATCGACTGGGAGGCTTCGGCAGAGATTATCGATTATGCTCTTGAACATGGCGTTAATTATTTCGACACGGCTTGGGTATATAACAATGGCGAGTCTGAACGTTGCCTGGGAGCAGCCCTGAAACGCCATGCCGCAGATAGAGATAAATTCTATATTGCGGATAAATTCAATATCGATGCCACTACCGATTATGAGATGGTTTTCGAAGAGCAGTTGCGTCGCTTGCAGACCGACTATATCGATTTCTACCTCATTCACTGCTTGATGGACAGTAATATTGATAAGTACATCGAAAGTGGCGCAATAGAGTATTTCCTTGAGCAAAAGCGTAAGGGTCGCATCAGATATCTGGGCTTCTCCAGCCATTCTAGCGTGGAGACTCTTCGCCGATTCGCCGATTTGCAAGAGTGGGATTTCGCTCAACTCCAGATCAACTATTACGATTGGCGTTATTCCGAGACTGCCAAGGAATATCGTATTCTCGAGGAGCGTAACATTCCTTGTATGGTCATGGAGCCTGTACGTGGAGGCAAACTTGCCACACTCCCTGACAAGGCGGAACAAATGCTCAAGGCTGCTCATCCTGATTGGTCTATGGCAGCATGGGCAATGCGTTTCGTACAGTCTCTGCCTAATGTCATGGTGGTGTTGAGCGGAATGAGCAACATGGAGCAGATCGAGGATAATGTCAAGACTTTTTCTTCTGCCGACCCTGGTCTCTCTGACGAAGACAGGCAACTTCTGGATAAGGCTTGCGAATTGTTCAGAGAGTATATCCATGTGCCTTGTACGGCTTGCAGATACTGTACGGCGGAGTGCCCTCAGCAGATTAATATCCCGGAGTTTATCAGTGTCTATAATAAGTTCAAGGTCAACGGGACATGGGGTATTAAGTCCGACTTGGAGAGTATCGTTACCGAAGGTAAGCCTGTAGATTGCATACAGTGTGGAGCTTGCATGGGACATTGCCCTCAGTCAATCCAGATTCCCGACCTCATGAGCAAAGTCGTTGAGATGGAAAAGTCTTTGTAAAGTAGTATAGCAGTTGATGTAATAACAAATAATACCACAAAATAATATGAAAACAAAAATCGTTTTACTGTTGGCTCTTTTCACAATGTCATTGTCTGCACTGGCACAGACAAAAAAAGTATCTATCCTTGGCGATTCATATTCCACATTCGCTGGAATGAATCCAGAGGGTTATGCTCCTTTCTATCCTAATGATAGAAACGATGTTACTAAGGTTGAACAGACTTGGTGGAGCCTTTATACTACAGCCAAGGGCTATGAGTTGGAAAAGAACGACTCATGGGGTGGAACCACTATTTGTAATACCGGATATGGCGGAATGGACGCAACCCACATGGGTTTCTTGTCTAGAGTCGAAAAACTTGGTAATCCGGATATCATATTCCTCTTTGGAGGAACAAATGATGCTTGGGCTAATTCGCCTATTGGTGAGTACAAGTATTCCGACTGGAGCGACGTAGATTGTAAATCATATCGTCCTGCTTTGGCTTGCCTGTTGGACAAACTGAAGACCTTATATCCTTATGCAGTGATATATTCTATCCTGAATTCTGAGCTGAAAGAAGAAATCAACGAATCGACACGTGTGATTTGCAACCATTACAACGTACAGCTTATCGAACTTCAGAATATAGAAAAGCAGAACGGACATCCATCCATCAAGGGTATGCAGGCTATCTGTGACCAGTTGCTCTCGGCAATACAACAGTAAGCCTCTTCCCCCATACTATTCCTCCTTGCAGAGACGGCACAATGTCTTTCCTGAAATAAGTTGATTATTTGAGTCAACATATTTCATGGAAAAACAGTGCTTATGCAATAGGGGGATACAGTCTTTGTTGTTTTATTCGTTCCTATTTTTGTGCGATTCTACATTTTTCGGAACGAATAAATGCGTGATTCTACATTTTTAGGAACGAATATGGCCGTATTAGGATATCGGCTTCTTCTGCATAGATTAGCGACTTGGGGTATCTGTTTTCTATGGCTTCTATTCCTCCGCTGCCTTCAAATAATCACTCTCATAATCTATAGAGTAACCCTTTGTAGCAGGCTTTTCGTCAACAAATGGTGATGACATGATGCCTAATAAGCAGGAAACATCTATTGCTCGTCAAAAAATCAGGAGAGACTGAAGATGAATTGAAGAATTGGATGCGTCTGAAGAATACTATTGAGCATATGAAACTTATGGAAAAATTCTGCCCCTTAGGTTAAGTAGTCGAATTCTGCCACTTTTCTAAGAGACAGCGATGTGTTTGATTTGTGTGTTACATTCTTAATTATGGCGAATTTACCATAATTAGAAATTCAGTAGGTTAGAATAGTTATAGGATAAGAGTGAAAGGGAATGTAGCATGACTTAATAAACCAGAAATAATAGGATAAACTTATGCAGTGAATTAACTAAATGCATATACCACTTATCATTTCTGAGGTTCCATTTCTATTAAAAGTTCAGATTGAGATAGATCTATTGTTTCAAAAATATACCTCAATCCGTTAACCTTTGACCTATTGCCCATTGAAACCCATAAGAATAAGTCATCTGTTATCTTTGTGCAGTACTTTTCGTTGTAGTTATCCTTTGTCCAAAGGTAGTGCTTATTTACAAGCTGTTCCATCGCATCTGGGTATCTATCCAATAATTGTTTTACAACGTTTATGTACATAGATACCCACACGGTTTCATCATAGTGTTTGTCGAATAATGTGTATCCAACAATACTCCTATTAGTAGGTGTGAAACCGTCATCAAGATATACTTCGTCATTCGATTTAGCTAATGGCTTGAATGAACTTTGTGGCATTGGATAAAGAGACAGTAACATTTTCTCTATTATCTTACCACGCTTTTGAAGTTCTTCCTCTGTCCATTTATCAAAAGGAATAATATCTTTAGTCAACCGATATTTTGATGAAATGTAGCCGTTCACGAATACACCGTTGATTGTAGTGCCATTCTTCTTTTCATTGAAAGGATTGTTGCTTAGCTCAGAGTTAACTCCAGTAAGTGTTAGATTGGCTAGCGTATGAAGATATTTTTCATGAATTTCAGTCGCTTTGTCACCTAGCATTCTGTTCCATTCTGGTGTCAATTTCTGAGGCATGATGTGCTCAATCGTGGCATCACCATCTGCCATTTCTTGAGCTACATCAATAAATTCCTTATTATTCATGTTCTCTAGCCGTTCAATGAGGAATACTTTATATGGCTTCATCATGTGATATACATCTTTAGTGTATATATCTGGAATGAATTGAGTATCCCTTGGTATAGAATATGAACCATCTCGTCGCAATATGTGGTACGAAAGAATATCTGAATATGTATTGTTTAGAGGCAGATTAGCATTAGAGTATTCTTCTATGCTGTGCAGTACATCTTTGTGTAGTGCGCAGAACACTTGTGTCAGTGCGTTAGATGGGATGCCACATACAATACGTCTAGCAAGATATGTTTCAATCAAATTTAGCGTATCCCAAACATCATCTTCACCCAAATTGTAGTCTTGTGCATATTTCAAGAACCGAATCAAAAAAGAATTCATGATGTCGGTTTCAAGATTGCACAGCTGTTTCATCTTCTTCGATAATCTATCGCTCTTTACTTCATGACCATCTACTATCGTATATATATCACCAGATGTTACCTGCTTGTAAAATTTCGAATAGAGTAGCATATTCTCCATCTCACTTTTTCTGTCGTGCCCCTCCATGTATCTTTTCCACTCAAAGTACAATAAATTAGTTTTAACAGGTCTCTTGAGCTGTTCAACGATGGTAATATAATCACGCAAGAACATAGTTGGTTCCCCATTGGTAGCCTCCTCAATCTTCTGCCAAAAATTTTTATAACATATTTCTTGTTCTTCACCTGGAAGTGACATTAAAAGATAGTTTCGAATCTTGTCCGCTTCAGATAGCGCTAATCCTGTAGAATTAAGACTTTCAAATATTAATTGAGGATCATCGTTTTCTTGAAGGTCTATGCTAATAATGTGTAGTCTGTCGATTGCAGACGATAGTTCGTCGAATGTAAATAATGATGGTTCTGCTTTGAAACGATCATAGAAATACTTGAAATTGCGAGTGACTTTTGAATTGTCAATATACTTTGACTCGTCTTGTCCAAATAGCCTGTCAAAAGCTTCTTGATCTTTTTCAATAGGAACCAACTTGATTTTGCGTGCTGTATTCTGGCATGATTTTGCCATGAGATAGATATCCATCAAGTCATCAAGTTGCCCTTCATCACCTACTTTCATATACCCATCCTTTACTGCTTTAATGGCAGCAAGGATTAGCAATGATGTAGTAGTTAATCGTTGTTGTCCATCAATAATCAATCTATTTCTTCCTGCAGAATCCGCAGGAGCAGAAACGATAGAACCGAAAAAATGAGATGGTCTATTACTATCTTTCAACTTTATAAGATCAGCTAAAAGTTGAGCACAATTGTCTATTTTCCAATCATAGTTACGCTGATAAACAGGAATAATGAGTTGCATTCTCTTCCCTTCAATAAAATCAGATAATGGCATTGCTTGTCCTAACATAGTATAGCTGTGTTTTTATTTATATATCACAATTGTGCTTTATACAAATACAAATATATGAAAATCTCCCTATTCCACCATCCACACCTTAGCATCTATCTTTAGCCATTCATTCTTCCACTTAGTATCTGTCACTCTACATACGAACGCTTTGCCGGCGTCCATCAGTCGGGCTACGATGAGATTCAGGTCTCTTGGGACCCAGCCTATGCGGTCGTGGTCAAGATAGATGCCTATGGCGTACTCGTCGTGCTTGTTGTCGGGGTCGCGCTGCATCTTTAGTATAGTGCCTTCTACCAACAGTGGGGCTAGTTCGTTGATCTTCTTGCAAAAGGTGGTGCCTGCTACCGTGATGTCTAGCAGGAATATCTCTCTGGTAAATGGTGCCAGTCCGCCAGACCCTGCATTGCCACTCAGTAGGGCCATCAGTTCTGGACTTACTGCTACTATCTCTCCCATATTTATAGCGTTGTTTGTAAGTTAAACCTCTCTTCATACATCTTCTTCTGTGCTTCCAACTGCTCGCGCTCCTTCATTAGCTCATTGCGCTCATTGGTTATCCACTCCTCATCGCTAAGCTTATCACGATGGTCGAATGGGAAGGTGCTGTTGAGTTTCTCTATGTCGGCTCGCATTTGCGCAATCTGACCTTCTAGTCGCTCTATCATCTCGTCAAGAGTCTCTTTCTTTGCCACCAGGTCGTCTATATCAGCATCAATATCTATCCTCATCACTATCTCACGCAGCATAGGCAAGTTGAGGCTGCGATATGCTGCCTGACCTTGGATGTAGAGGTCGACCATCCGTTGGTCTTGGCTAGGATGCAAATCCGGATGAAGTCGCTTTACGAGCAAACGGTATAAATCCTTCAGTTCCTTGATGTCATCTACAGAAATGGACTCAGCTTCGCGAGCCGCCTTGACGGCCTGTGCCTGGTGCTGAACCATCTTGTAGTAATCCTCTAAGCGAGCGGAGACAATGTTGACAATAGAATCCACATCGGGCATTTCTCCTCTGTTGATAGATGCCTGAGCCAATTCGACTTTCATCTTCAAAGCTCTCACCTCCACGGACAACTTGAAGCACTCGTACTTCAACTGGCCGATGAGTTTGATATATCGGATGTTCAAATCGCTCATCTCCACATTGAGCATCTGGTCTTTCTGTGTAAATAGCGCCAGATACTCCTGTCGCAGTTCCTCGACTCTCTTACGCTTTGCCTCTACCTCGGGACTGATAATCAACTCTCTTCCCATAGTACAAATCATTTTCTGCAAATTTATTACGACATTGTGCCAAACAGTTACCTATCAACAGAAAAGTTGATGAATTTCATGGTAATTCCATGAAAAGCAGCCTTGATACTTTGTGCCGACGGGATAGTTTCAGCATTTGTAGTCTCAGTCTACACTCACTCTACACTCGGGGAACACCCTTTTTCATCGTAATTTTTTGTTTAAGATACTGTATTCTATCAACAGCCGACTTGTTTGTCTTTGTTGACGGTGCAAATATATAATGACTGTTTAGGGCGGTGGCGCGTTCTGGCGCGTTCTGGCGCAATTTGGCGCAATTTGGCGCGTTTTGGCGCGATTGTCAACTTTTTTCAGTAATATTTGCAGTCCGTGATGGATATGATGTTTGCAAAAAGCCCCCTCTAGAATCTATCCCTATGAAAATCCTAACTCTCTCTACCCCCTTCTTTCCTCCTTCGCTCTTATAACGCTCTTATAACGCTCCCTTAATACAGACACTACTCTCACGCTCTCCTTCAATCTCATCTTTTCTTTCGTTTATCCAAATTCCGCAAATCTCTCAACCCTGCAATCCCAAAAATCTCTCAATCTCAAACCGCCATAATCCGCCTAGAATAGTTCCTTAAATTCCCTGAATCTGCGTGAGATATATCCCAAACGGCGATAGCCAGAATCCGTATCAATCCGTATGAGATAAAATCCCTTTAATCCCTGAATCCGTGAGAGATACCCCCAAATCGGCGATAGTCAGAATCCGTATCAATCCGTATGGGATAAAATCCCTTAAATCCCCTGAATCTGCGTGAGATACCCCCAAATCGGCGATAGCCAGAATCCGTAACAATCCGTATGGGATAAAATCCCTAGAATCCCCTGAATCCGTGAGAGATACCCCCAAATCGGCGATAGTCAGAATCCGTATCAATCCGTATGGGATAAAATCCCTTAAATCCCCTGAATCTGCGTGAGATACCCCCAAATCGGCGATAGCCAGAATCCGTAACAATCCGTATGGGATAAAATCCCTAGAATCCCCTGAATCTGCGTGAGATATATCTCAAATCGGCGATAGTCAGAATCCGTATCAATCCGTATGGGATAAAATCCCTAGAATTCCCTGAATCCGTGTGAGATACCCCCAAATCGGCGATAGCCAGAATCCGTATCAATCCGTATGAGATATACCCCCAAACTTAGAGCCCTTTCAAAAAAATCGCGCCAAATCGCGCCAGAACGCGCCAAATCGGGACACCGCCGTTTTGGACTGTATTATATTTGCACCGCCAAACTTGATATATCAGTCGTACATCTCCCAAGCCTGGCGGTGTGCTGTCTTTAGGGCAATGCGGAGACTTTCGCCGCTTCCTGCGCTAACTTCTAGCCTGTAGCTCTCAGCGGTAATCGTCAGCTTTTTTATTGCCCGCCCCAATGGCTAGCCGCGATTGATTACCTGTAAAGCACAACTAGTTTTATGAATTATTAGCATAATGCCATGAAAGAATGTAGTAACTTTGCCGCACAAACAATAGCGATAATATGTGGGCTTTTTTAGCACTTCTCTCTGCCCTGTGTCTGGGCATTTATGATGTTTTGAGGAAGTATTCTCTCAAGCAGAACGCCGTATTGCCTGTTCTCCTCGGGTCGACATTCACTTCTAGTGTCATGCTGCTTCCTCTTCTTATTCTGTCTCAGACAGGTGTGATCTCTGAAGATGCATTCTACTACATCCCTGCAATTTCTTTTCACGACCATCTGCTGCTGGTCAACAAGGCTGCTATAGTCCTTGGTTCTTGGGTGTTTGTATACTATGGTCTGCGCGATTTGCCTCTGTCTATTGTGTCGCCTATCCGTGCTACAGCGCCTATATGGACCCTCATAGGTGCCCTTGTCATATTCCAGGAACGTCCTAACGGCATTCAATGGCTGGGTCTTGTGGTGACGCTTGCTTTCTTCTTCTTGTTTAGTTTCGCAGGAAAGCGCGAGGGCATCAACTTCAAGAACAACCGCGCAGTGTGGTTCGTCGTGATAGGTACTCTCATCGGTTCGTGTTCGGCTCTTTATGACAAGTTCTTGGTTCGTGAGGCTGATATACCGCGTACGGCTATACTGTGCTATTATTCTTTCTATCAATTCTTGTTGGTAATACCTTTGCTGTTCATAATATGGTATCCTAACAGGACCAAGCAGCCTTTCCGTTGGGTGTCGACTATCCCTGCTATCGGTGTCGTCATCATTATAGCCGATTTTGTCTATTATGGCGCCATCGCTGCACCAGATGCTCTGATTTCGCTCATCTCTCCATTGAGACGTTCTAATGCGCTCGTTGCATTCTTGATGGCATATTTCTTTTTCCACGAACGTAATATGCTTAGAAAGGGGCTCTGTCTGCTAGGTATTCTTACTGGTATCGCCATCATAGTGATGGGTTCTATCTAGTGAAGATTTTTATTATCTTTGCCTCGCAATGAAAAAGAATAACATCATACTTATTATAGCCGGAGTAATCGCTCTGATTTTTATCGGCTTGTATTTCAACAGCCGTTCAGAAATGGCTGAAATGGAGGAGGTCTTCACGGAGGAGAAGGAGTTGCTCATCACGGAGTATCAGGATCTATATACCGACTTCGACTCTCTGCGTTCAAATAATACTGAATTGGAACAGCAGCTGCAGCAGGAGCGCGATCGTGTGGCTCAGCTTCAGGACGAACTGCGTACAGTGAAGGCTTCTAATGCCCGTCGTATCAAGGAACTTCAGACGGAGCTGACCACTATGCGTGGCGTGATGCGTAGCTTCGTATTCCAGATAGATTCATTGAACCAGACTAATGAGAAACTCAAGAAGGATAACGAAGGTATGCGTAAGCAGATCGCTAGCGCACGAAAGGCTGAGGCAGAACTGAAGGAGCAGAACGAGGCTCTGACCGGTAAGGTGCAGCTGGCTGCACGTCTGGAGACTCGCGATGTAAGGGGTACAGGTCTTACATCTAAGGAAAAGGAGAGTAATAAGATTAGTAGAATCACTAAACTGAAGGTTAGCTTTACTATTCTCAAGAATATTACTAGTGAAACGGGTATGCGTACGGTGTACCTTCGCATCGAACGACCAGATGGTCAGCTCTTGATGCACTCGAAGAATGATACATTCAAGTTTGAAGATCAGCAGCTCAATTTCTCTGCTAAGAGAAGCATTGAGTATGGCGGTCAGGAAACTCCGGCATACATAGTGTACGACGTTGACTCGGGCGAACTTATGAATGGCGAATATGGAATAGAATTATTCACAGATGGTGAACTAATCGGTAACGGCAAGTTCTCTCTTAATTAATACATCTTATCAACTAATTTAACCCATGCGACATGGAAGAAACAAAAACATTGACTTTTGACGAACTTGGCCTTAGCGAGGAATTGCTTGAAGCTGTAAAGAGTAAGGGTTTTGAGACCCCGACACCAGTTCAGGCACGCACTATTCCGGAGATTCTCAATCACGGACGTGATATCATATCTCTTGCCCAGACTGGTACAGGAAAGACTGCGGCATTCGGATTGCCTATTGTGCAGTTGGCTGATGATAGGACTTCGCAGACTCAGGCTCTGATTCTTAGCCCTACTCGCGAGCTGTGTCTTCAGATAGCAAAAGACTTGAAGAGTTTCGCTGCAACACGTGAACGTATTCAGATCATTCCTGTATATGGCGGTAGCGATATCAAGTCTCAGCTTAAGGCGCTCAAGGGTCCTGCTCAGATTGTTGTAGGAACCCCAGGCCGTGTAATCGACCTCATAGAGCGTGGTAGCCTTAAGATTGGAAATATACGTTGGCTTGTACTTGACGAGGCCGACGAGATGCTTAATATGGGTTTCAAGGATGACCTTGAGACTATCCTATCTTCTACACCAGAGGAGCGTCAGACTCTTCTGTTCTCCGCTACAATGCCTCCTTTCATCGCTAAGGTGACTGGTCAGTATATGAAGGACCCGATGGAGATAAAGATTGGTCGTACCAATGAGGGCGCGTCTACAGTGGAGCATCACTATTATGTGGTAAAGGCTCAGGATCGCTATGCTGCCCTTAAGCGCATAGTGGATATGGTTCCAGATATATATGGTATCGTATTCTGCCGCACTCGCCAGGAGACAAAGGAGGTGGCAGATAAGCTTATAGCTGATGGCTATAATGCTGATGCTCTTCATGGCGACCTGTCGCAGGCACAGCGTGATATGGTGATGCAGAGATTCCGCATCAAGCACTTGCAGCTGCTCGTGGCTACTGATGTGGCTGCCCGTGGTATTGATGTGACAGAGCTTACTCATGTAATCAACTATAATCTTCCTGATGACCCGGAGGTGTATATCCACCGAAGCGGACGTACTGGTCGTGCTGGTAAGAAGGGTATCAGTGTGTCTATCGTTCATACGCGCGAACTTAATCGTATCAAACTGATATCTAAGGTCAGCCATAAGGAGTTTACTCGCGTAATGGTTCCTACGGCTGAGGAGATCTGTCAAGCAAAACTTCACCATTTCATCGAGGGCGTTGAGAATCAGCATGTCGAGACTGATGGCGCAATAGCTGCTCTTCTCCCTAAGGTTTATGAGCATCTTGCTAATCTCTCTAAAGAGGAGATAATTGCTAAGTTCGTATCTGTTGAGTTCGAGAGCGTTAACCGTTATTATCAGAATGCGGAGGATCTCAATGTGGAGCTTGCTGAGGACCGTAAGAAGGGTAAGAAGGGCGATAAGGGTGAGAGACCTGGTATGCTCGAAGCTGAGGATACAGCACGTATATTCCTGAATATCGGTAAGATTGACCGTATCAAGGCTCAGGATATCATAGGTCTTATCAATGACTACACTCGTAAGTTGCCGCAGAAGGTCAATATCGGCCATATTGATATCAACCGCAACTTCTCTTTCGTTGAAGTAGATAAGCAGTGGGTGGGCGATATCATTGAGGCTATGAATGGTAAGTCTATCGATGGCTTTAAGCTGGTGGTTGAGGAGACAACGGCTCGTCCTGCTGGTAAGCCCGACCGTAAGGAGCATCGTGGAGGTGGCCGTCACGGAGAGGGTAGAGGTGACCGCAGTGAACGTCGCGACCGAGGCGAACACAGAAATGAGCGCCGCGACCGTGGTAATGATCGTCGCGAACGCCGAGGCGATAGAAACGACAGAGGCGACCGTGGCGACAGAGGTAATGATTTCAAGAGAGGCTCAAAAGATAGGAAACGCAACAGCGACCGTAAGGGCTCCAAGAAATAAGATCAGTATCTGTTTATCATGCAACCTAAATGGAAATATATCTTGAGGTTGCTATACATTGCAATCTTCATTTGGGCTGTCCCTCATTGTGTGATGGCCCAAACGAATGATGGCGTCTATGAGTATAATGATACGACTTATTATGACAGCTATGAGAATTACGGTTCCCCCGATGAATCTTCAGAGGAGTCGTATGACGAGGACTCATATTATGACGATTATGACGACTATAACGAGGATTATCACTGGGAGATTCCTTGTGACCATGTAGGTAACTGGACATATTGGCAGACTCTTTTGTATAAGTCTAGTCTGGAAACATACAATAAGCCTTCTGGAGCAGAAGGGACCATTCGTTTCTCTGATTCTTGCATAGAGATTGATTGTTCTGCTATGCGTATGTATTTCGGCATAGGGTCGCATCAAAGAATAACCCCGGAATTATACCGCGTATTCCGTGATAGGGCTGATGAAGTTTTTGATGTCATAGAGATACGAAAGGGCTTCGGACCTCACCGTGGTAGGTATATCATATTTATAGGTCAATGGACCGATGACGGTCATTTGCGAAATACTGTGCAGCTGATATGTATACCTACAAGGGTAAACGGTAAACGCCAATTGGAATTGCCTAAGGCTCAGCGCGCCTGGATAAGTGAGATAGAACAGAACAGATAATAACCATAACAGATAATATCCCCCCATTATGAGCCTTATGTATGCTTTCGTAGATGGCAAGGTTGCCTTGCAAGTGGTAGATGGCCAATTACGTATTCCTTCTGTTATCCCTACCTTGCCGAAGGAGGATGTCAAGGGTGTATTGCAACTGGATAATGGTTCGGTGGCAGTATCGATACTTTCAGAGGCTGAATTGTCTGACCATGGCTTGGCTTTGTATGATGTACGTGCATCTCGCCTGCAGATGGACCCGACTGAATTTAGTGATATGTGTAGAGCAAAGCAGCTTTTGTTCTGGCATAATAATACAATGTTCTGTCCGACTTGCGGCGAACCGACTTTCCGTTCTGATAAAGTAGAGAAGAAATGTCCGAAATGTGGTCACCTCTCATACCCTCCATTGGCACCTGCTATCATTGTCCGTGTGGAGAAGGGGAAGGATGAAATACTGATGGTGCGTGCCAAGAATTTCCGCTCTGACCATTATGGCCTCGTCGCCGGATTCCTAGAGCCGGGTGAGAGCCTGGAGGAGTGCGTAGTTCGCGAACTTATGGAGGAGACTCAGATTAAGGTTAAGGATATCAAGTACGAGGGGTCTCAACCTTGGCCGTTCCCGTGTGGCGTTATGGTGGCTTTCTCGGCTAAGTATGTGAGTGGAGAGATTCATATGCAGGAGGAGGAATTGGTTGATGCCCAATGGTTCCACCGCAATGCTCTCCCTAAATTACCTGATGGAATGAGTATCGCAAGACAGCTTATTGACGCATGGCTGAACTCTTAGCGTATGTCCGCCATTTCTCTATGCACTGTACCATGTCCTGAGGTAGCTCACTGGTAAACTGCATCATCTCTCCTGTCTTAGGATGCACGAATCCTAATGTCTGTGCATGTAGTGCCTGCCTAGGTAGTATCTTGAAGCAATTCTCTACGAATGCCTTGTAGCTTGCTGTAGGCTGTCCTTTCAGGATAACATTGCCGCCATATCGTTCGTCGGAGAATAGCGGATGCCCGATATGTTTCATATGGGCACGTATCTGGTGGGTACGACCGGTTTCCAAGTGACAGTGAATAAGACTTATGTATTGCAGTGCCTCTACCATGTCATAGTGGGTCACGGCATGCTTGCCTATTTCACTTCCTTCGGGGAATACATCCATACGTAATCTGTCTTGTACGCAGCGACCTATATTGCCTCTCACAGTGCCGTGTTCTTGTTCCATGATACCCCATACCAACGCTACATACTGTCTCTGTGTTGTCTTGTCGTGAAACTGCTTGGCTAAATGCATCTTGGCATAGTCGTTCTTCGCTACAACAAGTAGTCCGGATGTGTCTTTGTCAATACGATGGACTAAACCGGGACGAGGATCATTGACATTGGCAAACATAGGTAATGTCTTGAGGTAATATGCCAGGGCATTGACCATAGTGCCGGTGAAATTGCCATGCCCGGGATGAACCACCATTCCTGCAGGCTTGTTTATGACGAGTAAGGTGTCGTCCTCATACACGATGTCCAACGGAATATTCTCGGGAACAATCTCAACATCACGACGGGGGTATGTCATGAAGACTGTTACCACATCGGCTGGTCTGACTTTATAGTTGGATTTTACTGGCTTGCCGTTAACCTGAATATTGCCTGCATCGGCAGCCATCTGTATCTTTGTACGTGATGCGTGAGGTACACGGTCGGCTACATACTTGTCAATACGCATCAAGCGTTGTTTCGGGTCTGCCGTAAAACGCCAATGCTCATACAAGTTGCCGTCTTCGCCTTCTCGTTCCTCCATCTCCCCATCGCCAGATGACATCTCGTCATCTACCTCGAGGTCGTCCAATTCGTCGTTGAACTCTAGCTCTTCGTTCTCTGTCATAACGGGATTATTCCTCCTCCTCGGAGATTTGAGCATCAATAACCTTCTGCATGTTGCTTGTCAGCCAAAGGTGGATAGATGAACCTAGAGGCATCTGCTGGGTGCCGTCAGCTGCTGGATTCTGCTGATAAACTACAGCGCTCAAGGAATCCTCTGCATTTGACACGTTGTCATCGTAATATAGATTGCCCTTACGTAGCGATGCTGCGTTGAGTGTAAGAATAGCCTCATGCAATGGCATGCCTACACACGATGGAACAACCACTTGCTTGCTCTGGTTGCCTCGACCTACGATGAGATCTATGCAGGCGCCCTTCGCTAGGAGTGTTCCCTCAGCTATCTGCTGACCGTCATATTTCTGCTCTAATACAAGGTCGTTATATTCACTAGGCTTGTATAATACTTTGCCTAGTCGGAGTCCTGCCACATTAAGCACAACTTGCGCATTGCGCAAGGAGTGGTCCACTAACTTTGGCATCTTTACCTTTGGACGGTCGTACGCATTGATGGTAAGCAATACCTTACGACCCTTCTTTACTTTCTTGCCTGCAGCTGGTATCTGGTCAACAATCTCGCCTCCGCGTGAATCCTCACGGAAGATGGAGTCTATGACCACGAAATCAAGGTCGGTATTCTTCAATTCCAACGCCAACTGTGCTACCTGATGCCCCTTTAGGTCTGGTATGATCACTGTCGTATTGTTCTTTGTATACAGACTCAATGCCCATCCCAATAGACAGAGAAATACAATGCCGGCAACGAACATGAGCAATATGTGCCACCAGAAAGTCTTCGTACGTAGGAATTTGAAGAAGTCCATGATATTTCGATTAATGTATGTCTTTAAGTAAATACTCTAATCCATTGAGCTTTATCTCATAGAGCGTCTTAAGCAGCATGCCTAATCTGCCTTTGGGGTAGGCATTGTTCTGCTCCATCCAAGCCAGATACGGCTCAGGCAATCTCGCCAGGACCACACCTTGATATCGTCCGTATGGCATCTGCATACGCACAAGATCTGTCAAAATGGTCACGTCTGGGGTAGCACTCTGCATTTTTCAATAGATTATTGGTGCGAATTTACCGTGATTTCCGCACTTATGCAAATTATTACTATCTTAGCGCCTATAACACAACCAAAATAATTTTCAGTAGCATGAACAAAAAACTATCATTACTTGCTCTTTCTGCTTTGGCTCTTTTTGGCTGCCAGAAAGCAGATGTCGCAGCACCTGTCCTTTCCATCGAAGGTGGCGATATACAGGGCGTTAAGGCGGAAATCGAAGGGGTGTATGCCTACAAAGGTATCCCTTATGCCGCTGCTCCTCTAGGCGATTTGCGTTGGAAGGCTCCTCAGCCAGTCTCTCCTTGGCAGGGCGTTCGTAAGGCCGATAAGTATGGCCATCCTAGCTATCAGTCTGTTCATTATCCAGGTGGTTATACTACCGAATGGGGTTATGGCGATGAGTCTCCTTATAGCGAGGATTGTCTCTACCTCAACGTGTGGACTAAGGCTCCTGGCCAGGTCAATAAGAAGCTCCCTGTAGCTGTATGGATCCATGGCGGCGGCTTCCGTGAAGGATGGGGTACTGAACCTGAATTTGAAGGCTCTGAGTTCGCAAATAAGGATGTAGTTTTAGTCTCTATCAATTACCGCCTTGGTGTATTTGGATTCCTTAATCACCCTGATCTTATCGCTGAAAACCCTGATGGCGTATGCGGTAATTATGGTATCTTGGACCAGATAGAGTCTCTCAAGTGGGTTAAGAAGAATATTGAGAAGTTCGGCGGCGACCCTGATAATGTGACTATCTTCGGTCAGAGTGCTGGCGCAGGTAGTGTGCGTTTCATCTGTACTTCGCCTCTCGCTCGTGGCCTTTTCCACAAGGCTGTAATCATGTCTGGTGGCGGTTTGTCTACAGCTACAGAGTCTTCTCGCCCATATAAGATGTTGTCTATGGAGGAATCTGCAGAGAATATGAAGAGTATTCTCGATTGGGCTGGCATCAAGTCTCTTGAGCAGATGCGCCTTACATCCACTGAGATAATGCACACTGTGGCAGATATTAAGGCAATGTCTGAGGGTAATCCTTTCCGTGGTATCTTTTATTCTCCTATAGTTGATGGTAAGGTTATCCCAGAGAACTTCGATGATGCTGCTGTTCATGGTACTCTCGCTAATGTTCCTTATATGATTGGCTATACACTGAACGACTTGGGCTCAATGGGCGAGGGTATAGCTAACTTCTGCTTCAATAGAGAGAGCGTAGGTATGCCTGCATTCGCATATCAGTTTGCTCGTCCATTGCCTGATGATGGCTCGCACCCAGAGGTAACGGCTCGCTTGAAGGGCGCATTCCACTCATCGGATCTGTGGTATGTATTCAAGACTCTCAAGTATTGCTGGAGACCTTGGACAAAGGGCGATTGGGACTTGTCGGAGAAGATGCTCTCTGCATGGACTAACTTCGCAAAATACAGCAACCCTAATGGCAATGCTGCCGGTGTATGGACTCCTTGTACTAAAGAAAATCCTGATTTTATGCTCTTCCAGCTTGATGCTCAGAACCACGAAGCATCTGCTATGGGGACTCCTCTCGTTGGTGAATCACAATCTTTCCCTGGTGCACCTTCTCCCAAAAAATAATGTAACTCACCCGTGAATGACAAGCCACCGAGGATAATCTAAATGCCTCGGTGGCTTTTTTATTGCCAATAATGTGAATTCTATCTCTGACTAATGCGGAAAATGTGATTTCTTAGTGTAAATACTAGTCAAGGTAAAAGCTCCAATGCTTTGTCCTCCCTCAATAAGTGTACCGATAGCGCAAGGAGCACATAGTCCGACATAAAATATGGCATTAAGTTTAGCTCCGGAAACATCGGCTTCAACGGACAGTTCTATACCTTCCCTCATTACTTGGCATTCAGCTGAAGAGATTTCTTAGGGAACGGAAGTAAGAAACTGTAATATGCAGACTTGGCATCTAAATAAAGTTAGTTAGATAACAATATTCATCTATTATACATAAAGCCACTTTTCTTTATTTTGTCAATATAGATATTGATAAAATAAAGAAATACAACACAGTTTTTAGTATTTTTCTGCTTCTATACATTATTTATATTGATAGCAAACAAAAATAGGCACACCTTCCAGCATGCCTATTTTTATATCAATGCGAATCAATTATTCATTAGTCATAGTTCTAACTGCAAAATAATGATAAGAAGTCGACCATCCCATTATGTCAACATCTCCATTATATAAGTTCACACGAACGTATGCATCGCACGAAATACTATTAACATCTTCACAGGCAGAACTCCTAGACCAATATACATCTAAAGGTAGACCGATTTTATTGTTGTTAGCATATATGATTGCTAACTGCTGAGCTGTTGGCATGTGCCAATCTGTATAACCACCAATGGCTACACCTTCACAGGTCAAATACGCAGATTTCCAATCACTTGTTCTAGGAAAGTGGCTTTTCATAATCATCAAATTTGAAGACTTTAGAACATAATACTCAGAATGCTGTGCTTCAAACTGCACTACATTAGCATAATAAATATCATTAGATGTCTTCACATAAAACCTTACATAATATATTTCACCCAACTCTATCCCTGAAACTTCTACTTGATTAGGAGATAAACTCGTACATTTTATCACACTTGCTCCATTTTCTATTGTCGGCAATTGCATACTTCCATACGCAAAACCGCTTTCAATATATGACGGATCTCCACCGTTAGTAATATTAGCGGTAAATGTAAATACGGTAGATTCGCCTGAAGGGGATACTACATCTGTTGTTAATATTTCAGGCAAAATTACCGACATGTCTAACTCAACTTCTTCTCCATAAACAATACTATAGTCAGTCTTTGCATATGCTCGAATATAATAAGTTTTATTTATTGACAAATCTGATATAGAAACAAAGAAATTCCCCAATCCTACACCTGTAGCTATTTTCTTTTCACTATCTTCAATATTCGGATTATGAACCAGTCCATATACAAAGCCTCGCTCAATATACCTAGGATCACCTTCCTCTTCAATTGAACCATTCAATGTCGCAGAAGCAGTAGAGATAGATTTAGCTGTACATTCTTTCGTTGTAACAACAGGGTTCGTAGGAGTCATGTCTAATTCTAATTCACTGCCATACACTGTTTCATATTCATTTGTAGCGTATGCTCGCACAAAATATGTTTTATTTACCTCCAAATCAGTTAGATTCACTGTGAAAGCTCCAATCCCTGTTCCGATTGCAATCTTTTTAAGATCATCTGTTACATTTGGGTTATGGACCAGTCCATATACAAAGCCTCGTTCAATATATTTTGGATCACCCTCCTCCTCAATTGAACCATGCACTGTGGCAGACAGTGTTTCAACTGATTTATTGGATATTCTTACACTATTTACCACTGGGGAGATAGATGTCATATCAAGCACAACTTCTTCGCCATAGACAGTGCCTGACTCGTTGGAAGCATAGGCTCTTACGTAATATATAGTGTTTGCAGTTAACTCTGTAATTTTTACTGAAAACTGACCAAGTCCACTCCCATCAACCTTTACACTAATAGCATCACCCTTTGTAGGGTTGTGCAATAAACCGTACGCAAACCCTCGTTCGATATATTTCGGATCTCCTTCGCTTTCGATAGTTCCATTCAATATCGCCGATGTCGTACTAATAGATTTACCTGTTATTGGATTTGTTGAAACACTAGGTGCCGAAGAAGTCATATCAAATTCAACTTCATTTCCATATACTATGCCAGAAGCATTAATCACATACGCTCTGACATAATACGTCCTATTTAATTCAAGGTCACTAATACTAGTTGTATACTTACCAACACTGCTTCCCGAAACTACTTTTTTATCACTAACTCCAACTTCAGGGTTGTGTGTCAATCCATAAACAAATCCCTTTTCTGAGTACGCTGGATCACCTGCAGTAAGTATTGTTCCATTAAGCGTTATAGACTTTGTCGATAGCACCTTGTTGGATACATCATCAGTAGATACTTCTGGGGCAGATGAAGCCATATCCAGTTCAACTTCATCTCCATAAGCGGTTCCAACTTCATTTTTAGCGTATGCACGTATATAATAGATCTTATTATACTCTAATTCGGTAACGCTCACGGTATATTCACCAACACCCGAACCCAGGACAATCTTCTTAGTATCATCCTCGATATTAGGATTATGGGCAAAGCCATAAACAAAACCACGCTCAGAATATTTAGGATCACCTTCAAATAGTATTTGTCCGTGTAGACTAACAGAAGCTGTAGATAGTACTTTATCTGTGTATGCATCTGTTTTTACTTTTGGTATAGAACCATTTGTAACAAATTTAATTTCATTGGTACTATATGCAGTGCCAATATCATTTATAGCATAAGCACGCACATAATATGTCTTATCCTTCTCCAAGCCAGTTACCAGAGCAGAATAATCACTCTCATCTGTTATAGCAACAGTAATTTTGGCAATAGTATTATCTACAGTAGGCATTGAAGACAAACTATATACAAATCCTCGCTCTTTATACTTTGGATTTCCATTTGTAAGTAGTTTCCCATTGACTACAGCAGTTGTTGTCGTTACATCCTGCGCTTCTAAAGTATTCAATGTAGGCAATTCATAATCATTCTCCGCTGTGAGAACTATATTTTTACTGCCATTGTCAGATGTCACATGTATAGTCGTTGTGTTGACTCCCTTCTTCAACAACAATCTGTCAATATTCAACACAATGGCTTGCGTAGCTCCTGCTTTCAAAGACCCTTCTTTCTTGCTGACAGACACTACCCATTCGTCATCAATAGTTATCTGCCATTCCAATGTTTCTGGTCCGTCATTGAAGATGTTAAATGAGGCTGAGCTGAGTTCGAACCCCAAATCTATTGAAGTAATATCTTCATTGGTGTTACCATCAACGACTCGTAACGATGGTGGTAGCTTCTGCATCTGAATGTCATACTGCGTAGTTTCTCCGCCATTAACGATGATTTCACCTTTTGAGGAGAATACGTCATACCCAGTTTTTTGCACTTGTATTCTATATGAGCCCTTGTCAATATTGTGAAATTCGTAATAACCATCTGTTCCTGTTACCACACTTATTGTACCAACGCTAACTCCAGCAGACTTTATCGGCTCGCCTGTAGCTTTGTCGGTAACAACCCCTGCAATAGAACCGTAAGGTATTTCATCATTCTCTTCTTTACAAGTTATTGCCAGCAATGATATCGATACCAATGCTGCAAGAAAACGCATATATTTTTTCATAAATATAAAATTATTACGAACAAGCTACTTGCTTAAAGATTAATTGTATCTTTTATGGTTTATCACTTCTGCTTCTGAAGTGTTATGCTGACCGATTCCTCTTCTCCTGCAACAGCGTTGACTATTTTTCTATTAGTACTGTATCCAGTCTTTTGTACTGTCAATGTATATTGCTTAGCCTCTAAGTCAAGAAACTCAAAATATCCATCAGCTCCGGTCACCGAACTTTTCCCTGTCGGAGCAAGTGTTATTGTCACCCCATCAATAGGGTTGCTTGTTTCTAAATCTATCACAGTCCCCGTTATGTCAGAGAATGCATCAATTGTTGACGACTCGCTGCAAGAACCTAACACTAACAATGAAAGTATCGCACAAAATATTTTTCTCATACTTACTATACTAAAATGTAATATTCAATGCCAATCCTGTTGACTGCATATCGTAATATGGATTGAAGTCCATGGCAACACGACCTACCTCTACGTGTCTTGGTCCCTTAGCCAGCAAACCGTCTATTACATTCCATGCATATAATCCTACCGCTCCTATAATGCAAATATTAGCTCCATTCTTATAAGAATTAGCCTTGTTAGAATAGCTTTGTTTCAACGATATATCTTTTGTATTAGAGATTTTGTTCTCATAGTCCGTTTTCATGCTATTGCAACCTAGTGCACCTCCTATCAAAGCTATCTCTCCAATAATGAATAGTGAACCTTTTATCTTTTGTCCCTTTTCAAATTGAGCCATGCCTGGAACAAAGGCTTTATATGAGGCAGAGTAAGACTCTGTCACAGATACAGATTCGTATTTGTATGTTGGGTTCTTCAAAGTTTGTGCCAATAGATATACGGCGTATCCATCGGAATTATGCTCTACGTATTGGTCCAAAATACGTGATGACGCAATTAGCCCATGAGAACCTTGTACACTAATACTTCCTTCCGAAACAGATACAGTTGCCTCTTGTCCAGTTGCCAAACTCCTCCTAGCAACTAGTTGCTTTGCTGCTTGATCTATTGCTCCTTGTAAATTGTAGTAAGAGGCAGAAACAACTTCTATGTACGAATTATTTAGCTCTCTAAAATAACCATCTACCCATGATGGACGAGATGTGTTCTGTGCGACACATGTAATGCCGCACAAAACACATATAATAAATATACAAAATCTATTCATTTGAGCTCGTTGTCAAATTCTTCCCACTCCTTTTCCAATTCTTTAAAGAATCTATCTTCATGAAAATCAATCATCTTCTTCTCGTCGTTAGTCAAAAGATTTTCAATAGTTTTTGCAGTCTCTTGAGCTACTTGCTTTTTTGGCACTTTTATCGCAACGTAGCACTCGACCATTCCATCGTCTTGGATGTCTCCAAATTCGGTACACCAAGCTTGAACATCATTAAGAACTACATCCAATGCTTGCTTACCTCCTCTCTCTAGTTTGCTTTCAATGTCATTTCCTTTGTTATTGCCATATGTATTGCTATAGTCCTTGATAACACCCTTGTATTTATGATGGAACTTTGCGTAAACTTGTTGCTTAGCATTCTCCAGGGCATTTTTAATACATTCACCCTTCTGTCGAGAAGAGCCCATATAAATACCAGTAGCTGCAAATTCGTCTTTAGTGTCTGGAGCAAAACAAGGAACTGTCTGTGTTCTGCCAAAGGCTTGTTTACTCTGTTGCACGACTTGTTTCGCCCCACCACAAGAAGAAACCATCAATGCTACCGCGCAAATTGTAGCATATACAATACTTTTTCCCATATGTATGTGTTTTTGCTTGGCCGGCTCCCAAAGCCAAAGAATTGGTAAAAGCTACGCAACAGTACATAAAAAAACGTGGGAGTCAACCATCACTCGTCCCACGATTCGAGGCTCTCGCATTGCCTACAAGGTCAGAACAAGCAATGTAGAAGCCCACGCAATATGTATATATACCAACATATGGTGCAAGTAGCGACACTACGTGCCGCACATGCACCGTACACAGTAACTGTATACAATCCGTAGACATCAACTATTGCCTTGCCTTTTGACCTTGGTTTTGGTAATTTGCGAGATTACGAATCGTCAAAGAACAAGACGTAGTAAACGTCTTTTATATGTAAAGTATGTCCCACCCGCACGCCCATTACGGACTTCTACGCATGGTTCATGGTCACAAAGTTAAAAAATTATTTCTTCGTGATTTGATTTGTGTAAAAAAATGTTACTCAGTAATCAATATATTTTTACCATTTCACTACAACGCTCAAATCATCACTCTTATATTCAATACATCAAGCCAAACATCCATAGCGGAATTTTATTGCCAAAACCGATTTCTATGTCGTCTGCTACCACAAAACTATCTTCTTTGTCAGCAATTAAATAAATTCTGCATATCCTTTTATTCTTTTCGCAAATATGCATTTTTCACCTTGTAAAGTAAAATATAGCAACCCATTTTTACTTTGTAAAGTGAAAAATATACCAAAAGGGCGACATCAACCCCTTTGTCAATGCCGCCCTTCTATTATACGTAAGACTTACCTTCTTCTATTTCTTCGTAGTGATAATCATTACCGTAGAAGTATTTTCTTTAGCAAACTTCTTAAACTTCTCATCTTCCTTATGTTTAATGACGTCAATAGACATTATCCCTTTTACATCAATATTCTTGAACTCTACAGCACTAACTACCTTGCCATCAACTATAAATACCGTACTCTCGTCATCCATCTTGCCGTTCTTCCCGTCAACATTCACAACTAGAATATCAGCACTTTTTGTGCTAAATACGGTTGGCTCTGCTGTTATTGCTCTTGTTTTGTCCAATATAGTCTTGATTTCAACGCCTGCCTCTTCCAAGCTTTTCTTGTAGTCAGACGTGAAGACTATGTGAACACCTGTCTCTTCATCTACTGAGTAGCTCTTAATGGTCTTGCCAGCAAGCTGACTCCCATCAAAGTTCTCTACATAGGCTCCATCAATAATGTGAATAGCCTTTCTGCTGTTCTGTGCCATGAGATTTACTGCAGTGAATACTGCAATAAGCACAATTAAAATAATTTGTTTCATACGATTTATGTGTTAGTTTTTATGGTTTATTGCATTATAACTGAAATACCTTCTGGCGTACGTTGCATTGAGAATGAGCATGCCTGCCCGTTGGATAGTGATGCTTTTATTACAAACCCTTTGCCGCTTGGCATCGCTGAAAGTCCATCGATCTGTCCGCTTCCTGTTTCCGCAAGTATCGACATGGTCTCACATAGTTCCGTAATCGTGAGCTCTTGCTCTTCTTCTGTTGCTGGTTTGAGAACCCATAGTAAGCCTGCTACCCCAGCCACGCACGCTGCTGATACCCATCTCCATATTGTACGCGACGGTTTCAAGGTTTCTTGTGTCGTCAGATATGATGCGATCTCTGCTTCTGTGAAGTCGTATGCCTCAGTCTTAAAGCTCTCGAACATATCTCTATACACTTCCCATTCGCTCGGAATATCTTTCGCTGAAGCAAGATATTCTCCTAATATCTGCTCTTCTGATTCTGTAGTCTGTCCTTCATTGAACTTTTCAATGAGTTCGGATATATATTGCTTAGAATAATTCATTATAGTGTTCCTTTCATTAACTTGAGAAGTTCTAGTCTTGCTTTACTTATCATACCTCTTACCGAGGATTCGGTAGTGCCTAATACTTGCGCTATCTCGACGTAGGACATATTTTCCACGTTCCTCATTCGTATTATCGCTCTGTATCTGTCATTTAGTGTCTGTATGCACCGGGTAAGCCTTTCGCGGTCTTCTTGCTCGACTAGCTGATTGTGTGGGTTGCTCGTATGCACAACGAAATCGGCTTTGTCTATGGTGTAGTTGTGTCTGGTGTCTCGTATCTTGTTGAGGGCGACATTCCGACAAACCACCGAGGCCATATTGCGCATGTGTCCCCCGTCTGGTATCTTGTCTTTCGCTACCCATAACTTAAGCAGAACTTCCTGAACCACATCTTCGGCATCGTCTGCATCGACTATATAGTGCCGTGCCTGACTGAGGATGTTGCCTCGCAAGGTTTCAACGTTATGTATAAACTCTTGTAGTTGCATCGTTTCTTGTTTCTTCTGCTATAATAACACACTAATGCATTTTTCGCTACGCCAAATTGATTATTTTATTGAAAATTTACGATGAACAAGGGTCTTCCCCGAGTCTTCTCCGAGTGTAGCCCGAGTATAGCCTGAGTCTTCTCAAATAAAAAATTGCGAGCAAACCGTATGCTCTCTGATACTATCCGCTACTTATCAAGTATAAAATTTACGATGAACAAGGACTCTCTCTTATATCACAAATGATATCTTCTGTATCTTCTCGTACGGATCTGAAGTCCTAGACTGAACAAAAAAACAGGCATGCCAGCCGAAACTAGCATGCCTCTATATTTTGTCAATATCTGTCTTTTAGTTTGCTGGGATAAGATCGACTCTAGTCAATTTAGCATTCCCCGCATTCACAATGAAATCGTTGCTCTGCAAATGTGGCAGGTTCTCTTCTGTAACTTTTAATGAGTAATACTCATAGTTTACAAGTTCTGTCTGGTAGCTTTCATTTTCGCCCCAGCCCCATGAGAATGCAATCCAACTGCCATTGGCCGATGCATAGATGCGGATCTCATCGCCTGCCTTGGCATTGGCAAACGACGCGCTGTTCACAAATTGCAATGGAGCAATGGTTGATTTGCCGAGCCATATGGTATTGCTGTAGTCTTCTGTTTCAAGGTTCTCTTCTATCTCTACCTTGGTTATGGTATACATATTGCCAGTAAATGTTATGCCCTCTGTCTGTATCTTCTCTAGCATGTCTTTGGTAATGCCGACATATATTGGTGATACGCTGTCGTCATTTCCTAGGAATCGTGTACCGCCGCCTGCCAGGTTGGCTCCCTCTGGCGCACCTGCATAGTTGACGATGAACTGATTGTAAGGCTCTGCTTTGTCCACATTCTTGATAGTCGCACGGATATAGTCGCCTACCTTGAGGTCTTTTAGCTTCGATGCTTCTAATGTGAGATTTGGCCACCAGGATATTGCTTGCTCGCCCGACCAGAGTGTTGTCTTGTCTCCTTCTGGCTCTGGAGCGTCTGGTACAGGCGCATTTTCTTCTTCAGGAACTGCTACTCCCATAAGTGTCAATGCTTCCTTGGCATAGTTGTAGCCAAGATGACGGTATCCTGCTGCCGTGAAGTGGAACTGGTCGTCTTGCTTGCCTTGACAGAGGTCTGCACTTACTACGTGCGCAGTAGGTATCGTCTCTGGTGTCTTGGCTATGACAGCATTGTGCCCCCAGCATAATCCTCCCTGATTGGCATATCTCATCTCTCCAATGAATAGTGGGGTCTCTTCTGCCTTGAGCCCAAGGTCTTTAAGCATATTGTTGTATATCTTATTGACTTTCAACGGCCAGTCTTGCTGTGTGTTGTTCGACTCTCCTTGATGTAGCAGTATGCCTTTTATCACACCCGACTTTTGTGCCTTCTTGGCCATCTCAATAAGACGATTGTATGGGTGATTGTCGTATGCCTTGACGTAATTCAAGAACCACTCTGGCTTGTTGTCTGCCAGACGTTCTGGTAGCAATTCTTCGTCGAATATCTCTATCTCTGCACCGCCGATGGCTACGTTGATTACGCCTATCTTCTTGTCTGGTAATGCTTTGCACATATACCTACCGAAGTAGTCTGCTGGCGTCAATCCTGTCCATTGTCGACACAATGGTGGGTAGGCTGGGTACCAGTTGCCCATCTTCCTGTCGTTTGCTCCTGTGCCGAAGTCTACAGCTGCCATCATAAGGAATCTCTCCTCGTCAATGCCTCTCATGTCTTCGGCCTCAGGTGTAGCATTGCCTTCCATATTGCTCTGCCCGAAACATAGATATACATAGAAATTAGGGTCGGCTGTATTCTCGTTTTCGTCAGTATTGTCGTCATTCTTATCCCCTTCGTCAGTATTCTCTTCTCCGTTGTTCGGGGTAAGGTTAATGACACTCTTCTCGTCATCTCCGCAAGAAGTAAGACCTATCATGGCTAAGCTGGCCATTGATAATATCAAATGTTCTATTCTCATTTTAAGTTGTGTTTTTCTGATTTGCCCGCAAAGATAGTGTTTTTATACCCTCACAGTATCTTCATATCGTCTTCTTCATTAATAATTCCTAAAAAACAACTTACTCTAAAACTATTTCATATCTTTGCAAGAATATGAAAGACGCAAAGAATACAAGCCTCAAGATAGGTCAGTATAATACCTTGAAGGTTAAACGTTTTGTTGACTTCGGTGCATTCCTGGCTCCTGTAAAGTCTGATGATAAGGATGACGAAATCCTTATGCCTCAGAAGTTCTTGGAAGGTCTGAATGTCCAGGTAGGTGACTTGATTGACGATTGTTTGGTCTATACCGACTCTGACGACCGCCTCATCGCTACCCGCGAGAAGCCTCTTGTCCTCGCCAACCAGTTCGCATCCCTCGAATGTACTGCTGTGACTCAGTTCGGCGCTTTCCTCAACTGGGGCCCAATCAAGGATCTCCTTGTCCCTTATAAGCAGCAGCGCTCTCGTATGCAGGTGGGTGAGCATTATGTCGTATTCGCTTATGCCGATGCCCAGACTAACCGTATGGTAGCGACGGAATATTTTGATAAGTACCTCAATAACCTGGCTCCTTCATATAAGCAGGGGGATGAGGTGGATGCTCTCGTATTCCGCCAGACCCCAATGGGCTACCTCTGCATCATAAATAATCTCCATACGGGTATGGTCTATAATTCTCAGCTCCACGGCTCTCGTCTCCAGATTGGCCAGCGTCTGCCTCTCTATATAGAGAAGGTGCGTGAGGATGATAAGATCGACCTTATCCCTACTCCTATCGGACATCAGAAGGCTGATGCCTTGCACGAACTTATTCTCCAGCAACTTCATATCAACGGAGGTTCTCTGGCTCTCGGTGATAAGAGCCGCCCAGAGGATATCGAACTTGTCTTCCGCTGCTCTAAAAAGGCTTTCAAAATGGCTATCGGTGGTCTCTATAAGCAGGGTAAGATAAATATTGAAGATTATCGCATAACAGAACTATAACGTGTTATCAATGGAAGCACTTTTCGGAAAAGACCTTCACGACCTCGAAACAGTAGCAGCTAATGCTGGCTTGCCTAAATTCGCAGCTAAGCAGATGGCTCAGTGGCTATACGCTAAGGGAGTAACGGATATCGATGAGATGACTAATCTCTCTCTCAAGGCTCGTACTGCTCTCAAGGAGAACTATACTGTTGGCCGTTACGCTCCAGTACGCTATCAGCAGTCTGTGGATGGTACCCGCAAATATCTCTTCTATACCCCAGCTAAACGTTATGTCATCGAGACAGCGATGATTCCAGATGCCGACCGTAAGACTCTTTGTGTCTCTTCTCAGGTGGGCTGTAAGATGCGCTGCGCTTTCTGTATGACTGGTAAGGGTGGTTTCGAGGCTCAACTTACAACTACAGATATCCTCAATCAGTTCGCATCTATCGAGGAGACTAATGATATAACGAATATCGTCTTTATGGGTATGGGCGAACCTCTTGATAATATCGATAATGTCCTTAAGGCTCTCGATATTCTTACCGCACCTTGGGGGTATGCTCTCTCTCCTCGCCGTATCACGGTTTCGTCTATCGGTGTCCAGACTCAGCTGCCTCGACTCCTCAATGAGTCTCAGGTTCACGTAGCTATATCTCTCCATACTCCTTTCGGCGATGAACGTCTGGCTCTGATGCCTTCCGAACAGGCTTTCCCTATAGTGGAGACTGTTCGTATGCTCCGTCAGTACGATTGGAACGGTCAGCGCCGTCTCTCTTTCGAGATGACTCTCTTCCATGGCGTCAATGACACTCCTCGCCATGCTAAGGCTCTGGCACGTATGCTTAAGGGTCTGCCTTGCCGCGTCAATTTGATACGTTTCAATGATATCCCTGATACCGACCTCATGGGTTGCTCTCAGAAACAAATGGAGTCGTTCCGTGACCAGCTTAACGAGCTTCACGTAATGGCCACTATCCGTAATTCTAAGGGTCAGGATATCGATGCCGCGTGTGGCCTCCTTAAAGCAACCGATAAGGAACAGTCTGAAAAGTAATGTCAAGATATCAACTAAGTAGAGAAAATCTGTGAAACCTTCAACAAGTACAATAGTTGCCTGTTATGCATTCATAACCTTGTCAAGTATCTCCACTTCTTGTTCTCCTTCACGTGAACAGTTGGCTAACGAGACTTTCGAAAAGGCAGTGGAATTATACAATAAGCAGCAGTACAATAGTTCTAAGATACTTCTTGATAGTATCATCTATACTTATTCTGATATGAAAAAGATGGTACGTAGCTGCAAGGAGATGATGAATGTCGTATATCGTACCGAGCAGGAACGTAACCTTCAGTTCTTGGATTCTCTCCTCACAATCCGTGAGAATGAAATCGCTCCTGTTATGAAGCTTTTTCAGGAGGAGGATCCTGATTCTTCAAATCCTATTCTCATAAATAAGAAACAGTCAGTCGGCCGCTCTTTCGACCGCGCTCTAATAAAGGCTCATACTGACCGTAATGGTCAGTTCTTCATTTCGTCTCACTATACCGGACAGTCGCCTATTCACCACTATGCAATCAAGGCAGAGGTCGGTGATATATATACGGTGTCGGATACAGTGGTAGACGAAGCCCTTAACCACGCTTTTGATGACGGCGGCGAATTCTGGGAAACTATCAGATTCAAGAATTCTACGGATAATGGCGTGGGTGAATTTATCGCCAACCATTCTGATGAGAAAATCCGTATCTCTCTCATCTCCCCTAAGGGATCATACAAATTCTTGCTCACAGAGACAGATAAGCAGGCTATTCGCGAAACATATTATCTCGCTGCCCTCCTTCGTGAAACTATTCACATCAAGGGCCAGATACGTAACGTCAGAACTAGCCTGAAATACCATACAACAACTAATTCTTCAACACTAATTCGTAAACAACAATGAAAGTAGCTCTCGTATATGGCGGCTACACCTCTGAGGCAGGTGTATCTGAACGTAGTAAAAATGGTCTTATGACTATGATGGACCGTAAATCGCACTTCATTGTGCCTGTACGTATCACAGAGGAAAGATGGATTGCTGAGCCGGAAGGCGAACCTTCCGTTGATGTCAATCGTGACGATTTCTCATATATAAATGCCAAGGGCGAAAAGGTCACTTTCGATTGTGCTTATATCACTATCCATGGTAATCCTGGCGAGAATGGTCAGTTGGGTGGCTATTTCGAAATGATCGGTATGCCTTATTCTACTTGTCCAGCCCTCACTTCGGCAATGACCTACGATAAGTTCGTTACTAATACTTTCCTCCGTAATCTTGGCGTTAATCTCGCTAAGTCTATTATGGTCGAGAGCACAACTCAATATACCCCTGCTGAAATTGCTAAGGAGATCGGTCTCCCTTGTTTCATTAAGCCTGCAGCTGGTGGCTCTAGTTTCGGCGTCTCTAAGGTTAAGTCTGAGGCTGAAATCGTACCTGCCATCGAGAAGGCTCTCAAGGAGAGTTCTTTCGTCCTCATCGAATCTCTCCTTACCGGTACCGAGGTGACTTGTGGTCTCTATAAGGCTAATGGTAAGACTACCGTATTCCCTCTTACCGAGGTCGTCTCAGCTAATGAGTTCTTCGATTATGAGGCTAAATATACTCCTGGTATGGCTCAGGAGATTACACCTGCCCGCGTTCCGGATAATGTTCGCGATAGGGTACAGGCTACTGCTTCTCGTATCTATGACCTTATGCACATGCGTGGTATCGTTCGTATTGATTTTATCATTTCTCCAGAGGGCGAACCTTTCATGCTCGAGGTAAATACTACTCCAGGTATGACTGTCACAAGTTTCATTCCTCAGCAGATTCGCGCAGCAGGCCTCAGAACTGAGGATGTATTTAATGATATTTTCAATTCTCTCAAGAAATAATCCTAATGAAGTATCTGATAGTTGGCTTGGGTAATATCGGCGACGAATACGCACATACTCGTCATAATATCGGTTTTGATATAGTGACAGCTCTCGCCGCTAAAAACGACGCCCCTTGGGAGGGATGCCGTCACGGAGAAATGGCAACTTATCGTTTCCGTGGTCACCAGATTTTCCTCCTTAAGCCTAATACTTATATGAATCTTTCTGGTAAGGCTGTGAATTATCATCTTCAGGACCAGAAAATACCTATTGAGAATCTTTTTGTGTGCGTGGATGATCTGGCTCTCCCTTTCGGCTCTTTGCGACTTAAGGGTAAGGGGTCTGACGGCGGTCACAATGGCTTGAAGAATATCAACGCCCTCATTGGTACCCAGAATTATACTCGCCTCCGTTTCGGAATAGGTAATGAATTTGCTCGCGGCGGTCAGATAGATTTCGTATTGGGTTCTTGGACCGAGGAGGAGCAAAAGACTATCAAGGAGCGTATCGACCTCGCTACGGAGATTATCCCTTCTTGGATATCTGTAGGACTCGAACGTACGATGAATCTCTTCAATAACAAATAATGCCTAATGGACGCACGTATAGATAAATTTCTCTGGTCAGTACGTATCTATAAGACTCGTTCAATAGCCGCAGAGGCTATCAAAAAGGGTCGTATCAGTATGGGAGGTACGCAGGTTAAGGCTTCTCGCACAGTAAAACCAGGCGATGTTGTGGATGTCCGCGTCCCTCCTGCTACTCGTTCTTTTAAGATTATCGACTGTCCGCGTAGCCGCGTCGGAGCTAAATTGGTGCCGGATTATATCATCGAGGTGACTTCTCCTGACCAACTTGAAATTATCGAACTGCAGAAACTGGCTTCGTCTATGAACCGCCAGAAGGGTCTGGGTCGTCCAACTAAAAAGGATCGTCGCGACATCGATTCGTATTTCGGTGATATGTCGGATGATTTTATGCCCGATTTCGACTGGGATGATGACGAAGATGATGAAATTATCGACGATAACGAAGAATAATTATATCATATTATGCTGATAGCACAGAAAAGACGCAAGGAGAATATAGTCGAATACTTGCTGTATATGTGGCAGGTGGAGGATCTTATTCGTGCTAATGGTTTCGATATCAACCTTATAAAGGAGCGTGTCATATCTCAGTATGGGGTGACTGACCCTGTTATCTATGGTCAGATTGCCGAGTGGTGGGAGAATCTTATCGAAATGATGCACAATGAGAAAAAGGAGCAGAAGGGCCATATCATGATTACTCAGCATCTGATGAATGATATGTACAATTATCACCTCTACCTCCTTACTCTGGAGTCTGAAATCCCATACCAGAATGCTTTCCAGAACGCTTGGCCCGATCTGGAGGCTCTTATGGCAAAAATCCCTAATGGCGATAAGATGCACCATGTCGAACTGGCTCTTACCGCCATCTATGATTATTTTCTCCTGAAACTCCAGAAGAAGACTATTCTTGCAGATACAACTAATGCCCTGATGCGTATCAGCCATTTTATGGCAATCTTGAGCCAGAAGTATCTGAAAGCGGAAGTCGATCTGGATAGTGATCTTAACAATACCCACCGTTTATGATGAAGCATTGGTTGTCGGCTTTGGCTGCCCTCGGCGTGTTTCTCTTGTTTTCTTGCCAGGAGGAGCACCGCACTTTCCGTGAATATATTAATCTCAGCGATGCTTGGTATACCGACCTTGGTAGTGTTCAGCTCCCAGGTACTACAGATGAGGCTTGTCTCGGCGATACTATCTCTAATTTGAACGAAACTGGTCGCCTGTCTCGTCGCCACTCTTTCGTGGGCGCCTTGACCTATGAGCATCTGGTCACTATCCCTGAGAGTTTCCGCGATAAGCATATCAGCCTTGTTATGGAACGTACCAAGCCGTCAACTCTTTGGATTGATGAGGATTCTATAGGCTCTTTCTCTCACCTCTATGCCCCTCATATCTATGATATCTCTGGAATAAAGCCGGGTGAACACCGTATCCGTATCTGTGTCGATAACTCTGAAAAGGCTATATTGCCAAAAATAGGTGGCTCTCACGCCGTCTCTGAACATACGCAGACTAACTGGAATGGTATTCTCGGTATGTTCTATATCGAGGCAACTGATAATGTCTATATCCATTCTCTGCAGGTCTATCCTGATACTAAGGAGAATCTTCTTAATGTCCGGACTGTAATCTGCCGCTCTCCTCGCGCTATGTCTCAAAAAGCAGTAGAACTTTCTTTAGATTTCGCTGCTACTGATTTCTCTATAGGCTCTCTATATGCTCCCTATATACAGCGCGATACTTTGATGCAAAGTATAGATACGATAAACATAACTATTCCTATTCCCGAGGGGATGAAAAAATGGTCTGAATGGCATCCTAATGTCTATACTCTCACTGCAACTCTTACCGCAAAGGATCCGAAGTCTAAGGCTGTGTCGTCCGACCGTTCTTCTACTTCTTTCGGTATCCGTGATTTCCATACCGAAGGTTCTCAGTTTGTCATAAATGGCAAGAGGACTTTCCTCCGAGGTAAGCACGATGCTTGTGTTTTCCCCCTTACAGGGTATGCTCCTATGGATGTCGATTCTTGGCGTGATGTCTACCGTCGTGCTAAGTCTTTCGGTATCAATCATTACCGCTTCCACTCTTGGGCTCCTCCTCGCGCTGCTTTCGAGGCGGCTGATCTCGAGGGTATCTATCTCCAACCGGAACTTCCTTACTGGGGGTGCCTTGAGGCTGGTGATACTGCTTTGCTGAATTTCCTTCATAATGAGGGCGATATGCTCCTGGATTTCGTGGGTAACCATCCTTCTTTTACTATGATGGCTCACGGTAACGAACTTTGTGGAGATACTGCCATAATGCATCAGTGGGTAAATGATTTCAGACAGCACGACCCTCGACACCTCTACGCTTTTGGCTCTAATAATTTCCTCGGATGGATGGGCCAGCTGAATGGTGAGGATTTTTGGGTGACTTGCCGCGCTGGTGGTGAGCGCCATAATGAGTATAATACTCATGTCCGCTCGTCTTTCTCTTTTGCCGATGCACACGATGGCGGAATACTTAATGCCTTGTATCCTAATACTCGCCGTACCTACGAGGAGGCTATAGCTAATGTGACTGTCCCTGTAATCAGTCACGAGACTTGCCAATTCCAAATCTACCCCGATGGTAGTGAAATGGGTAAATATACTGGGGTACTCCGACCTTTGAATCATGAGATCTTCCACGAGCGTCTCCGTTTGGCTGGCCTTGATTCGCTCTCATACGACTACCACATGGCTTCTGGTAATCTCTCTATGTTGTGCTATAAGGCTGATATTGAGATGTGTTTGCGTACTCGAGGCTTTGGCGGATTCCAACTTCTCGATTTGCAGGATTATCCTGGTCAGGGTTCTGCATTGTGCGCCCCTCTCGATGCTTTTATGGATCCTAAGGCTTTCATTGATAGCACAAAATTCTCTGCTTTCTGCTCGGAAATAGTTCCTTTGGCTATTTTGGATAGCTATGTAATGCCTGCCGATAGCATTGCTTTTTCTTTCGCTACAGCTAATTATTCGGAGAAGGATCTGTCTCAGGAGGTTATTCGCTGGGCTCTCCGCGATAGTATGAATCATGTCATAACTAGTGGTACTCTCGCCGTAGATGCTCCTCAGGGTAATACTACTTATCACGATAAGCAGTATGCGGAGAATATCTCGGATTATCTCTCTGAGGGTATGTCTCCTGTTTGCCTCGAGGTTAATATCGCCCGCCATACTAATAGGTACAATATCTGGGCTGTCAAGGCTAATCCGGATACCATCGAAATCGATCCGTATGTCGTCCATAAACTGGATCATGATGTAGAGGACCGACTGACCAAGGGTGAAACGGTTGTCTATGTCCCTGATTTCAAGGATATCGACAGTATTTCTGTAGGTGGTTTGTTTACTCCTGATTATTGGAACTATGCAATGTTCAAGTCTATTTCGGAGAGCATTAATCAGCCAGTGTCTCCTGGAACCTTGGGTTATCTCATAAATCGCGACCACCTTTTGTTCCAGAAGCAGTTCGCTACTGATTATCATTCTGATTTCCAATGGTGGGCTATCGCAAGAAATTCTCGTCCGTTGATTCTGGATAGCCTCAAGTCAACTATCCCTGTCATTGTCCGAGCTATAGATAATGTGGAGCGTAACCATAATCTCGCTATCCTTATGGAGTGCCAGGTCGCAAATGGTCACCTTATTATATGTACAACCGACCTTGATGCTGTATCTGCTTACCCTGAGGGTCGTCAGTATATTCGCGCTATAGCAGAATACGCTGGTAAGGCTATTTCGGACAGGATGCCTCGACTTTCTTTCCAGCAGATCTTGGATCTGTTCCATACCCAGATAGACGAGAAGGTTATCAAGGGTGTAAAGAATCATAGCAACTATAAACGTAAGAGCTGATAGTCGCTTGTTATAATATAAAAGTATCGCCTTGGCTCCGTAGAACCAAGGCGATTTCTTTTTTGTCTATTTTTCTTTTGCCTATTAATAGTGGATTCGGTCCCACTCTATCATGATTCTCTGAATCTCATATCGGTTGTTGCTGATGCATCTCTCGATATTCCACTCTTCACTGGTGAAGAAATTGTCGATTTGCCATGTCGAAATGAGTGAGTAGTCATGAAGGTCGATCAACTCTAGAACATACTCCATCTGTCTGCGGTAGTTGTACCCAACAGATCTTACTGCAAGAAGTAGGTCTGCATGCTCTACATATCTTCTCTCAAATGTACCGTACTCATTTATGACATTCAAATGTGTAGGTAGTCCTAATGTCAGTTTCGATACGTCATAGTCCGAAATACCGTATATGCTCACCAGCATTGTAGTGGTAACTCCATAAGGGCGAACCATGCGATAGTCTCTCAATGATGTGATTCTCTCAGGACGGAATACATGCCTGTATGGGAATGAAACACCGAAGTATGGACGAGGTGCAATGCTAGGAGCTATAGGAGCACCTGCAGGACTGGTATGTCCAGGACCTACATGGTATTGATGATGGTTTGACCCATGGTCGCTTGGCTTATGCTCGTAATAGTTCGGATTATTCGCATGACCACCGTTGTTGCTGTTATGTGTGTTATTGTTGCTGTAGCCTCCATTTCCCTTGCTAGGTACGCTTTGTGGATTTGATGGATTGCCGTATGTATGCTCTCTCTGTCCGTTGCTGTTGCTCTTTACACTGCTGCCGTTTCCTCGCGTATTTGTCTGAGGCGTAGCAGATGAGAACGAAGAATTTGTCTTTGATGAAGATTGTGTCTCTGTCCCCCTCTGTGGAGTAACAGCTGTATTGCTTACAACGGAACTCTTATTTTCTGTCGACGATGATGTGGAAGTCGAACTGGTTGTTGTATTTGTTGTAGAGGTTGATGTCGAATTTGAATCACGACCGCCTGTGCGGTTTGCTCCTCTATTATGGTTCTGTGCACCTGCTGATGCTACGATTATCAAACCAAGTATTAATGTTATTAGCGTTTTCATTGTAGTATGGTTTAAGTTGTTATGATATACGTTCGAAATAACTTTTTTGTTATTTCTTATCTAGCCTAATACTAATATCGTGCCAAACTCATCCGCAGCGCATAAAAAAAGGAGATCGTAGCAGATCTCCTCTCTTTAATTATATGTTGGTATTCTTCAGATACGTGTGATTTTTGCTCCCAGCGCACTCAATCTTGCCTCAATATCTTGATAGCCTCTGTCTATCTGTTCGATATTGTGGATTGTAGAGGTGCCGTTAGCGGATAGGGCAGCAATCAGCAACGCTACACCAGCACGGATATCAGGTGATGTCATTGTTGTTGCTCTCAGTTTTGTCTGTCTGTTCAATCCGATGACTGTAGCTCTGTGTGGATCACAAAGAATAATCTTCGCACCCATATCAATAAGCTTGTCCACAAAGAACAGACGGCTCTCAAACATCTTTTGGTGTATCAATACCGAACCGTTAGCCTGTGTGGCTAGCACTAGGAATACACTGAGTAAGTCTGGTGTCAACCCTGGCCAAGGCGCATCGGCTATAGTCATGATTGAACCATCTATAAACGAATCTATGGTGTAGCATTTCTGAACAGGAATATGCAGGTCGTCTCCGTGAACCTCAATAGTAATGCCCATTCTCTCAAATGCTAATGGAATAATTCCTAGATGTTCCACTCCTGCACCTCTGATCCAGATGTCTCCAGCTGTCATCGCTGCCATGGCAATGAATGAGCCGACCTCAATCATATCTGGCAGAATAGTATGCTCTGCTCCATGTAATTCTGTAACTCCTTCTATGCGGAGCAGATTACTGCCTATGCCCTCTATCTTGGCACCCATGGCTACCAATAGTCGACATAATTGCTGAACGTATGGCTCACATGCCGCATTGTATATCGTAGTCTGTCCAGGTGCCATAGTCGCAGCCATAAGTGTATTGGCTGTACCTGTTACAGATGCCTCGTCAAGAAGCATGTATGTCCCCTTCAGATTACTTGCCTCTACTGAGTAGAAAAAGTCGTTGGAGTCAAAGTTGAACCTCGCACCTAACTTCTGGAATCCATAGAAGTGTGTGTCCAGACGCCTGCGACCAATCTTGTCTCCTCCTGGTTTAGGAAAATAAGCCTTGCCGAAACGTGCCAGCAGCGGACCCATTATCATGATTGAACCTCGAAGTGACGATGCCTGCTTCTTGAACTCTTCTGTCTGCATGTACTCAAGATTGACATTGTCGGCAGTCAGGGTTACCGTATTGGCATCGTGTCTATCTACTTTTACCCCCATATTGCTGAGGAGTATTAGCAGATTGTTTATGTCGAGAATATTCGGAATATTGTTGATTCTTACAGGTTCTGCGGTTAAAAGCGCAGCGCATATTATCTGTAATGCCTCGTTTTTTGCACCTTGTGGCTTGATTTCACCACATAATGGTGTACCTCCCTCAATCTTGAATGTACTCATATTTGCGTTCTTAGTCCGTTAGTGCCAGTAATTATCAGAATCTCTTGCGGTTCTTGCTGTTGCCTCCGCGATTGTTCTGTTGTTTGTTGTTCTTCTTGCTGTTCTGCTTCTGCTTGTTTGTCTGCTTTCCTTTGCTGGCATTGTTTTTCTTTGGCTCCTGATAGTATGCCGTGCGAATTTCGCCATCTATCTCCAGAAGGTCGTCCGTCAGAAGTCTTATCTCTTTCATCAGACGCTCATCTGTAGCGTAGTCTTTGTTCATCGCTATCAGTGTCTTTTTCATGTGGTTGGCTATATAGTTAACCAGTATCTTCCTCTCTTGTGGATCTTCTATCTCACAAGCTACATTGGCAAAGTGCTCTGTCAGATAACCATAGTGAGGCAACCTGACTCTGTGCATTGGATATTCCAATGGTCTTGGCCTAGGCGATACCTCTTCTGGCGTAGGCTTTGGATATGGTCCGTCAACATCAAGCTGGTAATATGCAATCGCATGAAGATGGTCCCACAACTTATGCTTGAAGTCTGGGTCGTTCTTCTGCTCAGGGTACATATTTGCCATCACATTTACGATGGATGCCGCACACGCATTTCTCTCTTCTCTGTCTCTGATAGTCAACGCATGGTCTACCATTTTCTGTACGTGTCTGCCATATTCAGGCATTTCCAGCTTTTCTCTACTTGAGTTGTAATCCATAATGCAATAATTATTAGGCGCAAAGATAACCAAATTTCTTACTCTAAGGTCATCTTTGCGCCAATATATATAGCGTGTTAATACGTAGTTTGTCTGTCGTAGTCTATTGTTATTAATCTATGAAACTAGGTTTTATGCTACGTACTGCATATGGCGGTAATCCCACTCCTTGACAATGCGGGCAATATCATCTCTGTTGTTGTCGAGTACATTCTCAATGTCCCAACGTACATCTGAATGTCTGTTCTCCACAACCCAGGATGCAATCACTTGGTTGTCATAGGCGTGTAGGTCGACTAGGTCAACTACATACTGTGCCTTGCCTAATCTGTCATAGCCCACCTTGCGAAGCTGTAGTGTGAGGTCAGCATCGTTGATGTAGTTGCGTCTGCCGCCTATCGCGTATTCATTGACTACTTGTATGTATCTTGGCATGTGAATGCCGATTCTTGTGTCATACGAAGTAGAGATGTAAGGAATGTTTACCAACAGACGGGTGCTGATGAAGCCGACAGGTAGACCTGTTCTGAATGTTATAGCACCTACTATTGGCGCAGGGTTGAATAAGTAGTGTGTGTGATGTCTCACGATGAGAGGTGCATGATGAGCATGTACGTATGTTGGTCTTGGATTATGATGATGTACATAATCTGGCTTGCCGTATACTGGACCGCCATGCACATAGTTAGTATGATGTACGGCCTTGTTGTTGTGAGCATGGCCCGCTGTATTGTGATTATGTCTCTGAGCATTTGTTGTTGCGATGCTCATCATCATTATTGCTGCAATTGTTACTAATGTTTTCATGGCTGTAATAGTTTATGAGATTAGTAATGTTTGTCTGTTGTCTAATCCATTCCAAATACCGTGCCAAAAAAATGAGAATCCCGCTAGCGACATCACATCGCTGGCGGGAAATTCTATATAAACATACCAATTTGTCTTGAGTATCAAGGTGTTGTGGCCTTGCGTGGTGTACTAGGAATTTCTTCCGCTAGTATACCTCTGTGCCCAGTCTCATGATCTGCTGGTTCATGTGCAAACCATTCTTCTGGATGTTCTTGTTGCAAATCTCAAAGCCCAACTTGCCGTTGTCGTTTGTGAATGCAATGCCTGCACCATTGGCACACTGACCCTGCTTTGAACTTACAATCAAGGTGTTCTTGCCGGCCTGATTGTTGACTACGAGGTTGATCTGCTCGCTCTTTGACTCTCCAAGACAAACAATGTCGCTCTTGCCTACAGTAGCAACTGATGCTGCCGAACGAACAATAACGTTTCTGTTGGAGATCTTCTTCGAAGAAGCCAAAGTACGGAGCTCCTGTACCAACTCCTTGTCACCAATGATTGTGATGATAAGATCCTTATTAGCCTCTGCCATAGGCCAACTTGTGTTCTTTGCGAAATTGAAGATGTAGAGGGCCTGGAACTTAGCCATCTGTGCGAAGATTGCGTTGCTGAAACCAAATGCTAGAATTGCAACGATTGCGAAACGAAAAATGATATTTTTCATAGTAGGTCGGTTTAGTGTTGTTAGTAAATGTAAATGTTTGCGAACTCTAAAGTAAGCCGAAGAGTAGATGTCGACCCGTTTCCTTTATCGTTCTTTTTCAAAGTTATATATTTTTTCTATACGTGATACACCTTCATGTGTCGAAAATCAATGATTTAAGCTTTTTTAAGGACAAACGGCTTTCTTTCACTATCCTTAATAATTCGCACGTCAATTTGCTAATCTATTACCTATACCCGAACTCAAAAACAATATCTAGCATATCTTCTGGCAGTTTGTCTTTGGCAAATTGGGCAAGCTCTCTCGGAATGCTTTGGTAATGGGCGTATGCTATGGCTCCTGTGATTGCACCCATAGTATCGGCATCTCCGCCCAATGATACAACTGTCTTGATGGCATCCTCATAATCTGTGCTTTCCAGAACGGCTATTATTGATTCTGGAACTGTACCCTGACAGCTGGGATCGAAGTGATAGGTCTTCCTTATCTCGTCACAGGTTCTGCTCAGATCATAGCCGAATGTAGACTCGATAAACTCCTTTATATCTTTCAAGGAACGACCGTTACGCGCAAGGAAGATAGCTGCTGCAGTGGCCTGTGCTCCTTTGATTCCTTCGGGGTGATTGTGCGTCACTTCGGCTGTTGTCTTGGCTAGCTCAAGACAGATACTTTGTGCCGACGGGATAGCTTCAGCATTTGTAGCCTCAGTCTACACTCACTCTACACTCGGGGAACACCCTTGTTCATCGTAATTTTTTGTTTATGATACTGTATTCTATCAACAGCCGACTTGTTTGTCTTTGTTGACGGTGCAAATATATAATGGCTGTTTAGGGCGGTGGCGCGTTCTGGCGCAATTTGGCGCAATTTGGCGCGATTGTCAACTTTTTTCAGTAATATTTGCAGTCCGTGATGGATATGATGTTTGCAAAAAGCCCCCTCTAGAATCTATCCCTATGAAAATCCTAACTCTCTCTACCCCCTTCTTTCCTCCTTCGCTCTTATAACGCTCTTATAACGCTCCCTTAATACAGACACTACTCTCACGCTCTCCTTCAATCTCATCTTTTCTTTCGTTTATCCAAATTCCGCGAATCTCTCAACCCTGCAATTCCAAAAATCTCTCAATCTCAAACCGCCATAATCCGCCTAAAATAATCCCTTAAATCCCCTGAACCCGTGTGAGATGCCCCCAAACGGCGATAGCCAGAATCCGTAACAATCCGTATGAGATATAACCCCAAACTTAGAGCCCTTTCAAAAAAATCGCGCCAAATCGCGCCAGAACGCGCCAAATCGGGACACCGCCGTTTTGGACTGTATTATATTTGCACCGCCAAACTTGATATATCAGTCGTACATCTCCCAAGCCTGGCGGTGGGCTGCCTTTAGGGCAATGCGGAGGCCTTCGGGCTCGAGTACCTCGCAGGCTGAGCCGTAGGTCATCAGACGGTTGATCAGTTCTTTGTTGGTTTTCAGGCTGTAGCGGTAAATTACATAGTCGTCGCCCCTGGATTCCTCTTTTTGGGATTGGTGGAGTGGCAAGGTGTCGAAGTAGTCGGTCAGATAACCCTTGACTTTGAGGCGTACTATATCTATAGGGTATTCTTCGTCGCTGTAGACGCCAATGCAATATCTGAACTTTTCGTTGGCGGAATAGTTTTCTGGCAGGAAGAACAGCTCATCAAGTTCCTTCACGGAGATAATACGGTCCAGACCGTAGGTGTACTCTTTGTTCTTCTCCTCGCTATGCGCTATGAGGTACCACCGGTTCTGATAGATCTTGACGGCGTATGGACAGACAACGTATTGCGTCTCCTCAGAGCCGAACCGATGATGGCGAAGAAGGATTTTATGCCCGTTTCGCATGGCGCGACAGATGTCCGACAGCGTCTCATTGGCGGAAGGGATATTGTCCATGAGGATCCTGTCTTGAATGGCCTTGTTCTCGTACACCATATTGCCTACGGAGAACACCTCAAGCGACCATTTGAGCATACTGACATTGTTGACCCCGAAGTCGGCAATGTAGTAATTGAACGGAGCCTTGCGTTCGCACTCAATGGTTACGCCCAGTTCGTCCGGTATCGCTGCAAGCCAGTTGCGGAAGGTTCGTTTGGCGATATCCTCGCCAGAAGGGTTGAGGTTGGTGTTTCTTCTCCAACGGCGATTGATCTCCTCGAAGGTTATTCCCTTGGGAGCCTCTTTGACCTGGCACACAAGCCAGAGGTATTTTCTGAATAGACCCTGCATAGCACATTGTAGTTTTATGCAGGTATACTATTATTAATAGAATAATGTTTTGAGAATAGGTAATTTTTTGGCTTATGAAAGAAATAATACGTGTTTTACATCAAGTTAGTCTCTTGCAGGTCCCTTGGAACACCCTTGTTCATCGTAATTTTTTTCAAAACACATTCTTTATTATTGGTGTTCATGTACGGAAAAGTAGTGGCTGTCTCGAAATGGACGCTCTCTTCGTCCGTAAATAACACCGAATCGCATACTAGTATATAGCATTCATTTGATATTCTAATTCTTTAACTATAATCGCTAAACCAATTATGCATCGTCTGCGTTAAACGATGCAATAGATAACAATTATCAGACAACACTATTTTACCAACCTTTGTTGCCGATTTGGTTAATTAAAGTTAATTATGCGTATTGGGATCGGTATTTTGTAACCTGAAAGTCGTTTCTGTACGTATAAGACAAAGTTTTACAATGGGTAACAAGCAATAACATAGGGACAATGAGACAGCTCAAGATTACAAAGTCGATTACGAACCGCGAGAGTGCATCTCTAGATAAGTATCTTCAGGAGATTGGCCGTGAGGAACTGATCACAGTAGAAGAAGAGGTAGAACTCGCCCAACGCATTAAACAAGGTGATGCACTTGCACTTGAAAAGTTGACACGTGCAAACCTCCGTTTCGTGGTTTCTGTAGCAAAGCAGTACCAGAATCAGGGACTCAGTCTTCCAGACCTTATTAACGAGGGTAACCTCGGTCTTATTAAGGCAGCTGAGAAGTTTGATGAGACCCGTGGTTTCAAATTCATATCATACGCAGTGTGGTGGATCCGTCAGTCTATTCTCCAAGCATTGGCAGAACAGTCTCGTATCGTGCGCCTCCCACTGAACCAGGTTGGCTCTCTTAACAAGATCAACAAGGCTTTCAATAAGTTCGAGCAGGAGAACGAGCGTAAGCCATCTGCAGAGGAACTAGCTGACCAGCTTGACTTGCCAGCAGATAAGGTGGCTGATACTCTCCGCGTATCTGGTCGTCATATCTCTGTCGATGCTCCTTTTGTTGAGGGTGAGGATAACAACCTTCTCGATGTATTGGTCAATAATGATTCGCCAAACGCCGACCGCCAGCTCATCAACGAGTCGCTTTCTCGAGAGATCGAGCGCGCGTTGTCTACTCTTACAGAGCGTGAGAGCGATATCGTGAAGCTTTTCTTCGGTATCGGCTGTCAGGAAATGACACTTGAGGAGATTGGTGAGCGTTTCGGCCTTACCCGTGAACGTGTACGTCAGATTAAGGAGAAGGCAATACGTCGCCTCCGCCATAATTCGCGTAGCAAACTTTTGAAATCGTACCTCGGTTAGTACCAGTAGGTTAGATTATAATATGGCTACAAAGTGAATATTATTTCGCTTTGTAGCCTTTTTTGCTTATCTTCGCGCTCATGAAACGATTCATAAGCATAGCAGCTATTTTTGTTCTGGCTTTGGTGAGCCTTTCTTGTGTAACTTCGCGCACAGAGTCATCTTCGTTGGTGCGTATTCATACACCATACGGTATCATGGTAGCGCGTCTCTACGACGAAACACCTCTTCACAAGGAGAATTTCCTAGGCTTGGTACGTAATGGCGAGTATGATTCTCTCCTGTTTCACCGCGTCATCAAGAATTTTATGGTTCAGGGCGGAGACCCTGTGTCCCGTCATGCTGGTCCTTATGACGAACTCGGTACGAATCAGATAGGAGGTCCTATCGAAGCTGAAATCGTTCACCCAAAGTATTTCCACAAACGAGGAGCAATAGCTGCAGCCCGTAAGGGAGATGCCTATAATCCACACCGAATGTCATCTGGTTCGCAATTCTATATCGTTCAAGGCGAAGTGTTTACAGATTCGCTATTGTCTGATTTCGAGGCACGTATCAACAACCGTACTCGTCAGAGAATTTTTCAGGAGCTCCAGCCTGAATATGCTGACACTCTTCGTTATTGTCAGCAGAATGGGCTCCAGGAGAATCTCATCGACCTGCAGATTGCCATTATGGGTAGGGTAGAAGAGGAGATGGAGAAACGTGGTATATATAAATTCACCGACGAACAGCGTGAAGCTTATACCACTATAGGAGGTACACCTCATTTGGACGGCGAATACACTGTATTCGGCGAGATAGTCGAGGGGTTGGAAATCATAGATTCCATAGCTGCACAGCCTGTCTACAGCCCTCATGACCGACCAATGAAGGATATCTGGATGACAATGGAAATAATCGAATAGTATAATGAAGCATCTGTATCGCTATATAATATGTATAATCCTGACCCTCGCGTCGCTGGTTGCCAGTGCGCAGTCGGTCAAGGTGCGTATCCATACAAATATGGGCGATATGGTGGCTGTACTCTATGACGATACCCCAAAGCACCGCAACGAATTCATAAAACTGGTACAGGAAAAGCATTTCGACGGCACTCTATTCTATCGTGTTGTGAAGAATTTCGTCATACAAGGAGGTTCGTCAGACTCTAAGAATGCCCGACCAGGACAGCACATCGGCTATGGTGAGGAGGCGGATAACATTGATTCTGAATTCACAAAAAAGCGTTTCCATAAATTCGGAGCATTATGCGCACCCCGTCAGCCGGACAAGGTGAATATGCTCAAGACGTCTGATATCTCTCAGTTCTATATAGTCCGAGGGCAGGTCATTGCTGATTCTGTTCTCACTATGATGGAGAAGCATGTGAATAACCCTATCAAGAAACGTCTCCACGAGCTGTACCATTATCCGCACAAAGATAGGTTGGCAGAACTTAAAGCCACAGACAAGAAAGCATACAATGCTCTTGTCAAGGAAATTAAGGATAAGATAGATTTTGAATACCGTATCTCAGAGCACCTGGAGTTCACAGCCGAACAGCGAGAAGCATATACAACGATAGGAGGTACGCCCGACCTGGATGGGGAGTATACGGTATTCGGCGAATTGATATCTGGTTTCGATGTCCTTCGCAAGATAAGTAATATGAAGGTTGACAAGAACGACCGCCCTTTGACGGATGTTCGCATGACAGTAACTATCGAAGATTAAGATGCGCTTTTGTTCCCTCATATTATCCCTTGTTCTTGCTCTTGTTTTTGTGGCGTGTGGCGGTTCTTCATCCGACGGACCGAAAAATTCTGTTCCTGCAACTCCAGATTATACAGAGCGTAACAAAAATGCTATGGCGCATATCATCTCTTATGATGTCTACAGTGCCCCTCTGGGTGAGGCTAACTGTGTTTATGTCGCCCCTGATATCGTATTGACTCCGATGTCGTGGATCAAGGGAGCCCAGAAAGCGAAACTGAATCCGATTGATAGCAAGCAGGCATTCAATGTCTATGGCTTTTCGGCATATAATATTGATGATGATCTGGTAGCCCTCCGTGTAGAGCGTAAGGTAAAGGCAGAGAATCTCCCGCCATTGGATACCGTTTGTCCTCCATCAGCTCAGGGGCTATACGTTTTGTCTGTCAATAAGCGGAAACAGGTGATATCTACTCCTGTTGCTGTAGATTCATTGGGCAATATCTCCCCTAAGGCAGTATTGGGTACCCCTATATACAATGCTAAGGGACAGATATACGGAATCTCTGGTCAGAATAGTAAGGCTATACTCTCCACGACTATCCGCCGTATTCTGCCTAGAGTCAATGCTGTTCACGAGAGTATCTATCAGTTGCGCCTCAAGAGCAACACGGTATACCCCGATTCTAAGACAATCTCGGGTTTTACTCTCCATACCTCAATGGGTAAAATCTCGATGAGGCTCTTCAATGAGACATCTGAATACAAGGATAATATAATCCGATTAGTTACCGACCACTTCTATGACAGCTTGTTGGTTCATAGGGTATTGTCTAACTATCTTATCCAGACTGGTGCTGCAGACAGCAAGAATGCCGGCCCTGACAGTCAGGTGGGTTGGCAAGGTCCAGGTTATACTATCCCAATGCATATCGTTCCTGGCCTCTTTCATAAGCGAGGTATGGTAGCAGCAAGCAAACTTCCGCAAGATCATAACAGCAGCAACCGTTCCGATGGTTCGCAATTCTATATCGTCTCTGGTCGAAAATTTACATCTAAAGAACTGGATGACGTAGAAAAGGAATACCATAAGACATTTACCTCGGCGCAGCGAGAGGCATATACTACCGTTGGTGGTGCGCCTTATCTGGATGGTGATTATACCGTCTTCGCAGAGGTGACTTCAGGAATGGATGTCGTTGATAAAATAGCAGCTCTGCCCCTCAATGGCGACAGACCTGTCAACGATGTGCGAGTTTACAAGGCGACCTTAATTCGTAAGTGAAATTCGTAACATCAAACATACAGCATCGTATCAAATAACAGTTTTTAATAACGTAAAACTAATATCGTCGTGATAGTATTAATGATTTCAGTGTTCCTAATCGGCTATGCTTGTATAGCGTTGGAACATCCTTTGAAGATTAATAAGGCGGCTCCTGCTCTTATTATCGGTGTGCTTACTTGGGTTATCTATATTACAATGAGTGGTACAGCACCACATGAGACACTCGAGCACCTCCAGCATCATTTGGGTGAAACCTCAGAGACTCTCTTCTTTCTCTTGGCTGCAATGACCATTGTAGAGGCAGTTGATTCTCATAGCGGATTCAGTATACTTACTAATGTCATCAAGACTCGCAGTAAGGTTAAGCTCCTTTGGATTATCTGCGTACTGACATTCTTTATGTCGGCCGTTCTCGATAACCTCACAACAACAATCGTAATGATTGCCCTTCTCCGTAAGCTTATCGCAGATAAGGAGACAAGATGGACATTTGTCGGCGCAGTTATTATTGCTGCTAATGCCGGTGGCGCATGGAGCCCTATCGGAGACGTGACTACCATCATGCTTTGGATTGGTGGTCAGATTTCTGCAGTCAACATTATGGGCGCAATCCTCATTCCTAGTCTTATAGCTCTCATCGTTCCTCTTGCGGTATTGTCCTTTACTCTCAAGGGCGACGTAGAGCGACCATCACTGGAATCTTCGGAGACATCATTGACAACCCCAAGAATGCAGACTTTCATTTTGTGCCTGGGTGTATTGATGCTCGTATGTGTTCCTCCTTTCAAAATGATTACGCACCTCCCTCCATACATGGGTATGTTGCTCGGTTTGGGTATCGTATGGGTGGTAACTGAGGTTATTCACCGTAACCGTAGTCGCCATACTCGTAACCTCCTCTCTATTGAGAATGTTATGCGTAAGGTGGATGTTCCTACAATTTTCTTCTTCCTCGGTATCCTTACTGCTGTAGGTGCTTTGGCAACTGCCGGTATCCTCAAGGATTTCTCTGGTTGGCTCGATGCTGTTACAGATAAGAATATTTATGTAATCAACCTCACCATCGGTGTCCTCTCTTCTGTAGTAGATAATGTGCCTCTCGTAGCTGGCGCTATGGGTATGTACGAAATTGCTGCTGATACAACTTCTGTATATGCTATGGATGGCTCGTTCTGGGAGATGCTTGCTTATTGCGCAGGTACTGGTGGCAGTATCCTTATTATAGGTTCTGCAGCAGGTGTAGCCGCTATGGGTATCGAGAAGATTGATTTTATGTGGTATATCCGCAAGATCAGCTGGCTCGCCCTTCTCGGTTACCTCGCAGGTGCAGCTGCATTTATGTTGTTCAGATAAAAATTATAATCAAATAGAGAAATCCCGTTATGAATTACTCTTTCTTCGACTTTCTCCGTCTTCTGGGGTCCCTCGCTCTCTTCCTTTATGGTATGAAGATGATGTCCGAGGCTCTGCAGAAGGTAGCAGGTTCTCGTCTCAAGAATATCCTTGGCATAATGACTTCCAACCGTTTCTTGGGCGTCATAACGGGTTTCCTTATTACTACAGTAATCCAATCATCTAGTGCCACAACGGTACTTGTTGTCAGCTTCGTAAACGCCGGCCTCCTCTCGCTCACGGAGTCAATAGGTGTCATCATGGGTGCCAATATCGGTACCACAGTGACTGGTTGGATTATCAGCTTGCTCGGCTTCAGCGCCGATATATCAGCTCTGGCCCTCCCTGCCATAGGCGTGGCGCTTCCTCTGATATTCAGTAAGCGTAATACTTTGCACAACTGTGGCGAACTTATCGTAGGTATTGCCTTGCTTTTCATGGGTCTCGACTTCCTGAAGGCTTCTGTACCTAATATAAATGAGTCGCCAGAGATTCTGTCATTCCTTCAGGATTATACCAATAATGGTTATGGCTCGATATTCTTGTTCCTCTTCATCGGTACCATACTTACTATCGTAATCCAATCTTCTAGTGCTACCATGGCACTCACATTTGTAATGTGCTCTCAGGGCTGGATTCCTTTCGAGATGGCTGCCGCTATGGTCATGGGTGAGAATATCGGTACTACTGTCACAGCAAATATTGCCGCAGCTGTAGGTAATATTTCTGCTCGTCGCGCTGCTATGGTGCACATGGTATTTAACCTCCTTGGTATTGTCTGGTTGCTTATCCTCTTCTACCCGTTCACCGATCTGGTGGATTCTATCGTAGTAGCGATGTCTGGTGCTTCTCCTCGTGTCGAAGTAGAGCAGGTGCCTCTAGCATTGGCAGTATTCCACTCTGTATTCAACATAACAAATGCTTTGATATTCATCTGGTTTACTAAGTTGATTGAGCGTATTGTTATGAGGGTTCTGCCTTCAAATGCTGACGCAGAGGAAGAGTTCCACCTCAGATTCATTACAACTGGTATGTTGTCTACATCCGAGCTTTCTCTTATTCAGGCTAAAAAAGAGATTACACTCTTTGCTGAGCATACCCATAAGATGTTCGGTATGGTGCGTCAGTTGCTGACTGAGGAGCTGTCTGATTCTGATTTTGAGAAACTCTACGAGAAAATCAAGAAGCATGAGGACTTGAGCGATAATGTCGAGATGGAAATCGCTAATTACCTTACTAAGGTTAATCAGGGTAAACTCTCTGACGACGGCCGCCGTCGAAATAAGGCTATGCTGAAAATTGTCGGTGAGATTGAGTCTGTAGGTGATGCTAACTATTCTATCGCACGTCTCATCAACCGTGTCCGTACACAGAACCTTACGATGCCCCCTCTTGTAAAGGAGAAGCTTCTTATGATGTTCGACCTTGTGGATAGGTCTCTGGATGTTATGGATCGTAACCTCGCCGCCGATGAAAATAAAATTGAGTTGGCACGTGCCCAGGTTTGTGAATCGGATATCAATGCCTTCCGTAATCAGGAGAAGTCGGATAATTTCGAGCACGTCAAGAATGGTGAATATCCTTATGAGTTGGGTGTTTATTATACTGACGTCCTTCAGGAGTGCGAGGAGCTTGGTGACTACGTAATCAATGTTTCTGAGGCTTTGGTGGAGTCTTAGATTATTTGCGCCGATTAAAAATAAAAATCCCTAAGTACGTTTGTATTTAGGGATTTCGTATTTTTGCACTATGGAAGAAAAAACAACTACACCCATAAAGCCTTATTATCAGGAGGGTCAGTCTAAAGCTACTGAGGTTGAGCAGATGTTTAATGCTATAGCCCCAAAATATGACCTCCTCAACCATCTCTTGTCTATGAATATCGATAAGGGCTGGCGTAAAAAGGCTATCTCTAGCCTCAAGGATTTGTCCCCATTGTCTCATATCCTGGATGTGGCGACAGGTACTGGCGATTTGGCTATCATGGCTCATAAAATGTTGGGTGTACCGGTAACAGGGACTGATCTTACCGAGGGTATGATTGAAATTGGCCGTCAGAAGGTGGCTAAGGAGGGGTATCAGGATAAGATAGAACTTGCTAAGGCCGATTCTGAGGCTCTGCCATTCGCTGATAATCAGTTCGATGCCGTGACCGTGGCTTTTGGTGTCCGTAATTATGCTCACCTAGATAAGGGTTTGTCCGAAATGGCGCGTGTCATTCGTCATGGAGGCCGTATGGTTATCCTCGAGTTCTCTAAGCCACGCCATTTCCCTATGAAGCAGTTGTATATGTTCTATTTCCGCCATATCCTCCCTGTCATAGGTCGATGTGTCTCAAAGGATCGTCGCGCCTATGATTATTTGCCTGAATCGGTACTGGCATTCCCAGATGGCACGGATTTTGAGGAGCATCTCATAACAGCTGGTGTGGCGCCTGTGAAGCGTATTTCTCTCACTTTCGGCATCGCTACCATATATATCGCTGAAAAACAGTAATTAATGCGTCGACTCGCCTGCATATTATGTGCTTTCGTGTTCGGTATCGCTCTGTTCGCACAGGTGATACCCGAGGCTCGCTCACGCAAATTGCCTAACCTTCCAGGATATGAATACCAGAAACTGCATTTCGGTTTTCTGATAGGTTTTAATATGCTGGATTACCATATATATAATAAAGGTATCGCTTTCGACGAGAGTTTATCTCACGATAATCTCTCTCCTATATGGTATGCCGAGATTGAGGATCTCTCCCCAGGTTTGAATCTTGGCATCATTACCGACCTCCGTTTGGCTAATCATCTGAATCTTCGCGCCCTCCCTGGTGTGAGCTTCGGTGAGCGTAACGTCACTTTCCGTGATTCTCGTGGGGTAATGGTCGATGAGGAACCTCTGCGAATTAAGTCTACTTTCATCGATTTGCCTATCGTCCTCAAATATAGCGCATACCGTCTCCATAATGTCCAGCCTTTCGTGGAAGCTGGCGTATCTTTCAAGTATGACCTGGCTCGCGATAAGCAGAGCCACCTTCAGATGAAGTCTTTTGATACTTGCCTGGATGCCGGCGCCGGTATCGATTTCTATCTCCAGTATTTCCGATTCTCTATCGAACTGAAGAGTTCTTGGGGCCTGACTAATATCCACAAGCTGGAGGTGGATGCAGATTTTGAGGATCGCCCTTATCAGCAGGCTATCGATGCCCTCAAATCACGCATCTTCAGCATCAACATTTTCTTTGAATAATTCTTATTATAACGCTGTCTTGTATTTCTCTTAACACTCTAACTATACAGCCTTAATACAGACGCTATTTTTCACTCTATGCGTTTCATGTAAAAATAATATCAATTCGTATAATCGCATCGTGCGGTCTTGACCCGCTTATTTCCCTAAAATGTATTGTATTTTTCCTCTAGCCATTTGTTGAATTCTACACGGCTTTTCTCTTTCGCCTCTTTTCTGACATCTTCTGTCACTTCTTCAAAAGTGAATTCTACAGTTCTCCTCTTCCTCAGGAATATTGTCAATGTCAATATCTGAATCAGACTGAGCAATAGCAGTACCACTATATTTGGTGTGGCTTTCTTCCCATACCTGCTCCACGCACTGCCCCAAAGTCCTTTTATGTGTATGAGCAGCACGTGTGTGTGTTCTGGTAAAATATTTGCCGTATTATATGCCAGTTGCCTGGTCCCTATGGTCTCTTTCCCGTCTGTAGTTATATGCCCGGAAGGGTAGAATAGCACGTTTGTCTTGTCGTTCAATGCTTGTTCTATTATGCCGCTCAACTGCATGGCTTGCTCTACTCCCTTGCGCGACTTCCTCAAATCTGGTACCCTGATGGCATTGAATAATGATAGTACATGCCCGATAACTGGTATCTCAAAATATTCTTCGTCTACTAGTGGCCTGAAATTCTCTTTGTAGAATGTGCCGAATAGCATAATGGGATCCATCACTGCCTGATGGTTAGGCCATATCAATAGGTTCTCTCCGTCTTTTGTCTTCAGTAGCTTTTCGTTGTTTATCTTTATATTATAATGCCAACGCATAAAGAAATAGCCAGTCCAACAGGTGACTTCCCTGCAGGCAAATACAAATGTCAGCGAGGCTAACAGGAAGAATAGCCCTATGAACATAAATACATACTTGGACGACAGAAACTCCATTATCAGAAAGTTGCTTGCCGATGCTATGAATATATACACAAACGACACAAGGTTGAAGTAGGCTAATACCATACCTTGTTTTTCTGCAGGTACTCTCTTCTGTATGTACGCATCAAGTGGAATTTTGAATATGCCGCAGGTGACTGATAGCGCAACTAGCAGTATCACAAGGGCAGTGACGTTGGTGCCCCAGATAAACGTAAATATAAGTAGCACCGATATGACTATACCTATTAATGGTGTCGCCCCTAGCATGAATCTGTTCGTGTCTAACTTGCCGCCAATAAGACACCCTACAGTAATGCCGACAGCCATAAGAGCCAGTAACAACCCTGTCGATGTGTGACTCAATGCTAATGGCTCTTCTTCGCAATATACTATAAGTAGCATCTGTATCGAAGCGCATAGCCACCAGAATAGTGATAAATAATGTATCACAGGATTAACCCCGGCATATTGTTTCAACATACGGTGTGTCCTGTGTATAAATCTTAACGGATTGATGGAGGAGTCGTTGTTCTGCCTCGTCTCTTTTACTTTTAGCGTCAATGAACATAAATAGCCCAGAACTGCTAGGCCCATAAGGGTACTGTACCATATAGCGGGATTGTCATAGTCGGCCATGAAACTCGCTGCCACTGTGCCTATCAGCATGCCCATAAATGATACGGCTTCCATACTTCCCATTCCTTTGGCTACATTCTCTGTACCGCCGATATCTCGTATCAATGCATATTTTGATGGCGAATAGAGCGCACTCTGTAAACCCATAAGTAAGACGCTTCCTATGGCTAATGCTATGGAATTCTGCCAGAAAGCTATGATTGCTATAGCCATAATGCCTATTTCGGCTAGTTTCGACCACCTCAGTGTCTTCTGCTTCCCTAATATCGCTGGTAGTTTTGATGCCAATGGCGAGAATAGTAAATATGGCAACACTAATGCCCCGGCTGACATACTGACAAGCATCGGCTTATATTCTGCATCAACCCAACTGACCGCCACAAAACTGGTCAGAATCTTCAGCACGTTGTCATTCATCACACCACAAAAATTCGTGGCAAATAGTTTGTAAAATTCCTTATTCATCGCGATTCCCGTGTATTATACACTCAATATGCAAAACTATGTATAATGTGATTAATATACAAACCTGTAGTAGGTTTCGTCATACTTAACAAAAAATCCGCCCTCCAAATGGAGAGCGGATTGGACTATTAACATGTTTCAGTATTAATCGTTTTCTGCAAGACCAGAATAACGTACGCCAGCTATATGAAGTTTGCTGTAATACTCATTAATGTAATCATCATCGCTGAATACTACATAGAAACTGATAGAATCAGCTGGAGATCCGTTCTTCTGAACACCTGCTCCAGGGAGAATCTTACCATCTGTGATAGTAAGTTGCATGTCATAATTGTAGTTTTCTGCTGCTCCCTCTGTAGCAAAGGTCAGATCATTAATATTGTTCTTTACCTTACACTTGAAATCCCAGAAGTTGCCGAGGTCATCAACAAACATCTCATCTGCTTTGTTGTCTGAAGTGTTGTAGGTGAGAATCAAGAACTGACCGAGGCCGAACAAATCCTCATCCTCAAAAACAACGTTGTTATTCTCGTCTACCGCGTTGACTGAAACATACCACTGACCAGCAGTAGCTTCTGTTGCGGTACCTCCTATCTCGTCCTTCTCACAAGATGTAAAACCTGCACAGAGAGCGAGAACTGCAATGTATAATAACTTCTTCATTGTATTATTCTTTTGACATTGTAACGTTAAATGCCATACCACTTACGTAAACTGCACGGTATGTGAAAGTTGAAGCTGTTGCATCGAATGTACCTTCGAAATCAGTCAACCCATCACCCCAACCAGGAATGTATGAGTCTTCCAATGTAACAGTGTCATCATCATTAATTGTGATAATGGCTTCCATATTGTAATTTGCTCCGTATCCAGCACGTTGGCTATACCAACCGCCAAGGATATCATCTACGGTATATGTACCATCACCATTATTAATAACAAGAACTTGGAAAGGTCTGCCAAATGCTGTCGTTGTTCCATTATAGTCACGATAGCTGCTTGCGTCAACAATGTAGAAACCTTCTACATCATCGTTCAGGTCAAGAACGATAACTGTACGGCTAGATGAAGCAGTAAAACCATCAGCATTAGTTACTGAATATGTAACCTTATAAACGCCAGACTTGTTAGTATTTACATTCGAGTTGATAACTACCTGGTCATTCACGTTTTCACCATTAAGTGTAGCAGTGAAACCTGGATCTACAAATGTGTCGCCCTTGTTTACTACCATTTCTGTCTCACCTTCAAGGTCGAGAACAGCGTAGTATGTTATGCCAGTAAGACCCTCTGTCTCCTTGTCGTCACAGCTCGCTAATGAAAGCATAGACGCAATGGCCATCATTGCAAATATGAATCTTTTTTTCATAATAATCATCCATTAATATTATTTAGCCCAGAATACTGGAGCAGTGTAACCAGGGAACTCAGGAGTGTTGCTGTTACGTGAAGAAGCAGACTCTGCGTAAGGGTAACGAGCAAGAACCTTGTTGTCGCCAACCTGACCAAACACTAGTATTGGAGTGTAGAGAGTTCCAGGAACATATTTCTCTGGCTTGTAAGAATCGTCCTTGAGCAAATTGTACAAATCCAGACCTTTTATTTCGGTATTGAATGTAGGATAGCCTAGACGACGAACCTCACACCAAGACTCGAAGCTGTTGTAACCAGCAAGATCCATCCACTTGGCAATACCGATGGACTTCTTGTAGTTTGTGTTGTCGTATGGGAATTTGATAAGGAATTCCTCAGAACCTGCAACGCCTGCAGATGCAAATGAAGACTCTACAGCAGCTTTATAATGAGTTTCTGCGTCAGATGCCGAACCATAGCGAGCATAATACTCTGCAATAAGGAACTCTGTCTCAGCTACCGAAATCAATTTAACTGGATCTGTTGCAGATGTCTTTGGACGACACCAGTAACTTGACTTATAAGCATTTGATGTAGAGAAGTTGGTACCTGAGATACTGCCAGTATACTCCCCACTTCCGTTAACTTCAAAATATGCAGCAAGACGACCATCCTCGTAAAGTATATCACCATCCTCATTCTTTTGAAGCATTGTGCCGATAATTGCAATGTTGGCAACAATGTTCTCCTGACGTCCTGCGTAGAAGTCATTGTCGTAGTATGGGTTGAGAGAACCGTTCTCTGTTGTGAAGCAGCCAGCAAACTCAACGTCTGATACAGGGAAGTTCCCCTCTGAAATCAATGCTGCTACTTGCGACTTTACATCCTTAACGTTCGACTCACGCATCAAGATACGAAGTTTAAGTGCGTTGGCAAACTTTATCCAGGAGTCTGCTTTGGCTCCAGGGAAAAGGAAATTAGTGCAAACTGTAGATGTCGATGATGCCTTGGCAAGTGCTGCGTCAAGTTCAGCAATGATGCCATCATATACAACTGCACCATCGTCAAATTTTGGTGCTGTATTTGCAGGATTGAGAGCCTCTGTGTAAGGAACTTCGCCCCAACAATCTACCATAGTTTGATAGATAAACGCACGCAATGTCGCGCCAGCTAGATATGAACCCCAATCTTCTGATGCTTCTGATTTTGCAAGAATAGTATTGATATTTGCCAAGCATCTCTGATTGAGCAGTTGATAGAACTGGTCACAACGTGTACTCGACATTGTAAACTGTGAATAGTCTAAATAGTTGGAAGTTCCAAACTGCTGCGCATAATGCTGTACATGATAACCAGCTACTGAGCGTAAGTCTCCACCATAAGTGGCAGCAAGCTGCATCTCAATAGAAGGCATAAGCATGCTTGGAGTAAGATTGCTCTCTGCTGGTGAATTAGGATCTTCATTGATGTCTAGGTAGTCGTCGCAAGAAGACAAGCTAAGTCCGAGAGCAACGGCTGAAAGTATGATAAATTTCTTCATTGTAATATCTCCCTTCGTTAGAATTTAACATTGAGGTTAAGACCGTAGGTACGGCATGATGGGTTTGCATAGAGCTCACCGAACTGAGTAGCTAGGTCACCGTATGAAGCCTGACTAACGGTTGTATTCTCTGGGTCGATGAATGTGTTGCTCTTAGCTGTCCAAGTGTAGACATTGTTGCAGAATACTGTCAACGAGATGTCTCGGAGACTGATAGCGTTTACAATGCTACGAGGTAAGCTGTATGAGAGACTTACGTTACGTAACTTAGCAAAAGAACGATCTACGAGGTATGCTTCACCGCCCTGGCCCCAGCCACATTTGTCATAGTAATCCTGGTAGCTGCTGTTGCTTAGGTAAATTGGTGTAGAGTTCTCTGATACATTGCCTTCTGCGTCAATACATACTGAGTTAGGAATGACAAATGGACGACGGTCGTTGTATGTTGTGATGTCTCCGTTACCAGTGAACTGCATAAGGTTCTTTGTACGAGAGAACATATAACCACCATAACGGACGTCAAGTTGCGCAGAAAGTGTGAAGTCAAATACGCGAAGTGATGTGTTTATACCACCTGTCCAGTCATTATTCATGTTCTTGCCTGTATCATTAACGTCTGTGTCAATGATAGGCATACCATTCTGGTCTACGATAAGTTTGCCGTCCTCTGTATATGAAGGAAGCTGTGAATAGAACTGACCCATTGGTTTGCCTGTTTCAGCATACATTTGAACAGCATCATTACCTGCTGAGAAACTGTAAATAGAAACGCGACCACCCTCGAGTCCTTCTGGAAGTGAAATTACCTTGTTTTTGATCTTTGAGAAATTGAATTCAATATCCCACTGAATATTCTTCATACGGATTGGTGTCGTATTGAGTACAAGTTCAATACCCTTGTTCTCAACCTCACCAAAGTTCGTAACCATTCTTGTATAACCAGTAGCTGGGTCTACAGGAAGCTCAAATATCTGGTCGTCTGTGTTACGCTTGTAGTATGCAGCGTCAATGCCAAAACGGTCATTGAAGAATTTGAGGTTAAGACCGATTTCAAACTCCTTTGTCATCTCTGGACGAAGTGTTGCAGAGCCGACAGTTGCAGATTTACGGAATGAGTTAATTCCATTCATAGGAAATTTAACGCCATCGCCATAACGAAGGTAAGAATCTGACTGTATGTACGACGAACTTGTCTTGTATGGGTCTGCGTCGTTACCTGTCTTACCAAACGCAAGACGAACTTTTCCAAATGAAAGAGCGTCGTTCTCTGGAACTACGTGGGTGAAAATCCAGCTGAGGGTTGCACCTGGATAGAAGAAACTGTTCTCTTTGAGAGGAAGTGTAGATGACCAGTCATTACGAGCTGTAACATCCAAATATACCATGTCGTCCCAGCCAATTGTAAGGTCACCAAAGAGACCTACTGCACGGCGCTTTGATTGAGACTCCTCGATAACTTTCTTCGTAGCACCGTTTGAGAGATCCCAAAATCCTGTGTAGAATGTTAGCTTGTCCGTCTCTCCTGCGCTTGCTGTGCTGTATCGTTCGTTCATATTAACACCAGCGACAAGTGCCACATCAAGCTTATTGTCTATAAACTTGTTGTTGTAGTTTACAAGGAAATCATGGTTCATCTCATAACGACGGTTGTAAGATGTGTAAACATAACCTTCCTGATTCATGTTAGAAGGTGCGTAACCCATGTCGTCGTCAATAAGTGCGTCATCAAGTGCAATTTCTGGAGAACCTACCTTACGATCGTAATCTGTATAGTCGAAACCATAGCGATATGTAAGTGTAAGACCATCCATAGGCTTTATGTCGGCCTGAACCTTACCATAAACCTGCTTGGAATCAGTGTGGTTGTAGTTGTTCTCGAGAGCCCAATATGGGTTTGTGATACCATAAGGGGTAAGGTAGGCTTCTGGTGTGTTGAACGCAATAGAGGTGTCCTTTAAGTCAACAAGTGAAATGTCTCGAGGGAACTCATAGAGACCATCGATTACTGATGTGCCTTGGAAAGAACCTACAGCGTCAGTTTTCGAACGTGCTATGTTCGCTGAAGCAGAAAGCTTGAGCCATTTAGCAGCGTCGTATGTGCTACGGAATGCTATAGTATTACGCTTATATAGGTCAGCGTCTGTTGGCATAATACCATTGTCATATGCGTATGAGTACGACAGGTAGTATGTCATGTCTCCAGAATCAGAAACTCCTGATAGCGCAATACTTTGATTGTGAGACCAACCTAGGTCAAAGAATTCCTTGACGTTGTCCTCAACAGCATTGTACTTGTGGATGCGCTGTTGGTGATTCCATATTGGACCATATACCTGTGTGGATCCATCGAACTCAGAACCCCATGAACCGTTCTCAATGAATGTCTGTGTACCATTCCATCCTTGACCGAATTTGTTTTGGAATTTTGGAAGTACAGCAACCTGACGTGCCTGAACACTACCTGAATACTCAATTGAGAAGTTACGGCTTTCTGCCTTCTTGCCTGATTTGGTTGTGATAATGATAACACCATTCGCTGCACGTGAACCATAAATGGCAGTTGCGGCAGCACCTTTAAGAACGGTCATCGCCTCAATATCTTCTGATGAGATGTTGGCAATACCACCAGTGGCAATATTCTTACCTGATGAAGATGCCATTGAGTTTTGCAATGGTACACCATCTACTACGTAAAGTGGCTGGTTGCTACCATTGATAGAACTGAAACCACGAATAACGACGTTGCTGACAGAACCAGGGTCGGATGATGTTGCATTAACTGTTACACCTGCAACTTTGCCCGAGAGAGCATCTGCAACGTTAGTAGTACGAGCCTTGACAATTTCATCAGACTTAACTGATGCTGCAGAGTATCCAAGGGTCTTTTCTGCACGGGAGATACCCATTGCGGTAACAACAACTTCATCTATCGCTTTAGCGTCAGAAGAAAGTGTTACGTTTATTGTCGTCTGACCTGCAATCTCTAATTCTTGATCCTGCATTCCAATAAAACGACAAACAATGGCAATCGCATCCGCTGGTACATTGAGCGAATACTTGCCATCCATATCTGCAACTGTGCCTATTGAGGTGCCTTTCACCATAATAGTCGCACCTGGAACTGGTAACCCATCGTCACCAGTTACAACGCCAGTAATGGCTTTGGTCTGCGCAAGCATAGATACGCAACTCAAAACCACTAACGACAAAGTTAATAATAATTTTCGCATATAAATTAGAGGTTATAAATTATTCATTATATAAAATACAACACGCTTAGGTCATTGTAGTTTTCTCTACTTTTTAAAGTCAGTACAAAATTAATGCATTTTCGTTATATCTGACAAAAATGGTAACATTTTTTTACTGCCCCCCCCCGATTTTTGATATTTTGTAAGCAAAATAATCTACTTGTCTCGCTTTCTATAGTCCATTTTACTCCGATTCTATATAGAGTTTGCTAATTGCAAATACATATTGGTAAGTGTTTAGTGTAACAAAAAGAGGCAAATGATAAAATTGTCACTTGCCTCTTTGTTTTCTAAGTGTTATTCGTTATGGTTCTATCAAATCATTTCGCAGGCTGAACCCAGGATGTCTGCCTCCGCCAGCTGATCCTCCACCAGTATTGTTCTTTTTCACAGGATTGTAGTAAATGACAATGTAATCACCATCAATTGTCCAAAGAATATCGGACTTACAATTCTGACGAAGTAAAGAATTGGCAAGAATTTTTGCCTCCGATTCTGTCAAGTTGCTTACGTGAGTGTAATCACCAACTTGTTCCACTACAGCGGTTGTAGGAATTATTCCTACGATTGGGCCTATTGGTTCTGCATAGCTCACAATTGCAATGAAGAACGTCATGACCAGCATCATTAATAACTTTTTCATGCTATGTAATTATTGTGTGAATAAATAGAATATCGACGGCAAATATATATCTATTTGTTTGAATTTGTAAATTAAATTGCTTCTTTTTTGGGGTGACTAGCGTATGTGTCTCTTTTGATTCTTCCAATAGTTAACGGAGCAATATAATTCCCCCAATCAGCATTTGTCACAAGTTTTTTGCGATGCTCTATAATAAAAAATTACGATGAACAAGGGACTTCCCCGAGTATAGCCCGTATATAGACCGAGTGTAGACAGAAACCTACAAAACCTTCAACTATTAGGCAATTTTAAGTCCTTAGTTTGGCTATAAAGAAATTTACCGTTCCTTTCAGATTCCATTTAAAGAAAAAACACTATCTTCGCCCTCATCATATATTAATAAAATCACATATGAAAGATCCAAAGTACATACGTTTCGATTGGGCTATGAAAAAGCTCCTCCGCAACAAAGCTAATTTTGTTGTGCTGGAGGGGTTGATATCTACATTGCTCAATAAGGACATAACAATTGTCCATCTCCTCGAGAGTGAGAGTAATAAGGAAGACAGAGATGATAAGCAAAACCGCGTCGACCTCCTTGCCGAGGATTCTAATGGCGACAAGTTTATCATCGAAGTTCAGAGCGAGAGCGAGTATTCTTATTTCCAGCGTATCCTCTTCGGTACGTCTAAACTTATCACAGAGTATATCAATACCGGACAAGGTTACGACAAGGTACAGAAGGTCTATAGTATCAATATTGTCTATTTCGATTTGGGTAGGGGAACAGACTATATATATCATGGCAAGACAGAGTTCCGAGGTGTTCACACCAATGATATCCTCTCTCTATCCCCATTCCAGAAACAAAAATATGAGTGCGATGAAGTGAGTGATCTCTATCCAGAGTATTATATCCTGAAGGTTAATGGTTTCAATGCCGTAGCTAAATCTAGCCTTGAGGAGTGGATACAGTTCCTTAAGAACGGCGAAATTCCCGAGAATCCAAAGGCAAAAGGTCTTAAAGAGGCTCAGAAGATTATGCTCTACGAATCAATGTCCAAGTCAGATAAGGCAGCTTATCAGGCATTAGTCAAAGAGGAAGTCATCCTTCGCGCTAATGTAGTAACAGCTATGGGTGAAGGCCGCCTTGAAGGATTAGCCGAAGGCCGAGCTGAAGGTCGTGCAGAAGGAATAGCCGAGGGTCGAGCCGAGGGACGTGTACAAGGGTTAGCCGAGGGCCGCGTACAAGGATTAGCCGAGGGTCGTGCCGAAGGGCTAGCCGAAGGACGTGCCGAAGAAAAACTCTCGATAGCTAGAAATCTTATTTCCATTGGTATGGATCTGTCTTCAGTATCCCAAGCAACAGGCTTGTCAATAGAAGAACTGAAGAATTTTAACCAATAAAATATTGGTGTCAAGGGTTTCTCTTGTCCTAAAAAACCAAAGGCTTGTCTCAAACAAAAGAGGCAAGCCTTTTTCATTTGAATAGAATAACACTATATTTGCAAAAATCAAGCACTATTAGTATGAAAAGAATACTAGTCTTATTGCACCTTTTTGCTATTGTCTCGTTTTGCATAATAGCCCAAAATATACAGCGTTTCGAATATTACGGTAGTGAACACGGCTTGTCTCAGAATAATGCTTATAGTGTTACCTGTGACCGTAATGGCTTCATTTGGGTAGGTACCATGAACGGTCTTAACCGATTCGATGGCCGCTCTTTCCAATATTTTACTGACGATACTCATTCTCATAATAATCGTGTCCTTTCAATGTGGACAGATAAGGCTGATTATATTTGGGCTCAGACTTATGACGGTATCTATGAGTATCTTGATCAACGCCACGAGGAGTTCGGTATCTTGCCTTTGTCAAATAATGGCGAGGCAGCAACTGCTTTCGTCCAGTATTCTGATTCTGTCGTATTCGTTGGCTCAGAACGTTCGGGTCTCTACGAACTTACTCTCCAATCTGATGGTCGATATGCTGTTAATACTCATAGTGTCGATAAGTATATTTCAGGTCTCTATAAGACAGCTAGTGGTTCTCTGTGGATTATGACAAATAGCGGTGTGGCGTGTATAGATCGTGACACTATTTTGTCTGCTTCTAATTGGCAATTTTGTTTCGCACAGGATTCAATATCTTTTACTGGTGTAGCTTGTGAATCTCGAGGCCGGACAATTTTCGGTACCAAATCCCACGGTATTATTCAATATGATGCTATCAACCATTGGGAGTTCGGTAATCAAAAATCAACTGTCACTCACTTGTTGTCTATTGATGAGAATAGAATTTTCGCGTCAACGTCTGATGCTGAATCTTATATCATCGATATCTCTGATCACAATAGTTCTCATCTCATCAAATGCCATGGCCACCATCAGACTCCTGTTACCCAGACTTACCTCGATAGACATAAGCAGATTTGGGTCGTTACAGACCAGCCTGGCGTCAGTCGTATAGATGTAAGTTCTATGTCTTCTACATATTACCAGCTTGTCCCATCTGAAATAGCTCCTACCGTAGACCTCGAACGTCCTTTTTTCGCCGAGGATAACAAGGATAATCTTTGGATTGGTCTCCACGGCGGCGGCCTTATGATGTATGACCGTAATGCGGATTCTTTTATAGCTTACCATAACGATGTGGCTGATAGCGGTTCTATCCCTTCTGATCTGGTGCATAGCATTACAATGGATAATTCAGGACATCTTTGGTTGGGTACTGGACAATACAGGGGTGGACTGGTCAAGGTGGTAACTGGTGATAGCGCCTTGAAGAATATCCAGCCGGTCGCTCATCCTCGTTCTCAGGCTGATAACGTAGTGCGTGCCATTGCCGAGGATCCATCCCATAATATATGGTCATCAACTAAGGGTGGTAAACTTTTTGTCTATGATAGCAATGGCAGTGAAATTCGCTCTTTCTCTGGCTTTGAGACTACTTCTAATGGTGTGGTCCATTCTCTTGTATATTCTATCTTGGTCGATTCTCATAATTACCTGTGGTTGGGTACTAAGGGTATTGGTCTGCTCGTCTCTGAATCTCCTGTCGATTTTGATAGAATATCTGCTTCTCGTCTGAGGTTCCGTCTGATTTCTACCGCTTCTAAGTCGATATCTCTGACTAATAATAATGTGTATGGTCTGACCGAGGATAAGGATGGTAACATATGGGTAGCTACTTATGGCGGTGGCCTCACCCGACTGGCCCTCTCTGAGAAGGGCGATATAATTGGTAGCCGCGTTTTCTCTGAGGAGAATAGTAATCTGCTTGATAATAAGGTGCGATATGTCTTGTCCGACCGCTCTGGTAATCTTTGGGTGGCTACTACTAGTGGCGTCTGCAGAGCTAAGGTGGGGGTCATTAGTGATAGCTCAGTAAGATTCGACCATTTTGTCCATAATTCTGATGCTAATTCTCTTAGCTATAACGATGTATGTCATATCTATGAGGGACGCGATGGCGATATCTATTTCTCTACTATCGGCGGCGGTCTAGATGCTTTGTCGATGAATCCTGATGGTTCTATGTCTTACACCCACTATTCTATCTCTCAGGGTCTGTGCAATAATGCTGTCTATGGTGTTGCTCAGACTTCTGATAATTCTATATGGGTGGCAACTGAGAATGGCTTGGCTCATATCGACCGTAGGGGTAATGTCATCGAGAATTTTAATGATGATAGCGGATTGAATTTCAATGCATTTTCTGAGTCTACCGTATGTAATCTCTCTGAGGATAGGGTAGCTCTTGGTGGCTATCAAGGGTTCGTTATCGTATCTCCTCAGGAGCTTATGTCTGCTGCTCATAATTACCCTATAATATTTACTCACTTGCAGATTGACGGACAGGATGTCTCTATTGGTAACGACGAGGAGTCTGCAGTCTCTTCTTCTGTTTTGTACGCTGACAGAATTCGTCTTAATTCTAATCAGAATTCTTTTACTATCGATTATACTACGTTGGATTATGCTAATCAGAAACGTATCAATTATAGCTACCGCCTGTTGGGGCTCGAAAATGAATGGAATAATGTGGGGACTGAAACTAGGGCTTCTTACACTAATCTCTCTCCAGGTTCTTATACTCTCGAGGTTCGCCATACTTATAGCGCTGGCGGAGAATGGCTCCCAGATGTCAAACGTATAGAAATCTTGGTAGATGCTCCTTGGTACAAGACTCCTTGGGCTAAATTCTTATACGTTCTCTCTCTCGCCGCTTTTATATATATCATTACTCGTGGTATATCTCGTATTAATAAGTATCGCCACGAACTGAAATTGGAGAAACGCCTCAATGACGTGAAACTCCAGTTCTTTACTAATATCGCTCACGAAATCCGTACTCCTCTCACGCTTATCGTGGCTCCTATTGATTCTCTTAATAGCCGAACCGATTTGCCTGCTGAGGTTCAGCGCGACCTTAAGATAGTTAAGCGTAGCACTAATCGACTGCTTCTCCTCATAGGTCAGCTCTTGGATTTCCGTAAGGTACAGAATAAGAAGATGAATCTCCAGGTTTCTGAGGTCAACCTAGGTAACTTGGTTACTGAGGTGTCTGATAGCTTCCGTCTCTTGGCTGATCATAAACATCTTTCGTATGATGTGGAAATACCGGCTAACCTCTCTCCTGTATGGGTGGATCCTAAGGAGATTGATACCGTTATTTATAATATTCTTTCTAATGCTATGAAATTCACTGACGAGGGTAAGTCTGTCAAGGTGACTCTCCGTCAGGATATGGATAATAGCTATATCGGTATCATCGATGAGGGATGTGGTATGTCTGAGGCGGAACAGCAGCAGCTCTTCAAAAGGTATACTATTCTCTCTTCTAATGCTCTCTCTGGTACCGGCATCGGCCTTTCTCTCGCTTATGAGTTGATTAAACTCCATGGTGGTGATATCTCTGTCCATAGTGTCAAGGGTATGGGGTCTACTTTCATCATCCGTATCCCTAATGGTCGCGCTCATCTCGAGAATATGCCTCATGTCAGCTTCGTAGACAATGCCTTGTCTGTGTCTCGCCCAGCTGTTATGCCTTCTATTACTGATTCTCCTGAGGATGTCGATGTGCCGGATAATGCTGATAAGAAGTCTATGCTTATAGTTGAGGATAATACGGAAATACTTAATTATCTCTCGCAGACACTGTCCCCTTACTACCGCTGCCGTCGCGCAACGAATGGTAGTGAGGCTCTCCTTCTCGTCGAGGCGGAACATCCTGATATCATTATGACCGACCTTATGATGCCTGTAATGGATGGTACTACCATGATCCGTAATCTCAAGGATAATTTCGAAACTAGCCATATCCCTATAATCGCTCTTACCGCTAAGTCGGCTATCGAGGACCAGATTGATGTACTCCGCCTGGGTATAGATGCATTTATCCCTAAGCCGTTTAATGTGGAGCATATCAAGACGGTCTTGGATAATATCCTTAAACGTAAGGAGCAGTTGGCTGCCCGCATCGCTGGCCTCGCTCCAAATCAGTCGGAGGGTGCTCAATTAATAAAAAATTACGATGAACAAGGGACTTCTTCGAGTGTAGCCCGAGTGCAGCCTGAGGGTCAAGAGGGTGCTACATCGCCTCAGTCCGACCTCTCTTATATCACTATCCAGTCCAAGGATGAGAAGTTCTTGGAGGAACTCGTGCATTTCACGGAGGAGAAGTATAAGGAGGATTTGACAATAGATGATTTCGCTGCTCATTTCTATATGTCTCGAACGGTATTCTATAATAAGGTGAAGGGTCTCACTGGTAATAGCCCTCTGGAGTTCGTTCGCCAGATTAAGTTCAAAATCGCAGCAGAACTTCTGCGTAATGGTTATAATGTCTCCGAGGTAGCCTTCGAAATAGGGTATTCCGACGTGAAGTATTTCTCTCGCCAGTTTAAGGCTCAGTTCGGTTACGCCCCAAGCCAGGTGAAATCTCAAGCCGAAAAATAATGGCGCATCCTAGGATAATGTCTAAAAACATTTGCTACATTTGTGCCTAATCTTCCGCATCTTCCGTCTAAATAAATAATATTTATCCTTAACGTAATACATCATCTGTTATGATTCTATCAATGACGGGTTTTGGCAAGTCTGTGTACGAATTGCCTAATAAGAAGATTGTCGTAGAACTTAAGTCGCTTAATTCTAAGCAGATGGACTTGTCTACACGTGTGTCTAATATCTACCGCGAGCGCGATCTCGATATGCGCACTATCATTACTAACAAACTTATCCGCGGTAAGGTCGACGCTAGTATCTACGTTGAGGTGACTTCCGATGAGCGCACAGCTCAAATCAATCGCCCGGTTGTCGAGTCTTATTTCAATCAGCTCCTCGAAATAGCTAACGGTCTCGGAGTAGATGATAAGGCAATGATCTTGCGCCTCGCTATGCCTCTCCCAGATACCATCAAGACGGAAACGCCTGTCCTCACCGAGGATGAGTGGAATATTCTCCAGAATGTCCTCAACGCCGCTTGCGATGCTCTCATCGATTTCCGTAAGCGCGAGGGTGAGTCGCTCCATAAGGATCTCGAGTCTCATGTGGCTAAAATCGAGCAGTATCTCGGTGAAGTGCCTCAATATGAGCAGGCTCGAATTACTAAAGTGCGCCAGCGTATTGAGTCTAGCCTTAATGAAATAGTAGGTTCTGCTAATATCGATACTAACCGACTCGAGCAGGAGATGATTTTCTATATCGAGAAGCTTGATATCAATGAGGAGAAGGTTCGCCTCGCTCAGCATATCAAATATTTCCGCGAGACTATGGCTAATGAACCTGAACCTGGTAAGAAACTTGGTTTCATCGCTCAGGAAATGGGTCGCGAAATTAATACTCTTGGCTCTAAGGCTAATGAGGCTAACCTCCAGCGCCTTGTCATCCAAATGAAGGATGAACTGGAAAAGATTAAGGAGCAGGTACTTAACGTTCTCTAAAAACACTAGGAATATGAACAAGATCCTCATTTTCTCGGCTCCTTCGGGCTCGGGTAAGTCTACTATTATCAATTACCTCCTTAAGCAGGGCTTGCCTCTCGGTTTTTCTATCTCGGCTACTAGCCGTGCACCTCGTGGCGAGGAAAAACATGGCGTGGAGTATTATTTCCTCTCTGCCGATGAATTCCGCGCCCGTATAGAAAAGGGCGATTTCATTGAGCATGAGGAGGTCTATTCTGGTTGCTTCTATGGTACTCTCCGTTCCGAAATCGACCGCGTGGCTGCCGAGGGTAAGACTGTCGTATTTGATGTCGATGTCAAAGGTGGCGAGAATATTAAGCGTCAGTTCGGAGAGAATGCTCTCAGCATTTTCATCATGCCTCCGTCTGTAGAGGAACTCCGTAAGCGCCTCATTGGTCGCGCTACTGATTCTATGGAGAAAATCGAACAGCGCGTGGCTAAGGCTGCCGAGGAGATTTCTCATGCCCCTAATTTCGATAGGGTGATAATTAATGACGACCTCGATAAGGCTCTCGCTGAGGCTTATTCTGTAGTGAAGAATTTCTTAGGTATGGAGTAATATGAGTAGGGTAGGTCTCTATTTCGGCTCTTTTAATCCTGTGCATAACGGTCATCTTATGCTCGCTCAGTGGATTCTGAATAATGACTATGTCGATGAAATATGGTTCGTAGTCAGCCCTCAGAATCCTTTCAAGGTGAATAAGGAACTGATGCCTAGTGAATTGCGCCTCGAAATGCTTCGCCGCTCTGCCGAGATTGACCCCCGTATGCACGCTTGCGATATAGAGCTCTCTCTCCCAACTCCTTCTTATACTATCAATACACTGAGGGCTTTGTCTGAACGTTATCCCGATACTCGTTTTACTATGATAATGGGTGCCGATAACGTGCCTGGCCTCCCTCGTTGGCGCGAAGCTCAGGCTATCTTCGATATGTGCGATATATTGGTATATCCTCGCGATAATATGCCTGTATCTCCCGTGGAGGGCGCTCGCATCTCTGTCATGGATGCCGCTCCTCAGTTCGATGTCTCGTCAACTCAGATCCGTGATTGGCTCCGTAATGGTAAACCAATATCTCACTACGTACCATCACAAATATTATCATTATGTACTCTGTGAAATTTCTATACACTCTCTTAACGCTCTCTATATACAGCCTATACCTAGCCTATATGCAGATCATACATCTCAATAATAACAAAAGTTTGTTTTTTACAAACAATTAGGAGCTTGCAATAAAATTGCTAATTAGGAATTACAATGAACTATCTTTCAGTAGAGAATCTAACATATCACTGGGG